>CAYWMR010000072.1:0-15168 GCA_964458965.1 uncultured Occallatibacter sp. | reverse complement strand
CGTGGTTGGCCATGTTTCCGTGCGAATAAGGACCGATATGAACGTTGAGCAGAAAAGCCTCGCCGTCCTTGATGAGACCGTAGGAATCTCTCAGGTTGGCCTTGCCCTCGCGAATGGACTTTACCTCGGTGCCGCGCAACGCAATCCCTGCCTCGAATTTCTCCAACATAAAATAGTTATGGCTGGCCATTCGATTGTGCGCGGCATCCCGCTCGCCGGAGGCCACAGGGTCACGCGGCCGTACCGCCTTTTTGGGACCGGAAATGTCCGGCTGAACAATCACATGGCTGGTTTGGCGAGCCATTGGGAAGCATCCTCGAATCTTCATCCTAGCATTAAGGCAATTTCCATGGCCCGGCGCTGGCCGCTCCAAGCAATAACTCCGGCCAGCTTGATCCACGACACATTCCCAGCCGCCGAGAGTCGGGCTACCGCGGGGCTTTGCTAAAATGAGGCATCGTTGGATGGGAAAATTCGCCAGCAGGAATTGCGACGACGATTGCAAATGTGTATGCGTCAAGGGCGGCCAAGGCAGCCCGCAAGGGCCCCATGCGGATTGCGGGCCGGCTGAGACGCCTGGGAGTTCGATGAACCGCCGCGTTATTTCACGGGCTATCTCAAGAGCCGAGTTCCCTGGGTCCATTCCAGCCGTATTGTTGCCTCCCGGCGCCGCTCGCCGGATTGCCATCCTCGCTGTTCTCGCCTTGGCTGGCCTCGCCGGCGTCAGCCTTCATGCGGAGTCCGCCAACTCCGATTACAAACGCGGCGAGAGCGCCGAGGCAAAAGAAGACTACGATGCGGCCGTCACCTTCTACCAGAAAGCCAACGCCAAAGCCCCCAGGGATCTGGCCTACCGCACGGCTCTCTATAGGGTTCGGATCTCCGCCTCGGCAGCGCACGTGTCGAAGGGCCGAAAGCTGCAGCAGGCCGGAGACGAGCAGGCCGCGCTCGTGGAGTTTCTGCATGCTGCCGAGATAGACCCCAGCAACGAAGCCGCCCAGCAGGAGATCGAAAGGGTTCGCAAAAGGCACGGTGAATTACCGCCCCAGACCGAGACCAGTCTTCCCGAAGAGCCGGGCAGGCAGCAGGATCTGGACTCGATGGAATCACCGGCCCAGCTCAAGCCCATCTCCAATGAGCCGCTCACGCTCAGCATGACCCAGGACTCCAAGGTCATCTACGAGGCCATCGGCAAGAGCGCCGGCATCAACGTCCTGTTTGATCCGGACTACACCTCGAAGCGCATTCAGGTCGAGTTGACCAACATGGGTCTGCTGGACGCGCTGCGCGTGGTGGGCACCATGTCCAACACTTTCTGGCGTCCCGTCACCCCGAACACCATCTTTGTGGCTGCCAATACCCGCAACAAGCATACCGACCTGGATGAGCAGGCGATTCAGACCTTTTACCTCAGCAATGCATGGCAAACAAACGATGTAAACGACGTTGTCCAAACCGTTCGCGCTGTGTTGGGCACCAACGTCAAGGTCCAGGCGATTGTGAATCAGAACGCCATTGTTGTTAAGGGCACGCCCGACGAGTTGCTGCTGGCGCAAAAACTGATAAACGACCTGGACAAGGCGCGCGCTGAAGTGGTGGTAGACATTGCGGTGCTGGAGGTGAGCAAGAACTGGGAGCGGACTCTCGGAATTGCCTGGCCCAGCAGCGTGGGCATTGCCCTGCAGCCGCCTAACACCAGCACCACGACAACAACCACGGGGACAACTGGAACCACCGGGTCGACTAGCAGCGGCACCAGCCCGTCGCTTTACGACCTGGCCCATCTGAAAGCCACGGATTTCGCGGTGAACATCGGCTCGGCCACGGCCAATCTGCTCCTGACCGATGCGAATACCAAGATTCTGGATAATCCCCGCATCCGCGCCCTCGACCAGCAAAAGGCGACCATGAAGATTGGCGAGCGGATTCCAATCGCCACCGGCTCATACGGGGGAGGGGGTGTGGGAGCGACGGCTTTGGGTGGTGTCAGTTCGCTGGTCAATACGCAATTCCAATATCAGGACGTGGGCGTGAATATCGAAGTCACGCCGACGGTTCATTTCGACCACGATGTGACGCTGAAAATCGTTATCGAAGTCACAGCGCAAACCGGTTCTGTAACCATTAGCCAGGTCACCGAGCCCATCCTGAGCCAGCGCAAGGTCGATCAGGTCATACGCCTGCGCGAGGGCGAGGCCAGCATCCTGGGCGGCATTCAGAACACTCAGGATCAGTCGAGTTGGAGCGGCATTCCAGGGCTCAGCTCGATTCCGATTCTGAAGTACCTTTTTGGCTCCAAGGATGTTACCAAGACCGACGACGAGCTCGTCTTTGTGGTGGTGCCGCATATCGTTCGCACGCAGATGCTCGACCGTGTGAATCTGCGCACAATCGATACCGGCGCAGGCGCCACCATCGAGCTGCGGCATGCTCCAAACGAGAGCCCCGCTTCCACGCCTGCGTCGAACCCCGCGCAGCCGGCCAGCCCAGCTCCGGCGCTTGGCCCATCGGTTCCATCGCGTCCCGCCGCCGGGCGTCCCAATGTAGGCGTGGTTCCCGGCCAAAGCGCTATGGCTGCAGCCCCGGCGGCGTTGACGCAAATGCACGATTCTGCAGAAGCGAATTCTCAAACGGCAAATGCCAACCGGTTGCCCATCCCGGCCGCCTCAACCATTGCGTCCAGTCCGCCGAGTCCATTTACCCCAGTTGCTCAGCCAAATTCGTCCGGACCGCCCAATCCACCTGGCCCTCCGGGTTCCGGCAACGCACCTGGCTCGCGGAATGCGGCGGGCAACCAGAATCTGGCCGCTCCAGGCGCTGTGAGCTTTTCGCTTCGGCAACCGCCCGCCCCGGCGGCTGTGGGATCCACAATTCAGGTGCCTGTTGTGCTCTCGGGTGGTGTGGATATTGCTTCGGTTGCCTTGCAGGTTCAATACGATCCAGCCAAACTTTCTCTGGTAAATCTTGACACCGGCGACTTTTTGCGCCGCGATGGAAAGACCGCTACCCCGATCCACACCGACGATGGGCCTGGCAATCTCACCATCAGCATTGCGCGTCCGCCGGGAACGGCCGGCGTCAACGGATCGGGGACGATTTGTGTGCTCAGCTTCCAGGCCAAAGCTGTGGGAGAAACTGCCGTGACCATCACTAAAGCAGCGCCGCAAAACAGCACGCGCCAGCCGGTGCCGGCCACCGGAGCCAAAGCAACCATTGTGGTGCAATAGAGCAATAGGCCATGAGAAATGCCAAGCCAATCCGGATCGGCCGCGGCCCCGAACGTGGTCTCACGCTGGTCGAGTTGATCGTTACGGTGGCAATCCTCTCCGTTCTTGCTTCGGTGGTCGTGCCGGTTGCGCGCTTCCAGGTTAAGCGCCAAAACGAGCGCATTCTCAGGCACCATCTGTGGGAGATGCGCGACGCTATCGACCACTATAAGGACGCCGCCGATATGCACGCATTCCAGACCAAGGTCGACAGCCAGAACTATCCGCCCGACCTGGAAACGCTGGTGAACGGGGTAGACGTCCAGAGCAAGAAGGTGAAGTTTCTCCGCCACATTCCTGTGGATCCCATGACCGGCAAGGCGGAGTGGGGCCTGCGATCCATGCAGGACGATCCCACGTCGGACTCCTATGGCGGCCAAAGCGTTTTCGACGTGTATTCCAAGTCCCAGGGGACAGCCCTGGATGGCACCAAATACTCCACCTGGTAGGTGGCTTGCGGAGTTAACTCTGCCGCAATCGCTAAGAGGATTCTTTGAGCATCGGACGCAAACAGGACGCGGGCTTTACGCTGGTCGAGCTGATGATCGTGATGGCGATTATCGCCATACTCATGATGGTGGCCGTGCCGCGCTTTGCCGCCGCCGTCAGGATGGCCCGGGAAGCAGTGCTCAAGGAAGACCTGTTCACCATTCGCGGCGCAATCGACTCCTATACCATGGACAAGCAGAAGGCGCCCCAATCGCTCGACGACCTTGTCCAGGAGGGCTACCTGAAGTCGATTCCAGAGGACCCAATGACCAAGAGTAAAGACACCTGGGTCACCGATTCCGGCGACGCGCTCCACTCCATTGACCAAACCGACCCTGGCATCGACGATGTCCACTCGGGCTCCCAGGAATCCGGCGCCGACGGTACGGCGTACTCGTCATGGTAATCTTGTAGGCAAACCGGGTGACAACCATGGTCCCACGTTGTTCCATTCTTCTCTTGCTTTTTGTGTGCATGGCAGCGTTGGGCGGCTCCGTGCAGGCGCAATCGGGCAAGTCCATCACCATCCGCTTCCTCGACAGCCGAACCGGAAACCTGATTACGCCTACCGGGTTCCTGATTCGGGTCGATCACCAGCAGGCCGACCATTCCGACTGGGTACAGCAAAATGAGGACGGGTCGGGAAAGTTGACACTGCAGCAGGACGCATCGCTCCTGACGGCGCATGCCACTTACGACAGGACCATGTCGATCTATGTAAATTGCGATTCCACCAAGGACAGGCCTGCCCCGGTCGACCATTGGTACGCAGTGCCAGACATACTCAAATCCGGCGTTGTGGCGCCCAACGACTGCAGTAAACGGACCGCCCAGGCCAAGCCCGGTGAGTTTGTCGTCTTCGTCCGCAGGATAAACTGGCGCGAACAGATGCAGCAGGACTATTAGCTCTCAAGCTGGGCCCCCGGACCATCGATTGGAGAATACCGTCCCTCGGCGCTTGGTTCCATCCAATCGGCCGCGATCGAATTCACTCTCCAGGTCGCACGGAGCGGTTTCTTCCACCGCCCTCTTTACCAGCAAAATTGTGCCATATTGCCCAATTGGATTGGGACAATCGTCCGAGCTGCGGATGAATGGGCTGATGCCGCGGTATGAGATAATGGTTCTGAAACCATTGCCAGAGCAACGTCACCTGCATGCGGCAATCATAGACAACTCATGAAGAAAATTTATATGGCGGGATGCGGAGGGATGCTCGGCGAAGCATTCCAACGACTTTTTAAGACAGATTACGATCTCCAGTGCACAGATTTGGATGTGAACGACGATTGGTTATCGTTTCTCGACTTTCGCGACCTCCAGGCATATCGCGACGCTGTGACACAATTTCGTCCGGATTTCCTTTTCCATCTCGGCGCGTACACTGACCTCGAATATTGCGAGACTCACCCCGACGATACCTACTCGACCAATACACTTGCCGTGGAGAATGCGGTTCTCATCGCCAATCAGCTGAACCTGCCTCTGCTTTATATCAGTACCGCCGGAATCTTCGATGGTAACAAGGAGTCGTACGACGACTGGGATACCCCGAATCCGCTTGGCGTGTATGCTCGCTCAAAGTATCTTGGCGAGCGATTCGTGGTCGAGAACGCAGACAGATATCTGGTTTGCCGCGCCGGATGGATGATGGGCGGCGGTCCGCGCAAAGACAAGAAGTTCATCCAGAAGCTCATGAAACAGCTCAGAGACCAACGCACGGAACTGAACATCGTGGACGACAAGGATGGCACTCCGACCTATACACATGATTTCGCCAGGAACGTCAAATTACTCCTGGAACAGGAATTATGGGGCCTGTACAACATGGTTTGCGGAGGCCAGACGAGCCGATTCGAAGTAGCGCAGGAGTTGCTGAACATCCTCGGTCTGAAGGATAAAGTGCGATTAAACGCCGTCGACAGTTCCTACTTCGCTGAAGAATACTTTGCGCCCCGGCCGCCGTCGGAGCGACTCGTGAATCGCAAGCTTAGCCTGCGTGGCATCAATCTAATGCGAGACTGGAGGGTCGCGCTCCAGGAATATCTATCCGAGTACTACGCAGGTTATCTAGGATGAGAAAGAAGGTTGCCATCGTGGGTACTGCTGGCCTTCCGGCGGCGTACGGTGGCTTTGAAACACTCGCACAAAACCTCGTAGCTCATCTTGGGGACCGATACGACTTTACCGTCTTTTGCAAGCGCACCCCCCGCCACAAGCGTCTTGCGAATTTCTTAAACGCACGCCTCGTCTATCTTCCCCTTCATTCGAATGGCTGGGAGAGTCTTCCGTATGACATCGTTTCGCTTCTTTACGCCTTCGCCACCTCGGACGTGATTCTCTATTTAGGTCCTGTCGCTGGCATGATTCTCCCAATTAATCGAGTCTTTAAAAAGAACCTTATCGTCAACTTCGGTGGGCTGAATGAGTGGGACCGGGAAAAGCTGCATGCGCTGGAGAAGAGGTATATGTTTGCAAGCTGCCGGCTTTGCGCTCGTTTCGCCACCACAACCGTAGCTGATAATTTCGTCTTGCAAAAAAGTATCAAGGACTCTTTCGGAACTGACGCCGTAGTGATTCGCTATGGCGGTGACCATGTAAGCGTGCCAACAGATCACCCTGACCTTGAAGCCCGCTATCCGTTCGTCAATGAACCTTACTTTGTGAGTGTTGCACGAGCGCAAATTGACAATAATCTGCACATTCTTATCGAAGCTTTCAGAGACATGCCGGAGAAACGGTTGGTTCTGGTGTCGAATTGGCAGGTTTCTGCCTACGGGCGTAAGATGCTCGAATTGGCAAGTACTGTTCTTAACATCACGCCGCTGAACGCAATATACGATCCATTGGAAATCAACTATCTCCGAAGCAGAGCGGTTGCATATATTCACAGCCATTCCTATTGCGGGACATCCCCGTCTCTCGTCGAGGCGATTTGCCTCGGCCTGCCGATTATCAGCTGGGATGTGCCTGCGAACCGTGAAACTACCAAAGGAAATGCTCTCTTCTTCGATTCCAAAGAGTCCCTGCAAAGAATTGTCTGCGATGTAACTCCAGCTGACCTTGCTAAGGTCAAGCAAGCACTGGCACAGCTGGGAACCGAAGAGTATACGTGGGAGCACATCTGCCGGCAATATACAGAATTGTTCGATCGCGACTGATGCGGTTTTTGCAGTTAATGGATGCTTGACATAGTTATGCTTTGGCTGGCTGGAATAACACTTTCGTAGAGCTTCAGCAAAGTGGTGCAATGTAGATCGAGAGAGAAAAGTGACTCCACTCGGTAGCGGGCAGCCTGGCCAAGACTGCGCAACAACCCGGAATTTAATGCAAGAGCACCTATCGCTTCCCTTAATTGTTCTGCATTACCTGGCTCAAAAAGCACGCCGGTGACGCTATCCTCCACCTGCTCCGGCAAGCCGCCGATTCTGCTCGCAATAACAGGCTTCCCGTGGGCCATCGCTTCCAATACTGACATTGACGCATTCTCGTACCATTCCGATGGCACCACCAGAAATGCTGCCCCTCTCAGCAGTTCGGCTAGATCGCTTCCAGATTTGTGGCCCTCAAAATAGACGTTTTCCAGCCCACTCGCGCTGGCAAAAGCCTTTAATTCGGGAACCGAAGGCCCATCGCCCACAATATGCAAAGGAATTGGGCTCCCACTCATTGCAGTGATAAGTGTTCGAATTCCCTTTTCTTCGGATATCCTGCCCATGTATAGACAGTAGTTACCTTCGCGCGCCACTTCACTGACCGCACCGATCTCAATCCCATTCGGAATGTGGAAGAGCTTGGCATCTGGGATTCCAGCGGCGATCATTTGTTGCAACAGAAACCGGCTTGGGGCAATTAAACGTGCCGCTTTCAAATACTTGCCAAAGATCTCATTGAAATACGCTTCCACGGTGGATACCGCAGAGACAGCCATGCTCGATTTATGACAGCGAGTGAGGGCGCAATGATAAAACTTACCGCCTATGCAAAGAGAACAGGGCTTGCCATCCCTCAGCATCCGATACGACGGGCATGCCAGCTTATAGTCGTGCAGCGTAATCACACAGGGGATCCTTGCTTTGTAACACTCATCCACCACGGCTGTAGTAAGTCCAGCATAGATATTGTGGCAGTGAACAATGTCCGGACGCACTGAAGACAAGAACGACCGGAATCGACTTCCGGTTTCGCGGTTGTAAAGTACATCTCTCGCAATTCCGAACTTCTTGAATACGCTCCCTGCCGCGTAATCCGGGAGAGATGGCATGAGCTCAGCGTATGGAATATCGTGTCTCTGATCTGAATCGATTCGCCCAAACAGCGTAACAGTATGACCATTGCGGCGAAGCCATGAAGCTTCATCCAGCATCACGCGCTCAGAGCCTCCGCGCAACTTCAGGTAGTTATTGGCCATTACGATATTCATAGCTGGCCTTATCAACCTCGTGTGCCTCGCCGATCATCGTCGTTTCGCGGAAATCGTTGCAACAGACGACATGAAGAGCCAAACTCTCATTGTCGCCGATTCAACTCCGCCTCGATGATATCCGCAATTCCGCGATAGAATGACTCTTCATCGAAGTGTTTCAAAAAATAGTCCCGGGCTTCCGAACCCAGTTGCTGCAGGTCTGAATCTTTGAACCCGTTCAACAAAGATCTTAGCTCGTCCAACTCGTCATACATAACAAGAAATCGAAGAGACGCAAAATCCGGCATCCAGTCAAGAATAAAATTGTTTCTCGTGATGAATACTGGCTTTGCAGCCTGTAGCGCTCGTAAACATACAATCTGGCCCGACGTGACATTCGGATCTTCAATTGGAAGAACGACTGCCTTCGTCGACAGGATGAGTTCTTCGAAGGCATCACCATAAGCGTTGCAGTTGACATGTACGTTTTGCGGAATGGGAGACATTCGGGCCATGTCCTTAGGTAAGCATGCTACGTTGAACTTCTTGTCACCCATGCTTTCCGCCAAGAGCCTCAGGAAAGGATAATCCCTATTGTTCACGCCACCTGAAAAGTAATCGCTGTCGATTGGTATGAACCCCTCGGTCAATCGCCCCTCAATATAAGACGATTTCTCCGTGTAGGTGCTGCGAAGTTCCCTCTTCTCCTCGCTGATGTCCGGATACAGCGCATCGCAATGACTCAAGAAGATAGCCTTTTGAACGAATCGCGAATGGATCATGCTGGTCATCATGAATCGCTTAGCCCAGGACACAAGAGACCGCGGCTTGGCTTGAAATATGATGTAGTAGACACAGCACGGTCTCGGATAGAATGGATAAACGATTGAAATCAAGAAATAATAAAGGCCGACATATTGTTGCCAAATAAAGATCGCGTCGAATTTCTTTCTGGAGAAGACTGCAAAGGCAGCAAGCCGTAGGTACTGTAGATGCCTCGAGAGCACTGAAAGCTTGACTGAGGCGGGCTTCACTTTGGCGTGAAGTTCAATCTGCCGGTCATTAAGAAGCCTTTTGAGGATCGGCGGATTGCCGCCATCACCGACGAATAGAACACTGCGATTGAGTTGCATTGTCCCTTCAAAACCTCATATATACTCCGGCGATTACTTTCCCGAGACTCGACCTGCAAGGCTATAAATACCAGCCTTGATTCGAAGGAGAAAGAACGAGGCGTCTTCGGAAGACAGTTTACGCCGATATTGAAGGATGCCCAAACCAGAACCAAGCTTGACGCGGGAGAATTGGTACTCAGTAGGATGTTCTGCAATAAAATCTTCGATTGCCGTCAATACGCCGTTTCGGGGTCCACCTTCGTGAACGGCGTTGCAGACTTCCGCGTAGCTGCCCCCGTGATCCGCCAGCGCGCCTTGTCCCTTGACGATGCCTTTGCGCTCATATCTCTGTAGGAATTCTGTCGGAATGGTGTCGGGCTGATAATACATGTCCCTGCGTTCGTAGGGCCAACCAACGTCATGAAAAAACACCATACCGCCCGCGTTTAGCAGGCTCCGCTCTCGAATGAGGCGCAATTCATTGAAGACCGTATACCAATTGTGATCTCCATCGATAAGGATGCAGTCAAATTTGGTGGCAACGTTGGGGAGCGCATCAAGGCTATTGCTCTTTGAGACTGACACCCGCACGTCGTCAGCGTATTTGAGAGCAAGATCCGCGTCGAAGCAGGGGTCGATGATCGTATACGAGGTGATTGGCAGCTTCAGGATTTCATCCGTGCTTACACCCTTGCTGGCCCCGATCTCGCAAAAATTCTTCCAATCGTGCTTCCGCGCAAGCGGAATAATAAAATGTCGGACAAATCCCTGCATGCTTAATCCTCGAACGAATTTCCTTGGAGTCTTTGAGTCATCAGCACAAAGAACGCGTTAAGAGCGGTGCGATCCAGGGACCAAGACCCATTGAGATGAAATCGGAATTGGGCTCAACATCGAGCGAATTACGATTTTGAACTCACGGCCCTTAGCCACTATTATCATAGTCGCACAAAAAGCGTCCGGACGCTTTCGCGCTCGTTATCTTTCTAGAGAATCCGGAAGGTTGTACCCTCCAATCCCCTTCACTCCCGCCTCAGCAGCTCCAGCCGATTGGGGCGCAAACGCAACACTCGCGCTCCAACTGCATCGAGTAGTAACTCAGCCTTTCATCAATTCAAACGCGAGCTAAGCATTCAACTCTCCGATAATGCCGACCCCTGCGCGGCGGCGCGCCGACTCGGAACATATTGTCCTTTGAAAACGGGTTTGCCTGGTACGAATGGTCGAACGCGGCCAAGGCGAACCCTCGCGCTCATACCCAATGGAACAGCAATGAGAAGAGAAAAGAATGATGTCTCACTATTAGAAGAGAATATGTCGAACAGTGTTATGCACAGAGCTCCGGACAATGCCGCGCAGAAAAGCGGCGCAAACTTAGGGCAATTTCGCAAAACGGGTGAGAAGCTCTTGACCAGCGCCCAACAGACCGCGCAGAATGCGAGCACGCCGACAATTCCGAACTCATGGAGCATATTCAGCCAATCGTTATGTGCTGGAATTGCAGCAAGATACTGGTCTCCCGTTATCTCAAAGACCGAGTGAGGCCCAAATCCAATGAATTTGGTTATCACGTCGGCACTGAGCCAGTGCTGAGCAATGATCAGCCAGAATATCCCGCGCCCGGATCCCAGATTATTTGGATCGTCGACCTCCGACCATCGTGCACCGATCTCACCCCCGCGCAGCCAGACTGATACGCCAATCGCAACGACTAGGATTCCCGCAACTGCGACAACCCGTTGGACCCCGCGACCTTTGCGGTTAATGTAGGCGTAGGTCATGCCGTATGCCAACGCTGCAAGCAGAAGTGCAACGAAGGCTCCACGCTTCATTGTGAGCACGATAGCCACCATACCCAGCAAAGCAATGGGGCCTGTCAGCGGGACATCGGTATCCACCGTCTGCATGAGGGTAAACCACAACAATGGATAGGCGGAGTTAAGAACGATGTCCGCATAATTCCAGCCGTCGCCCTTATTGCCAAGCCAGATTCCCGCGAATCCGAATAGCGCGTTCCTCGTTACAACGACAAGAGTCATCACGGCTCCGGCTATGGTCACCTGCCGGGCGGTCAGATCTCCATCTACGACCAAGGAATAAGCGGTCCACAACACCAGCACCCAATATGAAAAGTTGATCATGTACATATCAACTTCGCTGTCGAAGTTGCCATGAAAGAGGAAGCGAACAGTCAGGATGCCCAGCCAAAGGAACTGAATTCTTGCGACCCGAAGTTTCGCTATTCTTCGAGCATGAAGCGCCGAGTAAACAAGAATTTGCATTACAAATGCGGCGCGGATGATACGAGGCCAAAATCTTATCGAGTAGTCGCCAGGCTCGAAGTGAAACCACCAGTCCATCACATAGAGCCCGGCAAGCTGTACCAGGAATATTGTTCCGAGGATGGGCGTAGCCTCGATGCGCTTCAATCTATTACGCCCTGCGTGGTGGCCTTGCTTCAATGATTTCCTCCATTGTTTTGAGCGCGCAGATCAGCAAAAAATGGCCGCTTTACGCAGGCCGAGCGGCGATTCCGATGCCCGTTCACCGCCCCGAAGATGGAGTCGAACTGTTCCGAACAATGTTATGGAGGAGGCCAGCGACTCTGTCAGCCATAATCGCCTCCGAGAACTCTGATTCGATTGCGGCCCGAGCGGCACGTCCTACTCGCCGAACGGATTCATCCGAGGACAGAAGCGTCCGCAACTTGTCTCCCAGATCCTGTTCACTGTCTACATCGTAGAGGAAGCCTGTCTCTCCGTCCCTGATGTAGTCTACAACAGCTGGAATTCCAGGAAGGAGAACGGCTTTTCCCATGGCCATCGACTGCAAAAACCTTTGCTGACCAATGCAGAAACCAAGATCCGGAAGCGGCAGAACGACATACCTGGCTCTCCTTATGCGCCGCCTCATCTCGTCGATGTTGACGTGGGGAACGCAGACTACTCCTGGGTGTTGTATGTTGTGGTCGCTCGGTACGCCCAGAATCACGAGCCGCGTCTTCGTATCGAGGTGCGCATAAGCTTGAACCAATTGATCGATTCTTAGCTCCGAATATCCGACACAAATGATCTCATCCTCTTGTGGGCATGACTCAGGTCGAAACTCGTCTGTATCGACCCCAAGGGGAATGAAGTGCGCAACCTTAGCCACGTCAGGATACCTGGTGCGGTAAAACCCAAGTTGCCCCGAACTATGGCAGATAGCGGCGGAAAGCGAACGTGTTGCGAACCTGCAACCTGCGTAGACTAGGCGATTTCTCGTTCCCTTTTCGCCGCCGCTGATCGACCCGACATCGAACATTACGTGAGGCGGGTGCGCAGCATTCGGAAAAAGCGACTGAAGGAGACCGATGACCAGACCCATCTGCCCGCCATGCGACAGAATGACGTCATAGCGCCTGGAGCGAACCCAGGCCAGCAGGCCTTTGGAAGGATAGCAGTGCAACCAACGTCGTTCGATACGCTCCAGGCCCAGGAACGATCGGCAATCCAGAACGTCTACGTCGATGTTATGGCGCATGTGCTTGAAGAACCAATAGGGCTGATCGGGAATTATGTAACCGGGGCTAAAGCGCGAGGAATCCGCCACGCTGAGACGATCAACCGCCCAATTTACGCAAAAGAGAACACGGAGGCGTTTTTCCTCTTCCTCGCACGGGCCCATGACAGGTCGGTTTAACTGGGTCTCTAAGGCCATTTTGGGTTCCGTGCTCATCACTTGGGCTACGCTCTTAAGAAAATGAAGAGTTCTCTATAGCGGCGGCCAATGAAACCGTGCCTCTTTGTAGCCGCATGGACTGCGGCATAAGCTTCATCTGAGTGGATTTCCATGGTGATATATCGAGTTCGGCTTAGCCACGGGTCTGCATCTGTGCTGAAGAGTTCCAGTTCAGCTCCCTCAATGTCCACCTTGAGTATATCGATCTCGGTGGCACCGGACTCTTCCAGAATCGTCTGCAGTGAAAACGCCGCGCATCTGTTGCTCCCACTCGATTCGCGATGAGCAACAGAATTACCGGTAGGGGTAGTGGGATCGAAAACAAGATCCAGATTGCCATCCTGGAACCAGAGGGCGCCGTTTATCGTCCGCGCGCGGGATCCATAAGCAGCGCAATTTCTCTGCAGCATTGCAAAACTCTCCGGGTTTGGCTCGAGCGCCACGACTCGGCTTGCGGGAAACCTCGACAAATACCAAGCCGTCGCGTCTCCGATGTAGGCTCCCGCATCAACGACAAACTTCACTTCACCTTCAGGAAGGTACTTTCCATACGCCTCGCGAATTACAGAATGGACTATTTCCACCGCATCCGGGGTTCCTGAGCGGGCGTAAAGCGGATGCTGAAGCCGGTCGATGTTCACCTGCACAACGGATCCGTCGGGGGTCGTAACGCCACCATAGAGCAGTGAAACAAAGCGCTCGTAGTCTTCAGCGCGAACGTGCTGCTTGCAGCAACGTTTGTTATACCATTCTGCGACGGCACGAAAGAGCGGCCCCGGCAGAAATAGCCGTGCAGATTTCCGAGCTACGTCGCGAAATACCAAGGATACCGTTCCCATAATCTCCACAACCCTTTTCTCTTTCAAGCAGTATACCCAAGCCATCCATGTAGGAGCCCAAGGGCACTCTAGCATCTCGTTTCGAATCAGTTCACGCTCAGCCTGAGCGTCCCAGTTAAGTGTGGCTTCTGGAGTCCTGTACGATCTCCCTCAGGTAAGGCAAACAGTTTTTGAGGACTATGTTCTCCCAGGAATACTGTTGTATTGATCGATGAATCTCCTGGGAATCGAAGCGGTCTCTTGTCGCGAGCAGGCTCCGCAGCCCAGCGAAGACTTCATCCTCGCTGTCCCCCGTGACTATTCCGTTGATCTCCGTGATTAGCTTCCGGTTCTCAACCGTCCCAGTTGCGAGAACTGGCATGCCGGCCATCAAATACTCAAAGGTTTTCGTAGGCGGTTGATGATCAAAGAAATCGGTGATGGGTACGTATGACATACCTGCGTTGCAGGTTGCAAGGAAATCAACTACGCGCTCGTGCGGCACAAAGCCCGGAAACCGCATGACATGGCTTACGCCCGCGTCGAAAGCGACCTGCTGCAAGAACGCAGCTTCCTGGCCTTCTGAACCGCCAACCATCGTATAAGTCATGTCAACGCTGCTTCCGCACTCATGATATAGCCTCGCAAAGGCGCGAATAGTTGTCTCAAGCTTGCGAACCCGATAAAAGTTCCCAAGGTAAAGCAAGTGAAAGTCCTTGAAGGTTTTCGCGGGCAGTTCGAACTGGTCAGCACCAAGCGGCAGAATATGCGCCTTCCGGGCAGCGACCCCCAATTGTCTCCTTAGCCCATCCGAGATAATCGCCACGTTTCTGAAGAATTTGGCATCGAACCGAATAGTCATATTGGCAACACGTCTCTTGAATGCCGAAGGACTGACACCTCCGGATCGGATGTCAAGAATCATTGGCCGTCTGGGGCGGACGCAGCGCAAGAGGGAGCAACCACGGAAGTGGTAAACGCAAACTACATCGTAGTCTTCTCTGACCTCTCGCAGACACGCCAGGAACCAACGCCAACTCCGTACGATGAACTTCGGGTGCGTCTGCACCTTAACTAGTTTGACGAAGGGATGAGAGACCTCATCCCTGGCTTGATTCATGAACAACGACGCATTAAAGCTAAGATAAGTTACCGAATGATCCCTACCGACATACTCGCAGAGCTTCGCTGCATCGATCAATGTTCCGAAGGGACCTCTTTCAATGACCAGAATTCGCATTCAATCGCTCCGAGTACCTTCCTATACGAGTCATTTCACGGCGCTGGGTTCTAGACAGACGATCATTCCGTTCCATTCCGTCTAGCCGCGCTCCAACCCTCAATTGCAACACAAA
>CAYWMR010000071.1:0-15258 GCA_964458965.1 uncultured Occallatibacter sp. | reverse complement strand
CGCGAGATCGCGATTCGCTCGCGCAGCTCGATGGGCGCGGTCTTGTGATTGACGCCAATGAGCGCGAGGGTCATTTCGCACCGAACCCATGTACGCGGCTGACCAGATTGGCCGCCCACACTGCCATCATCACCAAAAAGAATGTGCCGGAGAGGTAAGCAGCCCTGCGGCCACGCAGGCCCGAGCTGCGGCGAGCCCAGAGCAGAACAACGTAAATTGCCCAAACTACGAACGCGGCAATGATGTTGGGATCGAGAAAATAGGATGCGCCCAGGGGCGTTTCCTGCAGCAGAATGGAGCCGATGATCAGGCCAACGGTCATGCAGGGAAAGCCGAATTCCAGCGTGGCAAGCGCGATTCGCTCCAGAGTGTCGAGAGGTGGAAGCCAGTCGAACGGCGCCCACCAGGAATCCTGGCCAGGCCTGCGCTTGCCCTTGATGCGGCGTTCCTGGAGAAGATAAAGCAGCGAGGCCAGGACGCTGAAACAGAGCGCCGCATAGGCTAAGATCAGCGCGGCAATATGGGCCAGAAGCCAGCTTTTGCGGACACCCTCTGAGGCGAAATAGTAGCGATCCTGCCCCAGCATGGGAATAAGTATCAGGAACAAAGTGGCCGGCAAGGCGAAGATTCCAAACGAGATTGCGTCGTACAACCACAACACCAGAAAAAACAGCCCGGCGACCGCAAAGCCGAGCAGCGATTCGACTTCCCGAATACCGACCGGCATCCAGCGATGCGCCTGGATCAACATTTCGACAGCGGAAACAAAATGGAAGAAGAATGCCAATCCTGCCAGGTGTACGCAGATTTTGCGCCAGCGCAGCAGGTTATAGAGCACGGCCGGGAACACTGCGACGCATGCCGCCGCGTAGAGAATAGCCGCAACTCTTAGCCAAAGCAGATACATACCGTTGTTTACCTTAAGGCGTAAGTACTAAGTATACTGTGACGCAAATCACCAAAAGGCAGGGCTTAAGCGGCAGGATCAAGGCTCAGGCAAAACTTGGCGCGGGCGCCGATGAGAAAAACTTGGCTTCTTAATTCCATCCAAAATGGTGGGTGCCCCAGGTCTCGCTTCTGAGACCTGGGAAACAACCATCTATACGACCGCAGCTCTAGTGGCGATGTCCCCCAGAATGGCCGCCGCCTCGATATCCGGGTAACGCGTGTTCGCCGCCGCCATCATGACCAGCGTTGCCAACATTGCCGTGCCCGTCCCGCGCTTCATTCCCGTGGAAGTGGTTGAACTGCGCCGCTCCGCGTTCAGGCACCGGCCCCCTGTATCCGTTGTGCGGGTCATAGCGGTTGTCAACGTGGCCGTAGAATCCGCCGCGGCCGTGAAACCATGGCCCGGCTCCCAGAAACACTCCGCCGACAAACCAGTCGGGGCCGTAGTACCCGTAGGGGGAACAATCGTAGGGTGCATAGTCGAAATACCCATAGGGGCACTCCGGCGCCACTCCAACTTCGACCGCAACCTGAGCCGACCCCAGCGATGGAACGCTGAGCAAGGCAACTGCAAGAACTGAGAACACAAGAACTTTACCGTGGGACATGTTATCTCCTTGCCCGCTTAGAGCCATAAAGACCTATGCGAGTTGTACCGCGGATCGGGTCAGGAGCTGCTTATAGATTCGATAATCGCGCATAACACTTTATTGTTGTTGGAGATGCAGGTACTGATGTGTGTGTCTCAATTTGGCTTTCTTCGCGAGCGATTCAGAACCTGCACACGTACGGCGGACTGGAAGTATCCTTGGGTCAAGGAGCAGCGAGCCGTGACCGCGCAACCAGACAAGGCAGCCACTCAATCCGGCGAGACCGCAGCCCGGATCTTTGCCGCCAACGATCGCATCAACCAGACTCTCATCCAACAGCTTGACCCCGCCGCATGGAATACCAAACCGCCCGGCAGCGTCCGCACCATCGCGGCCATCTTCACGCACATGCACAATGTCCGCTGCAAGTGGGTCAGGCTTACGGCGCCTCATCTGACCTTTCCAGCACAGCTTAACCGCACCCGCTGCACGCCCCAACAGGCCCGCGCTGGATTAGCCGAGAGCGCCGCTCGCTGCTCAGAAATGCTCGCTGAAGCGCTCAGCGGCAAGGGTCGTGTAGTCAAGTTCCTCAGAGACGGCTGGGCCCAGCCCTGGCCGATCGGCCCGGAAATGCTTTGCTATATGGTCGCTCACGAGGCCCACCATCGCGGGCAGATTTCCATGCTCGCCCATCAACTGGGATTCCCGTTGCCGAAGAAGGTAATGGCCGCGATGTGGAATTGGGAAAAGCTGTGGAGAGATTGCGGGTCGCCCAGCGGCCCCGGCTCCCACTCCTGAGGAATTGCCCTGGTCGCGGGTCGCATGTCAGCGGCGGCTGGCTGTTCCACCAGCCGTCGCTGCATTGGGCCCAGTCCATCAAATCGGTATTTCATCCGGGAGCGGATGCGCTCTATTTGCGGCCCGGACGAGCTGGGGCACGGTATCCTGGCAAACGGTGCTCGTTGCCTGCGTCATGGCCAGCGTTGCCTACTTTGCCTTTTCCGTCGCGTGCCTCGTTGCCCTGGAAGTGGTTGAACCGTTCCGCGCCGCGCATTGGCAGCGGTCCGCTGTAGCCATGATGCGGGTCAAACCGGTTGTCCACATGCCCGTAGAAGCCAGCATGGCCGTGGAACCACGGACCGGCGCCGATAAACACTCCGCCGACAAACCAGTCAGGTCCGTAGTAGCCATAAGGTGCGCAGTCGTAGGGGGCGTAGTCGAAGTACCCGTATGGGCACACAGGCGCAACTCCAATGTCGACGGCAACCTGGGCGGCTGGCGCAGGAGATGAGCCAAAGAACAGCGCGATCGCAAGTACTGATAGAACAAGGAACTTACCGTGGGACATATTTCCTCCTTGAGAAGTTTAGAGTTCATTGAAACGCAGAGAGTTGTCTCTCCGCAACAGGTTTTGGGCGTAGATTGACGGTGCGCCGGCTCTTGGGGAAGAGCCGTCAGTTTCAAGATTAGAAACCGGGCTTCAGCAGTTCCAGGCCGGCGCGGGAAACCTGCACGTCGTCCTCGGACTTGCCGCCGCTGAATGCGACAATCACAAAGCCGGTTTTCCCTCGAAAGAAGACGCCGCCTTGCCATCCGAACTCGCCGGTCATTGGCGGGCGCTTCGCGGTTCCGCTGTCCTGCAGCGTGTCGGCCATCTCGGCGGACTTCGCGTAGGCGATGCCGAGAAGATTGTTCCCCTTCTCGGTAGCAGAGGGAGCATCCTTCATCCGCCCTACAACCGCCATCTTCGAGGTCCAGCCCTGGATGGTCTCTCCCTGGGCGTAGGAGATTACCGCAACGCCGGTGACGTTGAGTTCGGCGGCGCGCTTCTTCATGGCTTCGAGCGCGGCGCTCGCCAGAGCGTCAAACTTCTTCGCGCTGACAGGCTTGGGGGCGCTGGCTGCGCGGGCATTCCCTTGGCCGGTGGCAAGTGTAAGGGCGATCAGAATTGATAAAGCTGGCAGGCGTGTCTTCATTCCGAGATTCTCCGTGGGGCATTAGCCTTCGCGCTCAGCGCCCGGCGAGTGCCCTCGAAGATTCTACCCTGCGGATCCCTGCTGGGTACCAGAACTATTGTTGAGGCGGCGGCGCAGGCGCGGTCGTGGTGGTCGTGGTCTGCGTGCCTGGCGGGATCTCGGTGGTGTGGGTCGTCGTCTTTTCCTTCACAACCTTGGTGTGATGGTGCTTGTACTTTGTCTTGGTCTCGGTGGTCTGGGTGGTTTCGCTCACCGGCGGAGTCTGTGTCGTGGTAGTGGTTTGAACAGGCTCCTGAGACGGGATTGGCGCTGAAAGCAGAAGCGCGGCCAGCGACCCGACGACAACGCCATATAGGCTCTTGAGATTCATTCGATTCTCCTGATCTGCCCCTGATTCGTTCCTGAACCGCATGAGTCCGGATGCCTCAGTTTGGCCAGCGGTAAGGCGCACCGGGAAACAGCTTCCCGCGAGACAACATCAGGGTCGCTCAGCGGCAGGAGAAATGCTGAGCAGAAAGGCACATGCATCGAATCCACGAGTGCAATAATCAGGGGCGATGAGAAACGACTATTGCGCCCGTGCGCGCTTGATGATCTTCAACCTCAGTTCTTTGCCGTCGGGCTTGAGAAGAACGATCTTCTCCCCGTCGATCAGGGTCTGAACAGGGTCGTTCACAATCAGTCCCTCGGCCAAGTCGCCCGTCTTGGGCTTAACCTTTTCTCCGCGGGCGGTGTAAATCAGATCGCCAACCTGGACGGTGAACACAGCCGTGCGGATCGTCTCTTTCTTCGTCGTCTGATCTTCGGTGTCCACGCCGAGAAACTTGCCGGCCACGTAACCCGCCTTTCCCTGGCCAAGAAAAGTTGTCGTGAGCATAACTGCCAATGCAATTCCAAACAGAGCCTTGCGCACCATGTCGTCCTCCGGAGAGTTGTTGAACCCATCCTACACCGGACCGGCCATTGCCGGAAGCGCTGTTTTGCTTCCGGTACTGACGCATTGTGTTGCGGATATTTCGTTTATTGCGTATGCTTCTTTTAGAAGATCGACCCTACCGGAGAACCCTTATGGCTGCGTCCACCATTGATCCCGTTTCTCTTCCAGCCTCGCAGCAGCAGCAGGTTCAAGCCCTGCACGCCTTGCTGCGTGGACCCGTGAAAGCGCGCCTCATCGGCAAAGGTGGAGAACCGGCGATCGAGCTCCCAGACGCCGTCTACGACTTGCTGCTTCGCATTCTTGACGGCATGCAGGACGGCAAAGCCATCTCGGTTGTTCCGGTGATGCAGGACCTCACTACGCAACAAGCTGCAACGCTCCTTGGCGTCTCCCGGCCTTTCTTTGTAAAGCTGCTCGAAGCGGGAGCGCTGCCGTTTCACCTCACTGGGACGCATCGCCGCGTCTATCTCAAGGACCTGATGGCATATAAGCAGCAGCGGGATCGGGGCCGCCACGAAGCTCTGGACAGGATCGCGCAGGAGGCCGAACAGGCGGGGCTATACGATAAAGTCCTCTTGCCTGAAGAATGACCTCCGGCTACCAAGTCGTGCTCGATGCGTCTGTTCTGGTGAACGCCGCGCTCCGGGATACGCTGCTGCGGCTGGCGGAGCCTCCTCATCTCTACCTCCCGCGCTGGTCGCGACAGATCATGCTCGAAACCCAGCGCGCTCTGGAGGCCAGGCTTGGCCTTACTCCGGTACAAACAGCGCATCTGGTTAGCGAGTTGGAGACGCACTTCGCGGATGCTTGGGTTGAAGGGTACGAAGAATTGATTCCTTCGATGAGCAACCATCCTAAAGATCGGCATGTACTGGCTGCAGCGGTGCGTTGCGGTGCGCAGACAATCGTTACCTTCAACTTGAAAGACTTTCCTGTGGACTCGCTTGCGCTCTGGAATGTGGAGGCGCAGAGTCCAGACGAGTTCCTGATCCACCAATTCCATCTGGATCCGCATGTGGTCGTGGACAAGATCGAGGAACAGGTAGCGCAACATGGCGGCTGGGAACGCCTCATGTCGATTCATCGCAAGACTGTGCCTGGGTTTGTCTCACTCATCTCTCAGCCCCCCGCCAAAGCACGATAATCTTAAAGCCAACGTGATCAGGGAAGACAAACATCCCGAAGCGGAGCCTCGGCCCCAGCTCCCCGCCCCCGACGAGCCGCCGCTTGAATTGACTCCGCCTATCCAACCCACTGACAAGTCCGCCTCGGAACTGACCCCGTTCATGCGCCAATGGACAGCGGCCAAACGCGAGAATCCCGATGCCCTTCTGTTCTTCCGGATGGGCGACTTTTACGAGCTGTTTTACGACGATGCGGTGACTGTGAGCCGGGAGTTGCAGCTGACCCTCACGGCGCGCGACCGGGAGCGCTCCCAGCCCATGTGCGGCGTTCCTTATCACGCGGTGGAGCAGTACCTCACACGCCTGTTGCGCAAGGGCTATCGCATCGCCATCTGCGATCAGATGGAAGATCCCAAACTCACCAAGAAAATTGTCCGCCGCGAAGTGACTCGAGTCCTCACACCGGGTACAGCCCTCGATAACGCCCTGGGACAGGAACAGAACAATTTCTTGGCGGCGCTCTATGAGCCGGCGACGGCGAAAGAGCCGCTATGCGCGGTCGCGCTGCTCGACGTTTCGACCGGCGAATTCAGGACGGCGGAGTTTACCGGCGCTGCGGCTTCTCAGTTGGCCGCAGACTCAATTCTCATGTCGGGGTCGAGCGAGGTTCTGCTCGCCGAGAGTGCCCAGTTGCCTGCCCAGCTCGAACGAATTCCCGCGCGGACGCGCGTTCCGGATTGGGTCTGGACGCGGGAGTTCGCCCTGCCTCTAGTCGAGCGTCAACTCAATGTGCGCTCGCTGGAAGGGTTTGGGCTCGACCAGCATCCGGCGGCGGCCATTGCGGCGGGAGCCGTGCTCCATTATGTGCGTACCACGCAGAAGAATGAGGCGCTGCACATTGATTCGCTCAAGTTCGAGGCGCACTCCACGGCGCTCGAACTCGACCAGGTGACGGTGCGCAACCTCGAACTGTTGGAGCCGCTCTTTGCCGGATTTGCAGGACAGGATGCACGGGTCACGCTCTATCACACGCTCGATGCATGCCAGACTCCCATGGGCAAGCGGCTGCTGCGGGCCACCATTTTGCGGCCGCTGGTGAACCAGGAGGCGTTGGAAGCCCGCTACGAGGCGGTAGCCGAAGCCCATGGAAATCTGATGGGGCGCGAGGAGATTCGAAGAGCCTTTGGCGGGATTCTGGATTTGGAAAGGCTGCTCGCCCGTCTGAGTCTCGATTCCGCAGGTCCGCGCGATGTGCGGGCGCTGGCCGCCAGTCTGGCCAGGCTGCCTGGGTTGAAGCTGGCGCTCGAAGCGATGCAGGCGGTGCAATGGCGTCACTTGGCCAACCGGCTCGATACATTGACCGGCGTTACCGCGCGGATCGTGAACACGCTGGTCGAAGAGCCTCCGCTGACGCTGGTGGATGGCGGCGCAATTGCCGCCCAGGTCGATGCGGAACTGGATGAGTTGCGCGCCATTTCAACCACCGGACGCCAGGCGATTGCGGCCATAGAGGAGCGGGAGCGAGTCAGAACCGGGATAGGTTCGCTGAAGGTGCGCTATAACTCGGTGTTTGGATATTACATAGAGATAACTCGGGCTAACATGGCCCTTGCGCCTGCCGACTATGAGCGCAAGCAGACACTGGTCAATGCAGAGCGATTTACAACGCCCGAGTTAAAGGATCTGGAACGGAAGATACTAACTGCGCACGACCGCTGCATCGAGATCGAAAAGCGCATATTTGCCCAGTTGCGCAGCGCTGTGCTCGAAGCGGCGGGGCGTATCCGGCGCAGTTCATCGGTTGTGGCCGAGGCGGATTTGTTGGCGACTTTTGCGCATTTGGCGGCGCTGCGGAATTATGTGCGGCCGAATATTGAGGAAGAACTGGTGCTGGAAGCCGTCGGAGCGCGCCATCCCGTCATCGAGCAGTGGATGGAGGAGACGCGCGAGGGCCGATTTATTGTCAACGACTTATATCTAAGCGCCGGCGGGGACGGACCAAGCTTGTTACTTATAACCGGGCCTAACATGGGCGGCAAAAGCACTTATCTGCGGCAGGCGGCAATGCTCGTTCTCATGGCGCAGATGGGATGCTTTGTTCCGGCGCAAAGTTTGCGCTTTGGACTGGTGGATCGCATTTATACGCGCATCGGGGCCAGCGATAACGTGGCGCGGGGCCGGTCCACGTTCATGGTGGAGATGACGGAGACAGCGACAATATTGAACACGGCCACGAAAAGGTCACTGATACTGCTCGACGAGATGGGACGCGGAACGGCGACCTTCGACGGCCTGAGCCTGGCCTGGGCGACAGTGGAGTACCTGCATGCGGAGACCGGGGCGCGCACCCTGTTTGCCACGCACTACCATGAGCTGACCATGCTGGCGGAGAAGCTGCCCAGAGTGCGAAACCTGCGCGTCGGGGTAAAAGAAGCCGCGGGCGGAATCGTGTTTCTGCATACCATTGAGCCGGGAGCCGCAAGCAAAAGTTATGGCATTGAAGTAGCGCGGCTCGCCGGGCTGCCTCCAGCCGTAATCGAGCGGGCCAAGCGGGTGCTCAAGCAGCATGAAAAGCAGGAGAGGCAGGGCGTCCAGGCAGAAACAGCGGAGCCGATGCAATTGACCATCTTTACACCGCTCTCGCAGCGTATAGTGGACCGCATCGAAGCTACGGACGTGAACACACTGACGCCGCTGCAAGCACTCAATCTGCTCGAAGAGCTACAACAGGAGTTAAAGGAGAAAACGTGACGGCAACTTTGCGTCAGGCTGCGGGAAGCTTGTTGGTGGTGGGGCTCTCAGGCACCGAGCTTACTAACTTGGAACGCGCCTGGCTCAAGCTTGTTGGGCCGGCTGGAGTTATCCTGTTTCGGCGCAATATTGAGGGGCCGCGGCAGACTCGCGCGCTGCTCGACGAAGCAACTAAGTTATCCTGCGGTTTGAGCGCGACGCACTGTTTTCGCTGCGTGGACGTGGAGGGAGGAGTTGTCGATCGGCTGCGGGACGCGCTGGCGCCAATGCCTTCAGCACAGGCAGTCATGCTGGCAGCCACGCACACTGGAAAGCTCAGCCTGATTCGCGAGCATGGCGAGTTAATCGCGCGTGGCGTAAAGGCATTCGGCTTCAACACAACGCTGGGGCCGGTGGTCGACCTGGCCCTGCCGGAGTCGGCCAGGGTGCTGGGGACCAGAGCCGCGGCAGCGACGCCAGAGGGCGTGGTGGATTATGCGCGGAACTTTTTGGCGGGCCTGGCTGCGCAAGGCGTAGTGGGGTGCGGGAAGCATTTCCCAGGGCTTGGCGGCGGCGTAGACGATTCGCATCTGGAGACTCCAGTGATCCGGCGCAGCCAGCGGGAGCTATGGCAGAAAGACCTGGCTCCATACCGCGAATTGCGCAGTGAGCTGCCAATGATTATGGTCAACCATGCGGCCTACCCCGAGACACCCGGAAAGAACCAGCCTGCAAGCGCGTCTCCATATTGGATAACCACGATGCTGCGCAAGCGGCTTGGTTATTGGGGCCTCATCTTCTCAGACGATATGGAGATGGGCGGGATTCTGAAGTTCATGCCCATCGAAAAAGCTGCTGTAGCGGCGATTCGCGCGGGCATGGATATTCTGGAGATTTGTCATAGTCCGGAGCTGATTCTGCGCGCCTTTGAGGCGCTGATTGCCGAAGGCGAGCGATCCGCGGCGTTCCGCAAATTGCTGCTGGCGCGCGCTGGGCAGACTGCGCGGACACGCGCCAGGCTATTTCCCGGCGGAGTTCCGAAGGAGCTTACGGCGAAGCAATTCGAAGCGCTGCGGGCCAGCGTTTTGAGCTTCAGCAACACAGTTGCCGAAGCCGCGAAGGCCGCGCAGGAAACGGAGACGATTTCCGCATGAGAGCGATGGCTATGACTGTGGCCGGCGTAATGAGCGGCACGTCCGCGGATGGAATCGACGTCGCGCTGGTGCGGATTGCGCCGGGGAAGCTGAGGCCCACTCTTACGCTGCTGGCGCATGAGGGATTTCGATACCCAAAGGCCCTGCGGCGCGCGGTGCTCGCCGCGATGAACGCGGACTCGGCTTCGACGGCTGAGTTGGCGCGGCTCAACTGGCGGCTGGGGTTGGCTTATGCTGAAGCCGTGAGCGCTACCCTGGAGCGCCATCCTGAAAAGCTGGACCTGATCGGCTGCCATGGGCAGACGCTTTACCACCAGGCGCGCCCGGCGCTATACGCGGGGAGGCGTTTTGCCTGCACATGGCAGGCCGGAGAAGCAGCGGTGATTGCCGGTGCGCTCAGGATTCCCGTTGTGTCCAATTTTCGGCCAGCGGATATAGTTGCCGGCGGCCAGGGCGCGCCCCTGGTTCCACTGCTGGACTATGTGCTGTTTGCCAATCAGGCGCGCGCCCGGGTGCTGCAGAATATCGGCGGCATTGCCAACCTGACCGCGATTCCCGCCGGGGCCGGACCGGAGAGCGTGATTGCATTCGATACCGGCCCGGGAAACATGGTAATGGACTGGCTGGCACAGGAACTGTTTGGAAAGCCTTTCGACAAAAATGGGGCTCTTGCAGCGCAGGGAAACGTGCTGCAAGCTGTGCTGGCTTGGGCTATGCGGAATCCATACTTTCAGCTCAAACCTCCGCGCACAGCGGGGCGGGAGCAGTTTGGCCGGGAGTATGCGTCGAAGTTTCTGGCCGCTTGCCGACACCATAACTCCACGCATACGGATGCGCTGGCTACGGCCACGGCGTTCACGGCGGAATCCATTGCCCAGAGTTACAAGCGGTTTGTGCGGGCAAAGATGAAGGGTGGCGCGGACTACATTGTCTCTGGCGGCGGGGCGCGGAACCCCACGCTGATGGCCATGCTGGAGCAGAGGCTCGCGCCGCTGGGCTGCGAGTTGGCAGCCAGCGAGGAATTCGGCCTGCCGGCGGAGGCTAAGGAAGCTGCGGCATTTGCGTTGCTGGCCTGGCAAACCTGGCATCATCGAACCGGGAATGTGCCTGCAGCTACAGGAGCCACGCGGCCGGTGATTCTTGGCCAGGTGACCTATGCCTAGCAGGCCGCGGAAAAACTCTCTTACAGCCCAATTTGCGAAAGCCTTGTGTCAGGGCACGACTTCAGTCGTGCCGCAAACACCAAGGAACAAAGGCCGGGCTTTAGCCCCTGCGGTGTGCGTATCGGCCGTCTCGACCAAGTTCCGCCTTATTCCGCAACCTGCCAGGTTGCTTGCGCTGGCTTGCCTGTTAGCGATTGCGGGCTGTCATTCGGCGCCCAGAGACCCGCACACTGTCGTGTTTCTCATTGAGAGCAGCCCCGCCAACCTCGATCCGCGCATCGGCGCCGATGCTCAGTCGCAGCGCATTGACGCGCTCCTGTTCGATGGACTGGTGGCGCACGATGCCAGCTTTCAATTCACACCGGCGCTGGCTGAGCGCTGGGAGCAGCCGGATCCGCTGACTCTCGTATTTCATCTGCGCGGCGGCGTCAAGTTTCACGACGGAAGACCGCTGACCGCGCGCGATGTCCTATGGACCATTGACTCCATGCGCTCAGGCTCGGTCATCTCGCCCAAGGCCGCCTCCTATGCCTCAGTGAACTCCATGGAAGCACCCGACCAGCAAACCGTAATTCTTCACTTGAAACACGCCGACAATTTTCTGCTCAGAAACCTCTCCACGGGAGCAATCGGCATCGTCCCCGACGGCAGCGGGAAAGACTTCTGGCAGCATCCGGTGGGGACCGGTCCGTTCCGCTTTGTCAGCCAGCAGATCGACCAGGACGTGGTGGTGGAACGCAATCCGCTTAGCTGGGCTCACCTTCCCAGCCGCCAGCGCGTGCGCTTCGCCGTGGTGCCCGATGCCATTACCGAGTCGCTTGAACTGGAAAAAGGTTCGGCCGACGTGGCGGTCAATTCCCTTCCCATGGACTCGCTTGCGGTGTTGGCCACGCGGCCAAACTTGCAAATCAACGAGACCGGCGGCACAGAAATTCAGTATCTGGGCTTCAACCTGCGAGATCCGCTGCTCAAAGATGCGCGGGTCCGTCAGGCAATTAGCTGCGCCATCGATATGCAATTGGTGATGAAGACACTGCTCGGCGGCCACGCGCGGCCTGCATTGAGCCTGCTGCCGGCAAGCCACTGGGCATTCAGCGGCGATGGACCGCGCTACGACTTCGATCCAGCCAGGGCGGCCAAGCTATTGGACCAGGCCGGATATGCGCCCGGGAGCGACGGCGTGCGACTCCACCTGACCATGAAAACCAGCACCCTGGAGGAGACCCGCCTGCTTGCCGCCGTCCTGCAACAACAATTAGGCAGGGTGGGAATTGCGCTGGACATTCGCAGCTATGAGACGGCCACATTTCTCTCCGACGTCCGGCGCGGCGCGTTTCAAATCTACTCGCTGCGCTGGATCGGCGGTAACGAACAGCCGGACATTTTCACCTTTGTCTTTTCCACCGCGAGCTTTTCTCCCCAGGGCGCCAACCGCAGCCACTATTCCAATCCGCAGCTCGACGCCTTGCTCGACGACGCCGCCCAGAGCCCCGACCTTGTCAGACGGCGTGCGGACTACGTCGAAGCGCAGCATATCCTCGCCCGCGATTTGCCCGCCATCAATCTCTGGTACCCCAATACGATCGTGGTCCACAATCGCCGCCTCACAAATGTGGTTCCTTCGCCTTCGGGAAGCTATTCCTTTCTTGAGACTGCCGAACTGGTGAACTGACGCCCTCAACCGCCAGAATCCTTATACCCTCCGCCTTTGCCTCCCAGCTTTTCGCAACTGGTTGATCATCAACCCCTTGCGCCTGTCTTATTACTATTTGTGTTCGCTCGGCAGATCCCAAAGTGGGCCGCTCAACCTTTTGCTCGCTTGCTTCGTCTACAAAAATGGCAATAACTTTCCCGCCTCGGAAATCGCCAGGACAAATTCCGTGGAGAAACGGCTTATGAAGAGCAAGATAAGAAATCGAGTTTTCGGATCGATGGCGCAAGTGGCGATTTTAGCCGCGCTCGCGGTCGCGGTTTTAACCGGGGCTCTGACGGTCCGCGCACAGACGCCTTCGAATTTCAGGGGCACCATCACTGCCATCGCCGGCACCACGCTGACCGTCAAGCCAGATACGGGCGACCCTCGCCAGGTGGATGTTCCATCAACGGCGGCAATCCTCCGCATCGCTCCCGGACAAACAAATCTGAGCGCCGCGGTCCCCATCCAGTTCAGCGAGCTGGCCAATGGTGACCGTGTGCTGGTTAAGCTGGATCCGGACGCCTCAGGCCCCACGGCTCAAGCTCTTCGAGTCATAGCCATCAAGCAGGAAGACGTAGCGGCCAAGCAGCAGAAGGATCGCGAGGACTGGCAGTTGCGGGGCGTGGGCGGATTGGTGAAGAGCGTCGACACCGCGAGCGGCGTCGTTGTGCTTACCAGCGGCGCGGGTGCCACGGCCAAGACCATCACGGTTCACATTGCCCAGGGTACGGCCAAGGCCACCATTGTCAAGCGGTACGCACCCGCTTCAGTCAGCTATGACGCGGCGGTAGCGGCGCCAATCAATGCCATAAAGGCCGGCGACCAGTTGCGCGCGCGCGGCGAAAAAAACGCAGACGGCACTTCCATCGATGCCGAAGAGGTGATCTCAGGCACCTTCCGCAACCTTTCCGGAACTGTAATCTCCACGGATGTGACCGCTTCGACGCTCGTGGTCAAGGATCTGGTAACCAAGAAGCAAGTCACCGTGCACATTACGTCCGATGTTCAGATGCGGCGTTTGCCTGACATGATGGCGCGAATCCTGGCGGCGCGGTTGAAAGGCGGAGCCGGCGCAGCTGGCAGTGGATCTGCCGGGGGCTATGGCGGCGGGGCTGGCGCAGGATCAGGCAGCGGGGCTGGCGCAGGATGGAATGGGAACAGGCAGGCGGCGGGCGGCGCACCACCAGCTGCAGGCGGTGCCCCACCGGCCGCGGGCGGCGGGCCTGCCGGAGGCAATGGACAATGGGCCGGTGCCGGGCGCGGCGGACCTGGCGGCGGTGATCCGCAGCAAATGCTCAGCCGTGCGCCTGCCATTCAGTTGGCGGACTTGAAAAAAGACGACGCGGTGATGGTGGTTGCAACCGACGGGACTACAGACGTAACAGCCATCACGCTGGTGGCTGGCGTGGAGCCGCTTCTTGAGGCTCCCGCGGCAAGCCAGAGTCTGCTCAACAACTGGAGCATGAATTCCGGGGCGGGCGCGGCGGAAGCAGCGGCCCAATAGACGAATTCACAAACTGATGTTGAAACAAGCGAGGGAATAGTGTACTCAAAATTGCATAGCTTTAGCCTTTATTTGATTCTTGCCGCAATGGCAATTGCGTGCCTTGGTTCGGC
Source organism: uncultured Occallatibacter sp. (assembly GCA_964458965.1). Classification (GTDB taxonomy): domain Bacteria; phylum Acidobacteriota; class Terriglobia; order Terriglobales; family Acidobacteriaceae; genus Telmatobacter. Next base: position 1,323 of record CAYWMR010000071.1, on the reverse strand, counting down.
GCAAGCACAAACTGCTGCGCCACCGGTGCAAACGCCGGCCGCGCCAACAGGCTCCGCATCCACAAACGCCTCAACCGCAACTCTGCGCGGAACCATTACCGACCCCACCGGCGCTCTCATTCCCGGTGCCACCGTCACCGTCACCACCGCTTCCGGAGCGCCCGTAAAGGAAACGACCGCGGACTCGTCCGGTGCCTATGCGGTAACCGGCCTCGCGGCAGGCAGCTACATCGTCCGTGCCAGCTTCCCAGGATTTGCGCCCTTCAAAATGCCGGCGATTGCGCTGGCGGCCGGGCAGTCGAAGCGCGTAGACGTTACGATGGCAATCCAGGTGGAGCAGCAGAGCGTCACCGTCACCGAAGATACGCCCACCGTAAACGTCGAAGCCAGCGGAAACGCCAGCGCGATTGTGCTCAAGGGTAAAGACCTCGAAGCTTTGTCGGATGATCCCGATGAATTGTCAAATGAGTTGACTGCCCTGGCGGGCCCTTCGGCGGGCCCCAACGGCGGACAGATCTACATCGACGGCTTTACCGGCGGCACACTTCCTCCAAAATCGGCAATCCGCGAAATCCGCATCAATCAGAATCCTTTTTCAGCGGAGTTCGACCATATCGGGTACGGCCGCATTGAGATTCTCACCAAGCCCGGCACAGATCAACTGCACGGGCGCGGATTCGTCCAGGGCAACGACAACACCTTCAACACCGAAAACCCGTTTGCTCCGCCGCCGGCCTATCACAGCGTTCAGTACAACGGAACCATCAGCGGATCACTCAACAAGAGTGCCTCATTCTTCCTCAGCGTGGAAGGCCGCAACAGCCCGGATGCCAGCATCTACTCAGTTGAGGTCCCGGTGCTCGACACAGTTACTGGCATGTATTCCATTCCCACCGCGCCGACCACCGGCGCCCTGAACACCACGGCCAACCGTGTGGAGGTTTCGCCGCGCCTCGATCTGCAACTGGGACAGAAGAATACACTCACCCTGCGCTACCAATATGAAAATGGATCGTCAAGCGGAAGCATTGGCTCCACCTCGCTGCCTACCCAATCCTCTTCTTCCAGTACGACTGAGCAATCGGCGCAACTGTCCGATTCGCAGATCATCAACGATCACATTGTGAATGAGACTCGCATTCAGTACCGCCTGGCGCCCACCGTCACGACGCCGGTCAATATCACGCCGACCATCTCCGTGCCAGGCTACTTCACTGGCGGCGGCAGCAGCGGCGGCAAGTCTTCCGACCACAGCACGCACATCGAGTTGCAAAACGTCACCACCATGTCGCTGGGCGCGCAGGCAATCAAATTCGGGACATG
>CAYWMR010000070.1:0-15478 GCA_964458965.1 uncultured Occallatibacter sp. | reverse complement strand
CTATCTCGCCCATCAGGTAGAGCAGCGCTGTGCCGAAGGTGCCCAGCCAGATGGCGCGGCGCGACGCGGAGAAGCCGTACACCTCGGTGAACACATCGCCGAAAATATAGGTGATGGGAAACAGCAGCACCGCGCCGCTGACGACCAGCGGCCCGATCACGCAGATCTTCTGCGCCACCAGATTCGACACCAGCAGGACGACCACAAACATCGTGGTCAGCGCGTCAAGGTATTTGTAGCGGCGTGCGCCTGGGAGCATCGAAGGAGTACCGTCGCAAGAGTTTGCGGTTTTACGCCGCACTTCCTAGTATGCCGTGTCGAGCACGTCCAGGGCGAACCCGCCCATTTTGAGCTGAATAGCGGGATTGGTCCTGCGGAATCTCCGCGTTGACACACCAGTCGCCGTTTCTCTGTATGATAGTCGACACAACTCCGGCGGGAATGCCCGCGCCGCCCCGATTCTCCTGCGAAGCCATTTCGCGCGCGATCGCCGCCGCCGACCATGCTCACTGAAGCCACCGTACTCGTACGAGGAAAGGTTGGATTTCGATGAGCGTTCATCTGGTTAATCCCAGCGACAACTCCTTTGGCACCGCGGTTATAACTCCTCGTTGGCTCTTCGTGCTCGCCGCCGCGACTCCGCGCATCGTGGGCGACCCCATTCTGGTCGATGAGTCGCTCGAACAGATCGTCCCCGAAAGCATCCATCCCGGAGACATCGTCGGCATCAGCGTCCACACCGGCAACGCGCTGCGCGGATACGCCGTGGGCCGCATGGCGCGCGCGCGAGGCGCCTGGGTGGTCTACGGCGGTATCCATGCCACCCTGTATCCCGAAGAAACGCTCGAAGTCGGCCAGGGCCATGCTGTCGTCAAGGGCGATGGCGACGTAGCCTGGGGTCGTTGCGTCAACGACTTTCTTGCTGGCACGCCGCAGCGCATATACGAAGGCGGCCGCATCGAAGGCGGCGAATTCCTCGCCGCGCGCTGGGACCTGATGCGGCCCGACAAATATATGTGGGCCTCGGTGCAGACCATTCGCGGATGCCCGAAGCACTGCTCGTTTTGCAGCGTGTGGCGGACGGATGGGCAGAAGCCGCGGCAGCGGAAGTTTCAAAGTGTGGTGGACGAGATAGTAACTCTGCGGCGGCTTGGTTTCAGGTATATCGCATTGGCGGACGATAACTTCTATCCGGTAACACTTACGGATTTGCGGCTGGCAAAAGAGCAGAACAACCTTGCCAAACTGGAAGAGCTGACGACGATTCGCAGCGAACGATATCAACTGATGGAAGAACTGGCCAAGCTGCCCAAGGACATGGTGTTCTTTACGCAGATTACGATGGAGGCGGGCGAGGACGGCGACTATCTGGATGCGATGCGGAAGGCAAACATCAAGGGCGCGCTGGTGGGCGTGGAGGCGGTTACGCCGGAGGGATTGAAGGCGGTGTTCAAGGACTGGAACTGCAGCGGCGACGCGCTGGCGAAGCGCCTGCAGACGTTCCGGGAGCATGGGGTGCATGTTCTGGGCTCGTTCATCTTCGGGCTGCCTTCAGACAAGCCCGCCACCTTTGACGCGACAGTGGCGATGGCGCTGAAAGCAGGCGTGACATTTGCACAGTTTGTGATGATGACGCCGTTTCCGGGCACGGTGGATTTTGGGAAATGGGAGAAGGAACAGGCGAAGGAGCCCACCATGGTCGGCGATGTGCCCATCACTCGCTACTGGATGATTCCCACCGAGGTGCGGCCCAAGATGTTTACTCCGCATCCTACGATGAGTTCGGATGAAATTCGGGAGCGGACGCAGAAGGTTTGGGATAAGTTTTATACATGGGGAGCGATTTGGGAGCGTTCGGCTTGCACGCCTAATTTGCGGTCGAGGATAGCTTTCATGTTTCTATCGAAGTTATATAGACAGATGTATGCAGGTACGGGTATCTCGACAGACAGCGCGCGGCGGAAGAAGTCGAAGGCCTGGGCGCGATGGACGGCGAAGCAGTGCAAGAAGTTGTTCCAGGCTACGCCGATGCCGGATTTGGCGGGGCCGACGTGGGATGTTGTGTTGCCGGGGTTGGGGCAGGCGGCGTTTGCGAGCGATGGAAGCGATGCGGCGGGGCCGTTTGTTGTGATCCCGCGGAATTAGACAGCTTGCGAAAAAAGGCCTTGTTACGGGTAAAGAGCCTGAAGAGTGCACCTCAGGGGCTAAAGCCCACGTCGATTTGATTGGCCTCATGCCGGGGATAAATCCCCGGCCTACCGCCCGGATGAGTCTTCCGGCAGCCTGCCAGGCAGTGCAGGACTGATGTGTGCTTGGACGTTGGGTTGGCCTGCGTGATCTAATTGGTGGTTCGCTTTTGTGGGGGCCTCATCATGAGCGTCGCACGTGGATCACTTCGCCCGATTCTGGGCAGCTCTGCTTTATTGGTTGGAATCGCGCTGGCTGGTTGCGGCGGCACTACTACGCCACCTGTGCCGCTTCTTCTAGCCGTGGGCGCCACCAGCGTGGTGGTGCCGCAGGATGGAGCGGCGGCTAACCTGCCGGTAACAATTTCAGGGCCGAGCGGCACGGCAACTGTTACCGTGACCGGGTTGCCGACGGGTGTTACCGAGCAGTTTGCGGCATCGAACGGCGGGTCATCGGGGATGCTGACTTTCACCGGCAGCACATCGGCCGCGGCCGGAAGCTATACACCCGAGGTTGAAGTGAGTCTGGCGGGGCAGACCGCGTCGCAGAGTTTTACGCTGGTGTCTGCCGTGGTGGCGAAGGTGGGAAACACAACGGATACGTCGCTGGGCGTGAATGGAGTGCTGGAGGAATTCATGTCGACGTCGTTCCAGGTGGCGGAGTGGGACGGCGACTTTTTTGGAACCGGCGCGACTGCGCGCGAGACCACCATGAATGCGCTGGGCTCGCAGCATATACGGATGCAATCGGTGTCGCAGGGCGTGGCCATGTCTACCAATACAGGGACGGCAAGCGACTGGGATTTTACGATTCTGGACCAGACAGTGCAGCCGATTCTTGCCTCGGCCGATCATAGCCCGGAGTTTCAGATTGCCACGGCCCCGGCGTGGATGTGTTTCAGCAATGGGCAATTGGATGTTACGCACCATGTGAAGGATTTTGCGGCTTATGCGGCGAACCTGGTGCGCTATTACAACAAAGGCGGATTCGACTGGGGCGGGGTGCACTTTCAATCCCCGAGCAGTTATCCAATTACTTATTGGGGTATCTTCAACGAACCGAACGGGAACGGAATTACGGCCGCGCAGTATGTGACGATTTATAACACTGTGGTGCCAGCGATGTTAGCTGTCGATCCAACCATCAAGTTATCGGCGATTGAATACTCTGACTACGGGCTGGGCACGGGCGACGGCGGCGATCCTATGACTTACCTGCCTTCCTTTGTTTCGCCCGCAAATGCAGGCGGAGTGAATACGCAGGTGAATCTTTTGTCCACGCATTTTTATAGCACCTGCAACCAATCGGACACGGATCAGACGCTGATGAATACTATTCCGCAGTTTGCGGCGAATGTCAGTTATTTCTACAAGGAGATACAAACGCGGCCTGATCTCGGAAATATTCCGGTGTGGGTTACGGAAAACAATGTGAATGCCGACTATTCGGCTTCGAACGGAATGAGCACCTGCAACCCCAACCAGGTGTTTGTGGACGACCATCGAGGGACGAGCGCGTTTTTTGCGGCGTGGCGGCCGTATGTGTTTTCGCAACTGGGCAAGGTTGGGAATCAGGCTTTGTATCACTGGGCCTATGACGGGGATCAGCAATATGGCGAGGTGGATACGAGCGGGAATAGGTATTTGAGTTACTGGGTGGATCAGACGCTGGCTTCTCTCTATCCCTCAACACCAACGGCGCCGGGCCCGAAGATACTTACGTTGACGGCGACGGATACCTCGACGGTAGAGACGCTGGCGACTGAGAACTCCGCGGGCGTTGTAACGGTGATGATTGTGGATCGGGCGGTGGCAACGCCCGAGGACAACAACGGGAGCGGCTTGCCACGCACGGTGATTGTGGATGCTTCGGGGCTGGGCCAGGGGTCCTTTGGTTCGGCCAGCCTGCTGACGATTGACGCGGCAACGAGTGTTGCCAGCGCTCCGACGCCGGTTAGCGTGACGCCGGGGACACGGATGACTGTGACGCTGCCGGGGTATGGGGTGGCTTGGTTGCAGTTCACGCCGCTGGCGCCGTAGCCAAGGCTATATTGCAAATTAAATGGGCCGCAGGGGCTGAAGCCTACGCTCATTCAGTGGCGTCTTCGGCACGATTGAAGTCGTGCCCTGATACAAAGCCTTCGCAAGATGCACTGGAGGAGGGTCTTTCCGCAGCCTGTTTAGTCGTGCCCTGATGCAGGACGCTTAGTGCAAATTAGAGTTTGCTCCCACCTATCGACTACAGCGCTGTCTTTTCTATTGTGAATTTTCAAGTTTGAGGGCGCCTTTTTTGTGGGCGTCTCGGTGGGCTTGTTGCGGGAAGCTGGGAACTGACGTTAACTGGATGTGAGGCAATTCAAATGAGCGAGTGTTTGGGGAAGAGCGGGTTGATGGGCAGGGCGGTGACTGGCAAGCCGGTTACGGAATGCGCGGATTTGGGTGAGGTGTTTTCAGCATCGCTTCCGGCTTTCGGCGGGGCTTATCTGCGGCGCGTGTATGAGGCGTTGAGGCAGGTGATCGAGAAGCGGATTCCACTGGTGGTGGCGTGCGCAGGGCCGATCACGGTGTCGGATCAGCACCGGGCGTGGCTGATTCCGCTGCTGAAGGCGGCCAACACGGCTTATATTACGGTGACTGACGCGATTTGCTACCACGATGGACACGACTGTTTGCGGAAGACGGTTGAGCGGCCGATACGGGAGGTGGCGCTGTTTGGCGACGATGCCGAGCTTCGCGAGAACGGGATTATTCGCGTTACCGATACCGGATTTGAAGAACAGGTGCTGTTCGACCAGGACGCGGTGGTGACGGGGATACTTCAAAGGCCCGAGTTCCAGAAGAAAATGACGACGACGGAGCGCAATTATTTGCTGGGTAAACAATATGGCGAGCGGGAGAGAGCGCTGGGGATTGCGCCGGGATTGATGAGCACCTGTGCCGATATGGAATTGCCGGTGTTTATTGGAGCGCCCGCCGATGGCAGCGTGTTTCTGAACTCCGTGAAGCTGTGGATGCTGGCGCGGCTGGGGAAGATCCAGTATGGGTTCGATTACGATCTTCACGAAGACGTGTTTGAAAGCTGCGCGTACCATCACTGGGGATTGTTTGAGTCCGAACAGCAATCGATGGCGATTTTGATTCTGGGGGGCGGGGTGCCGAAGAATTACTCATTGCAGCCGGAGCCGGCGCTTTCGCAGATATTTTTTCTGGAGAACATCAGAGGGTATGACTACGATGCGCAGATAGTATCGTCGCCGGTGACGGATGGGAGCTTGTCGTCGTGCGCGCCGGGGGAGGCTGTGTCGTGGGGCAAGGTGAATCCGGAGACTTATACGACGCAGACGGTGAGCATGCAGGGGGACTATTCGTCGTATATGCCGTTTGTGGTGCGTGCGCTGGTGGGGAAGGAGCTGCTGCATAGTCCGCCGGAGCCGCTTCGGCTTTATGGGAAGCGGGATGCGCTGAAGGAGAAACTGATGGCGAAGATTGCTGATTCCGAGGGGGCGATGGAGGCGATTATGGAGAGCCTTTCGTTGCCGGATTTGTTGAAGGTTTGAGAGTCTACTTGTTGAGACGGCCCTTAAGAAGTCTTGCATTCATAGCCTGGCTTCAGGAAAAAGGTCGCAAGGATGGAGCATGGGCCGCGTTCCGTGGTGTCCATGTCGCGGGCAATTGTGACGGAACTCGGTGGTACACTGAAGCGATACAAACTGTATTCGTTCGTCCGGCTGCATGATCGAACCTTGAACAAGAGGGATTGGTGTGGGTTACAAAGGCGTGATCAGACGTCTGGTCGAGAAGCTGACCGGAACAAAGATCAAGGTATTCCGGGTCCAGCCTCGCGGAATCGATCCATACGACGATCTGGTCAACGATCTGCCGAAATTGCGTGTGCAAACTATTTTCGATGTCGGAGCAAATACTGGCCAGTCGGCAGAAAGCTTCCTCCGCCGGTTTCCGGATAGCACCATATACTGCTTCGAGCCGGCTGAAGACACGTTTCGGCAACTACAAAGCGCCTTTCACGCAAACGATCGAGTTTCGTGCTTCCGGCTCGCTATGTCCTCGACCAAAGGCACAGGGAAGATGGTTCTGGACGAAAGGCCAGATATGCGGTATCTGGCGAAGCCTTCCTCCCCAGGCGAAGCGGCGCCGGCAACCGGCCTTGAAGATGTGGGGACGGAAACGGTGGACGGTTTCTGCGCAGATCGCGGAATTGATCGCATCGATTTTCTGAAGATCGACACCGAAGGTCACGACCTTGAAGTGCTCAAGGGGACTGTGCGCCTGCTCGCCAGGCAATGCGTCGACGTGATTGAAGTCGAAGCAGGAATGAATATCGAAAACAAGTGGCATATTGGTTTTGCGGATCTCGACGGGTTCCTGCAAGAGCGAGGCTATTTTTTGTTTGGAATCTACGAGCAAGTGAGCGAATGGCCGACCCATCGGCCTCATCTGAGGCGGACGAATCCCATATATATCTCTCGCCGAGTGTTAGAAGCCAATCCCACAAATTGAAGCCTTCCGATGTCCATCGAATCGACGTGCTTGCCGCCAAGACCTACTCGCCGGGAGGAAGGTGCGCAGAAGTCTACGCATGATTCGCCTCAAGCAGAGCGTTGAGTTTGGCGATGACCTGGAAGGCGTCGGCGATGTAGACTACGTCGGCTTTGCCGCGTGTCCAGCCGCAGTTTGGGTCGAGCGAGACGGCGCGGCGCTCAGTGATGAAGCGCCAGCCTACGACGTGCGGTTCTTCGCCGTGGCAGCAGGTTGAAAGGCCCTTCAAGTGGCGCGGCGTTGCGCCGGTTTGGCCGATCTGGTTGAGATGGGTCAGGAAGGGAAGCACCGGCTGGTTGTCGGTGCCCTGGTCGACTAACGATTTGCTGCTGCCGAGGGACGCGTTGGTGAGGCGAAGGAAGTTGAGAATCAGATCGCCGGCTTCGGTGGGGTGGGTCTGGCCGTCGAGCTGCTTCTTGGTCCAGCCTGCGCCGGCTACTAACAGGAGTTTGGCCTCGGGACGGATGGTTTGGGCTGTTTGCGAGGGTGCGCGGAGGCCGGTGACGGTGGTTCGAATTGCGGGGAGTTGGACTTGGATTTGCTCGGGTTGCGCCTGGCCGGACTCCCCGGCGTAGGGGGCGTTTGTGCCGGGGTCGAGGAGCAGGAACCAGGGGCGGGTCGCGCGGGTTAGGACGGCTTCGATGCGCTGGCGGTAGAACCAGCGGGTGGCTTGGAGGCTGTGATCCCCGGTCCCCAAAGGCGAGGGACCGGGGGCACCCTCTGGACTATCTTCCCCGGTCCCCAAAGGCGAGGGACCGGGGGCACCCTGGAGATTGTTGGTTTCCCAGGTCTCAGAATCGAGACCTGGGGCACCCAGCGAATTGAGATTGGTGATGTGGGTGTCGAGAAAGCCGCCGAGACGGTGGGCTACTCCCGCCGCGACCCTTGTGAAGCGCGAGGTGCCTGGGGCTAGCACGATGGTGGCATTTGCGGCGCGGCAGAGGGCTTCGCAGGCGGCTGCGTCGGTGGCGTAGCGCGGCTGGGCGAAGGGTTCGCCGGAGACGGCTAACAGACGCGCGCCGGTGGGTGCTAGGGAAGCGGCCGCGGGGGTGGGGTCGGCGGCGACGATGCCGATGGTGAGAGGAGCGTTCAGGCTGGCGGCCAACTGCTTGCCGGCTGTGACCGCTTCCAGAGACGCTTTGGTTAGAGCGGAGCCGGAGTCGTCTGCGTGGGTGAGTACGAGAATTGATTCCATATTTCTGTCTGCTTCCCCAGGGGCTAAAGCCCTTCTTCTGAACTGAGCGTCGTTCGGCACGACTGAAGTCGTGCCCTGATACAAATCATTCTGTTTCAATCCACGCGGCCAGCTCGGCTGCGATTTCGTCAGGGCTTAGGTCTTTTACTACGCGGGTGGTGCGCTGCTGTTTAGGCAGGCTGGCTGAGAGGTAGCGCAGACCGTTGGCTTCGAGCTTTGCGGTTTTCGCTTTTTGCAGTGCGGGCATGATGGTGCGCATGTTGGCCATTCCGGTTTGGGGATTGTTGCGCGGTTCGGGCAGGTTGCCGGTGGCCCAGCCGAGGACCGCAGGAGGCCCGGCGCAGACCGAGACCTGGTGCTTGCCGCCTTCTACGCGCTCCAGCACTTCAAACCCACCGTCGTCATTGAGGGTGATTTGGTCTACGCCCTGGAACTGATTGGTGATGCCGAGGATTTCGCCGACAAGTTGGAGAGTGACGCCGGCTCCACGCGTGGCTGACTCCCATCCGCCGAAGAGTAGTAGCTTGCTAGGGTCGAGGCCGGGCAGGGATTTGATGGTTTCAGCCGGGGCGGCGGCGGTGGAGTGCGCGTCGGGGAATCCGCCGATGGGGCCGTCGATGGGGACTAGCTCGAAGCTGGCTTTCTGGGCTACGGTCATCATTACTTGTTGCAGCTTGGCTTTGGGGCCGAGGGAGACTAGCCAGACTTTGCTCGGATTCTGGGCGGTGCCCGGGTTCTTCGCGACCAGGTTTGCAGCCTCGTAGAGGGCGCTTGCGGCCCATGGATCGAGGACGGCGGGGAGGACCATTTCGTTTTTCAGGCCGGGGCCGGGGATTGGTTCGAGCGTTTGCAGCGGATCGGGTACGATTCCGGCGCAGACGACGATGTGGAGTGAGTTGGACATCAGAAGCTTCCCTCAGGGGCTAAAGCCCGACCTATTCTTTTGCGGTAATCGGCACGACTAAAGTCGTGCCCTTTCAAAACGTAAGAACAAAAAACAACCGCAGATCCTTCGACTTCGCTCAGGATGACAGGGATTTTGGTGACACAATCATTCGAGCTGACCTCAGTTTTCCGCGGAATGCAGGCCGCCGGCGCCGGCGCGGAAATCTATGTTGGAGCGGCCGCCTACCAGTTTGGAGCAGTTCCATAAACATGCGCCGCAATGAATGCACTTTTCGCGCTCGAAGGCCGGCACACCGTAGGGTCCGAGCGTTAGCGCCTGTCCGGAACACATGCCGATGCAGGTCTTGTCCTCGCATTGAACGCAGAGACCCGCCTTGCGGAAGACGACGTGATCGGCAAAGCCCGGCATGGCCTGAACCTTGCCGCCCATCAGCAGCGCGTCCTGCTGGGTTACGAGCAGACGGCCGTCGAAGGGGATCTCGGGCCAGCCGCGGGCGGTTAACAAGACATCGTGAAGCGGGCGACCATCTTCGAGAGCCAGGCGCAAGCCGTTCTTCAGCTTGAGGCGTTCATCGGGATGGCGATTCTGTTTGTGCGAAGGAATGTGCGCGCTGAGCGAGAGGCGGCCGCTGGTGAGCCCGGCTAGAGCCATGCCGATCATGCCGCGAACGACGCCCGCGTGGAAGCCGTTTCGGGCGTTCTGGGCCTCGCGAGCGCCGCGCTCGACCCAGCTTGCACGGCGGCGCGTTTCATAGGTTGCGGCCAGGTTTTCTTTGCTGAAGGGCTTTTGGGCGCGAAGCAGTTCGACGACCGCTTCGGCTAGTTGCGTGCCGGTGGTCCATGCCTCATCGACGCCGGAGCCGGTGAGCATGTTGGTGGAGCCCGAGCCCTCGCCTATGCGGGCGAAGCCGTCGCCGGAGAGGTAGGGTTCGCCGTGCTTGCCGGACTCTTCGAGGGATTTTGCGCCCCAGGAGCGGAGTGTGCCGTCTTTCAGGTAAGGCCAAAGAGCGGGATGCTGAATGTAGTGCTGGAGATAGCGATATGCCGTGCGCGACGGGTCGTCCATCCACGAAGGGACGAAGATGCCCACCGAGACCAGGCGCTCAGGATGCACATAAAGGAAGCCGAATATCTCCGGCTCGGGGTAGCCGAAGGTGTGCCAGACGGTTCCCGGTTCGAGCTTTGAGTCTGGGGGCAGCTCGATCACCATTTTCATGCCGAGGGCCCAATCGCGATGGGCGTGACCGGGCGGCAGGCCAAGGCGCTCGTCGAGCGATTGGCCGACGGCGCCGATGGGGCCATCGCCCACGACGGTCAATTGCGCGCGTATATCCATGCCGGGCAGGAAGCCGTCGGCGGGCGAGCCGGAGGGGTCGACGCCCTGGTCGGCAAGGCGGAGGCCGGAGACCGCGTCCCCGGAAGCTTTCCTCTCAAAAAGCGGCGAGCTGACCGGCGAGCCGGGCCAAATCTGCACCAGGCCGGTGGCCATGAGTTGCGCGCCGACCCACTGGTTGAACTGGCCCATGGAGAGCACCAGACCGCCATGCTTGTGGAGGAATGCCGGCACCCAATGGAGCTCGAAGGCGTGACTGCGTGTGCCGAGCAGGGGCCCGAGGGCGCGCAATGCCGTGTCGGCGATGCGTAGGGGTATGGATCGGCGGCTGGCGCCGTGGGGGTCAAGGAGGTAAAAGATGCGCTCGCGTTTGACCTCGACGGCCATGGGAATTTCAGCGGGGTTGAGGTTGGGAAAGCTGGCGCGAATGCCCTGGGCACAGGTGACCACGCCGCTGACGCCGGCGGAGATGTCGTCGGCCCGCTCGTAACAGAGGACCTGTAGGGGCATTCCGGGGGAGACTTTGCTTTGGAAGGCGGGATCGTCGGGATGCTGGGACCACTCGCTGGTTAAGGTGGTGAGGAAGCCGCCCATGGCGGGGCCGAAGCCGGCACAGGCTATGTCGACTTCCATGGTGGGGTGGTCGATTTCGATGGCGGGTGAGTCGGTGGGATTAGTCTCCCAGGTCTCAGATGCGAGACCTGGGGCACCCGCCGGACTACCATCCCTGGTCCCCAAGTGCGAGGGACCAGGGGCACCCGCCGGACTACCATCCCTGGTCCCCAAATGCGAGGGACCAGGGGCACCCGCTGGGGCACCCGAGGTCATGGTGGGTTCCGTGGCGGAGATCATGCGGGATAGTCCAGGGCTGCGGGAATCATTACTTTGCTGACGGTTTCTGCGGCGCGGTCCTTGGCCAACCTTGAGCCGCTAAGGCAAGAGGTCAGCTTGTTTTGGAGGCGGAGGAATTCGCTGGCTGCGCCGCAGGTGGCGCAGGGACCGGCCTTGTCCGGATGGGTGAGGTCCGCGGCGAGGACATCGACGGCCATGGCGGTGATACCGGGCATGGTTTCCTCGTACTCTTCGAGCTCGCTCTGGAGGAAGCAGCCCTTGTGCGCCTCATCGTTCCAGGCTGGGTGCGGGTTGTAGCCGAAGACCAGCTCGCCGCAGATGCGCGAAACTTCACCAGCTGCTTCTGCTGCTTGCGTGTGGCAGAGATCGCTGAAAAACTCGACGGTTCCGTCGAGGCCTTCGGATGCTACGGCATCGTTTTGGCCTTGAGCTTCCAGTTCCAGCACGTCGAGGATTTGATAGCGCGAGGCAAGCAGCCAGCAGAGCGCATCGGCGAGAGCGAATGTGACGCCCTGGCGCTGGCCGTGATAGAGCTTGTTGCCGCTGGGGTCGGTGGTTTTCTGAAGATAGTTGAGAGTCCAGAGCCACAGATTCATGGCGGAGGCGAGCGTGCAGGCGCCGGTTCCCGGATGGGTTGACGCGATCCGGCGCATGGCCTGAGTCCACGCGCGGAACTGGGCGAGGAAGATTTCAGAGGTCATGGTGACGCTTAACTGGCGGCGCTGCACAGCCTCAGGGCCTTCGTAGGTTGCTTCGAGCTGCGCGTCCATCCACTTGTTGGCCAGGAAGCCTGGGCACTCCTCAGTGATGCCGTAGCCGCCCATGAGGCTGACGGCCTCGCGCATCCTGTTTGCGCCGTGGCCGGTATTCCATAGCTTGGTGGCGGGACAGATGACGTTGGCTTCGGCGTCGAGGAGGACGAAATGGACGAGCGGATCGACTTCGAGGGCCTTGCGGCGCGGGCTGGCTTCGCTTAGGGAGAGGAGCTCGATGGCGCGGCGCTCGCTATCCTTGAGGGCTTTCATTTCCGCGCGGCCACCCTGCACGCCACGATCTTTGAGAACGGCGTCCTTGTGTTTCTCAATGGGGTCGAGGTGGTCGAAAAGACGCGCGGCGGCAAAGCCCAGAGAGGCGGCGGCCTCTCCAGTTGCCCAGACATCGACGAGACGATGGAGGGCGTCTTCCCGCTGCTGAATGCCCTGCTCATAACGAACGGAGCCGGGTTTGGAGCCCTCGGCGCCGCGGAAGCGTTCGCGCTGATAGCGGATGACCGGCTCGACGGATGAGAGCAGCTTGGCCGCCGTCATGAGGCCAACGGGCACGCGGGTGCGGCGGAAGACCGATTCGATGACTTCGCCATGGTTGAAGTTGGGAACGATGACGCCGTCCTTCACGGTGTATCCGCCGACAATGCGGCTGGCCGGAACCTTGAGGCTGAAGATGGGGTCGCCGGTGGACGAGAGCTGATGAACAAGCTTTTTGGTGGGGGTTCCGCGATCGAAGATGCCTTCGTCGCCCTGTTCGAGGATGACCACGCAACTGCCTTTGATAAGTGGGTCAGAGGAGTTGACCGCGGCGGTGACGAAGTTGGCGAATGCGATGTTGGTGATGAATCGGCCGCGTTTTTCAACCTGTAGCCAGGGTTCCTCGCCTTCCTTCCACTCGGCTACACTGATTTTGCCGTTCAACATCCCGGTGTCGACGCCAACATAGGGGATTGGTTCGGTGAGGGCGAATGCGCCGCGCCAGGGTTTGCGGTCTTCGCCATTTTGCGGAGGCGCGGCGAGGGTTTTGTAGTGGGTGATTTGCTGCTGTGTGCCGCGCTCGTGAATAGGCGAGAGGGCGAGAAAGCTGGCCAGACTGGCGGTGGCCGCGCCTCCATCGACCCAGGCCAGTTCAAAGGCGGCTAAAGCCAAAGCCAGGTTTTTGGGGCCGGCGATGAAGCCGCCTTCTTCCGGTTCCATGAAGGCAGCGGTAATGCCGGCGCGATCGAATGCTTCCAGCATTTCGGCTTTCGCCGGAGTCCACTCGTGGGTGTTGCGTTCACCCGCGGCGACCAGGCGCGCCACGGTTCCGCGCGCAACGTCTCTGGCCGATTGGACGAGCATCTGCAGGTCGAATCGATCGGCGAACCGCCATTGAATCTGGCGGACCGCATCTCCGGGAAGAGTGAGCATGGACCTGGTTTCATGCAGAGCGACAGTGCCCATAAAGTTGGTCCTCAAGCAGCGGGCCTATTGTGCCTGAGCGGGGGTGGTTCGGCCTGTGACAGGGATCACCCTGGCGCGGGCGCATGATTTGCATTTGAAAACCAAAAGGCTGTGAAGTGACTCACTTGCAAAGCAGGAGCGAGGGTTCCGACTGTGGTGGGCATCACATACGAGGTCGAATCGTTAGGGGTATTTGTACTATTTGCCGTAAAAGAAGTGAAAGAACGGCAAGGGAGCAAAACGATGACGCAACAAATCAGGACGGCAGCCTTCATTCTTCTTTCGATTTCGATGGCGTTTCCGGCGATGGCAGAGGTACCGGGAGCGGACACCTACAAGGCCAAGTGCGCAATGTGCCACGGCGCCGACGGGCTGGCCACTACAGTGACGGCGAAGAACTTCAAGGTTCTTTCGTTCAAGGATCCGGCGCAGGTAAAGCTGACGGATGCGGAGCTAATTGCTTCGACCACGAACGGAAAGGGCAAGATGCCTGCGTACACCGGCAAGCTAACCGACGCGCAGATCAAGGATGTTGTTGGGTACATTCGCACTCTGCAGAAGTAAATGGCGGGGCGAGAGCGGACCGTGCGGTGCGAAACGGGAGCGCCGGGGAAGTCCTTTGTCTGCGGTAGAGGGACGCGGCACGATTGATTGGAGTTGATATGAAGTTTGTTTCAACCATTGCGCTGGCGCTTGGGGCGCTTTTGTTTGCCGCGGCGCCCGCCCTGGCCCAGGGGAACAGCGATTGCCTGGCATGCCACGGGGACGCGGGGATGCAGGATGCATCGGGGCACAGCGTCAGCGTGGACGGGCACAAATTCGACGCCAGCATTCACGGTCCGCTGCAATGCCAAAACTGCCATGCCGCCATCAAGGAGTATCCGCATCCGGAGCAGAAGACGCCTGTAAAGTGCGAGACCTGCCACGCGGATGAAGCGGCGGGGCTGGTGGGCAGCGTTCATGCGGACGGGAAGGACCATCCTTGCACGAGTTGCCACGGGGACGCACATTCTATTGTTCCCAAGAGCGATCCGAAGTCGGCGGTCTATCCGCTGAATGTTCCGCGCACCTGCGGGCAATGCCACGGCACTGAGGGGATGGCGAAGAAGCATGGGCTGGCCAGCGTTTATCCGCTGTATATCGACTCGATCCACGGATTTGCGCTGAGCAAAGAGGGGCTGCTGGTGGCGGCGAACTGCCAGACCTGCCATGGATCGCATCACATTTTGAGCCACACAGATCCAAAGAGCGCGACCTACAAGGTGAACGTTCCGGATACCTGCGGCAAATGCCATGCGGGCATCACTACGGATTACGAGCAGGGCGTGCATGGCAAGGCCATAGCGGCCGGACGTCTGGGCGCTCCGGTCTGCTCAGACTGCCATAACGCGCATGCGATTTTGCAGCCGACTGAAGCTGAGTTTCGTTCGCAGTCGACGCCTATCTGCGGAAACTGCCACAAGGAAGCATTCAGCACTTACCGGGATACGTTCCACTCGCAACTGGGTGCGCTGGGCGGATATGTGGAGACGGCGCGCTGCTGGGACTGCCACGGAGCGCACGAGATATTGCCGGCGTCCGATCCTCGATCGCCGATCAACAAGGCGAACCTGGTGAAGACCTGCGGGCGGTGCCATACGGGCGCCAACGAAAGCTTTGTTCAATACCAGCCGCATGCGAATGCGCACAACCGCAAGCTGAATCCGGCTCTCTACTATATCGGGCTGTTCATGAACCTCCTGCTGGTTAGCGTGCTTACGTTCTTTGTAATCCACACGATATTGTGGCTGATTCGCCAGCGCCTTGAGCAGATGAAGAGAAAGTCGACAGAAGGAGGGAATCATGCCTGAGCAAGAGCAAGGAGTGTTGGCCGGCGGAGCGAGCGGGGCTGGGAACGGAGCGGGGCGGGAGCGTTATTTTACGCGATTCACATCGGCTCAGAGATGGATGCATGGGGTGCTGTTCAGCTCGTTTCTGGGGCTGGCGGCAACCGGGCTTCCGATGCGCTTCAGCCAGAGCTTCTGGGCGCGGAAGTTTGCATCGGCGGTGGGGGGATTCGGCGCGATCATCTTCTTTCACAAGTTTTGCGCGCTGGTGCTGACTGTGGCATTTCTGATCCACCTGAAGGACATCTTCACGCGGGGCATTTTGAATCGCGAGAAGGGAATCTTCTGGGGGCCGAATTCGATGGTGGCCAACTGGAAGGATGTGAAGGACCTGGTGGGGCACATGCGCTGGT
>CAYWMR010000069.1:0-15652 GCA_964458965.1 uncultured Occallatibacter sp. | reverse complement strand
TCACCACCTATACTCTGTTTTCAGCTACTCGCAACAGTTGGGGGGACCCAATGCTTAAGCATCTTGCCTTGTCCGCCGTCTTGTGCACGGCTGCTTTCGCACAAGCGGGCCAGCCCTGCATCCAATTCTCAGTGGTCATGCAAGACACCTTGAAGAACTTAAAACAGGGTTTGTCTCCAGACGACCAGAAGTGGTTTCGAGAGAAGGTAGAGAAGAAGAACCCTTCGATCTGCTACGTTGATCCTGCTCCCAGCGTCTCGCTGGTCTTCGTCATCGTTGTGACTCCCGACACCTTTCACGGCACACGGGTAATCACGAACACATCCACGAACAGCAATCCCACCAGCGGGACGATCACCGACGAGGATGGGAACAGAGCGACCTATTCCGGAACGCAAGAGACAACCTCTACCTCGTCAACTGCGGTGCCATATTCGTTCGAGTATGGAATCTTCACCCTCTCAGTGGAACGGCAACGGAAGGATGGTTCGTACGTTGTGCTTCACAGGTTCCAACAGAAGGGCATTTATCACACACTGTACGGAATACCACTTGGGGGGAAAGGCCACCATCCCGCTCATGCCGTGATTGAGGAAGCAGCGGAATGGATTAACTCCGGCGGTCTTGCTCAGGCTGAAAGATTTGCTGCGCAATCCACAACGGCACCCACAAGCCTTGCGACTCCAGTACCTACTCCGGCCAGCATTCCGGCCAATTCGACCGCGCCAGCGGCGGCGGTCCAAGGGGCATCTGCGGCGGTGTTGGATATATCGTCCAACCCAACATCGGCGGAAATAGAAATTGACGGGGGGTTCGTCGGCAACACTCCATCATCAATTGAAGTGTCTCCCGGAGAACATGCCATCAAGATAACGAAGAAGGGATTCGCTCCGTGGGAGAGAACGATTAAGGCGATGCCGGGTCACGCCACAGTGTCTCCCGAATTAGTGCCACCTCGAACCGCAGAGCCACAATAGCTTGCGCGCGAGGGCGAACGAGTGTGTTTGATCCAGATGCCATTATCTTGTCTTATTCAGGCGGTAACATGAAGTATCTAGCAATCGCGTGGAATGTGCTACTGGCTCTCATTTATGCGGCGGTCGTGATCGGAATCCTGTCCGTGGCGGAGAGTAGATTTGAAACGCTGGTGCTGGCGGGATTGATTCAACTATATGCCGCTGTGCTATACAACTTTTCGTTGCAGGGTGCTGCCGCCGATTCATATAATTTGGCGGAATTTGTTCGATTCAGGTTTTTGGCCGCTGCGTTAGGCGTCACGGAAAATGAAGAGGGCACATACATAGAGCAAGAGAAGGCGATAGCAGACGAGATCATGAGCTATGGCCCTAAAGTCCTGATAACGCGAATTTCGCACGGGGTCGTTTCAGCCTATGCACTTTTCAAGATTGTTCAGGCGATTCTCTAAGCCCCGCTGCATCTCGACATCAGCTCTTCCAGTTCTTTGCACTCCCGCAGCAGCTCCCGGAAGTGCGCCATTTCTTTCCGGGCCTCTGCGGAAAATTGGCCGTGCTTCCAGTTCACCCGCTTGGAGCGGACTAGCCCCTCTGCCGTCCGTGGGCGGGTGGCCATGGTCCCTGTGACCATTCCTAACCAAGTTGATTGTGCCCCCGGTCCCTCGCCTTTGGGGACCGGGGATGGAAGCCAAATGAATTTGCTCCTCGAACCGGCCTAAGTCCCTCAGTCCCTGAGTCCCTGAGTCCCTAAGTCCCTAATCCCTAATCCCTATTCCGGTCCCGGCGATCCTTCCAAACCACGAAGAGGGTGCCCCCGGTCCCTAGCCTTTGGGGACCGGGGATTGACATTCCACCAACCTCACCGCAACCCCACCAATCCCATCACCGAATCAATCAACTTCGCCGGATCGTACCCGACGCCATTCTTGAACACCATCTCCACCTTTTCCACGTTTTCAATCTTTTCCGCCGGATTGCCGCCCAGCACCACCAGGTCTGCATTCATGCCCACCGCAATCGATCCAACGGTCGAGCTCTTCCCCATGAACACCGCCCCATTCAAGCTGGCGATCCGAATCGCCTCCACCGCCGAAAACCCCGCCTCCACCAGCAGTTCAATGTTGCGCTGGTCGCCAAACCCCGGCACAACGCCGCCGTACCCCGTCGGATCGCATCCCGCCATCAACAATCCCCCGGCCGCCACAAACTCCCGCTCAAGCTGCATCTCCTTTTTCAGCAGCGTGTCACTTACCCGTTCCCCAACAATCGTGCGCGTGGTCAGGTATTCTTTGGCTGCCTCCACAGTCAGCGTCTTCAGCGCAGCGTTCTCCCGCGCCATCGGCGGGCGGCCCGGCCCAAACGTCTCAAAAATCGCCAGCGTAGAAGTAATCGCAACGTGGTGGGCCACCAGGTTTGCGATCATCGCCCGCACCTCCGGCCCCGCAACGTCCAGGCTCTTGTCCATGTACTCCTGTGTGGCGCGCTGGCTAGGGCACTGGTCCGGCTTCTTTCCCGGATAGAACTCAGTATCCACCAGCAGTCCGTGCTCCAGGTTATCGATGCCCAGCCCGGCTGCCTGCGTAAAGCCAATGGAACAAAGATGACCGGTAATCTTCAGCCCGTGCGCGTGCGCATGCTCAACCGCCGACTTCAGCTCATCCCCCGTCAGATGGTTGTAGGCTTTGAACGAGGTGACGCCTTCCGCCGCCCAATAGTCCACTGTGCGCGCCGCGTCCTCAGGGTTGGCCAGTTGATGCATCTGAATCGCAAAGGTGTCTTTGCCCTCCAGATAGGGTCCCGTCACATCGAGCGCAGGCCCGGGTATCTTCCCCGCATCGATGGCGGCCTTCAGTTCAAGGTCGGTATAGGGTTCCAGGCTGCCTCCGGTCCGCGCCGTCGTAACTCCGCCTGCCAAATAGAGCCGCGGCGCGCTGTCGGCAGCTTCTCCATATAGCGCCAACCCTCCCGCAGGCCGCCCCGGCAATGGATAGAAAAGGTGTTCGTGCATCCCAATCAGGCCGGGAATAAGCGTCTTTCCGGTCAGGTCCAGCACCTTGGCGCCTGCCGGGTAGCGCGCATGCGCGCCGGCCGGTTGAACGGCGATAATCTTGCCGTTGGCAATGTCTACGCGCATATCTTCCTGTGGCTCGCGGCCTGTGCCGTCGATCGTTCGCGCGTGCTCCAGCACCAGCGAGGGTGCGTTCTCCTTGATATAGGGCGAGAGCGGGTTAGCTTGCTGTTGCGCCGCGGCCACCAGGCCAATCGCCATGCCGGCACATAGAAGCATGGATCGCAAATCAATCTTCATCAGCGTGTCCAACCGGGTATAAGGATGCACTAAGTTCTACCAGATTCCAGCGATCAGGCAGCCAGTTTTATCCGCTTTTGCACCGGCGCGCATAAGAACAGGGGCGATCCTGCCCGGGGTCCCGCGCCAAAACTGCCAGCCGAAACCTGAGACCTAACCACCAGAATTGATAGCAGTGCTGGCACTTTCACCCCCCAAACCAGCATTTTGGCGCGCAAAAGCGCATCGAAAACACATGCTTTCACGCCCTATGAGGCACTAAGACGTCCTTAGAACACGCAGTTTTGCACTAATTGTCACGCGTTTGCCTGAAGTCATTTGCATATACTGCGACGTCGTATTTCACATCGCTGCCTGCGCATATCACCACACGCACGGTGACGCGCCCCGACAAGACAGCCCACCCGGAAAAATAATCTTCCCATTAAATTATCGCTTTTTGTTCGCTTTTTTCTCGCGATTGCGCTATCCTTGCTTCGCAACATGGAGGTTGCAAGATGGACTTTCAAAAAGAACTGATTGCCGAATACGACCGCGAAGTAGCCAGCACACGCAAGATCCTGGAGGCCATTCCCGCGGATTTCGACCCCAACTATAAACCTCACCCCAAGTCGATGGCCTTTGGCCGCCTGGCCGGCCATGTGGCTGAGACAGCAGGGGAATGGGCGATTCACACCCTTAACACCGATGCCCTGATTTTCGAACCGGGCCACAGCTTCGTGCCTTACATCGCCGCATCGAAAGAGGCTTTGCTGGAGCGATTCGATAAGGATGTGGCCGAAGTGAAGGCGGCGCTGGCCACCTTTGCCCCGGAGAAGTGGGACGAGAACTGGAAGATGGGAGCGAATGGCCAGATCTGGATAGAAGACTCAAAATACAGGGTTTGGCGGAACTGGGTCATCAACCACCTGGTTCACCACCGTGCCCAGCTAGGCGTCTACCTGCGCCTGCAAGACAAGCATCTGCCAGGCACCTATGGCCCGTCAGCGGATGAAATGTGAGAAATGCAGTTGTCAGTTGTAAGTTCTAAGTTGTCAGTGGTCGGTGAGGGTTTGCAAGTTGTTCGTGGTCAGAGGCTTGGCCGTCGATCAACGGAAGCTGAGCACTCATCTATTCGCTTACAACTGACAACCTACAACTGACAACTGACAACTTACAACTGCATCCGCTACCCTTAACCCATGTCCAAAACATTTCCAAAGCTCTACCCCATTCTGGATGCCGCATACATTCCAGCACATGGGCGCGGCGCGTATCTGCACATGCTGGGCAGTCGGCTGGCTGAGGCCGGCGTGACTTTGCTGGAGTACCGCAACAAGTCCGGCGATGATGCCGAACTGCGCGCGGATGCCGCGATTCTGCGCAGCGAATTGCCCGAAAGAAAGGTGAAGCTGATTCTAGATGATCGCGTCGATCTTGTTGAACATATTGGCTTTGATGGCGTCCATGTAGATGCCGGCGACATCCCTCCCACCGAGGCGCGCCGGCTCCTGGGGCCCGACGCCATCATTGGCACATTTGGCGGCAGAGATGCCATCCTGCCAGGAGTTCTGTCCGAGCCGGTGGACTATTTCTCCATCGGCCCGGTCTTCCCCACTCGAACCAAGCACACGTCCAAACCTCCCATCGGTGTAGAAGGCGTTCGTAGCCTCCGCGCCCAGGCAGGCCCCGCCGCAATCCTGGTAGCCGTAGGCGGAATCACATTGACGACAGCGGCGGCGGTGCTGGCTGCCGGGGCAGATAGTGTCGCTGTATCCGAGGCGCTATTTCGCCTGACCGACCCGGCAGCCGAGTTTCGCAAATGGTTGGCAGCATTGGCGTAGGCACTTCGTGGACCTGCCGGAAAGGCCTGTGCAAAGAAAGCTGAGAAGCAATCGATCGATAACAATTCAATATCCGTCCCGGACGGGGCGGTTTTGTGTCGTATCATTCCATACAAGCCTCAGTACAAGTGGCCAGCCTTGGTTCTGGTGCAGCTTCACACTGCCGTTTATTCATTCTGGTCACGATGTTCACAGGGCGCATCCGTAGGCGAGACCACTTCAATCTGATTTTCAACTGCTTAGGAGGAAATGCCTGACACATGTCCAGATTGCTTCGCATTAAACCGATGTCGATGCTGAGTCAAGAGGCGGGCGAACAGGGCGAACATACGCTCAAACGGTCGCTGGGTGCGTTGAACCTGATCACGCTCGGCATTGGCGCTGTTATCGGCGCCGGCATCTTTGTGCTGACGGGGCAGGCCGCGGCGCTGCATGCCGGTCCCGCGGTGGCGCTGAGCTTTGTGCTGGCTGGCTTCACTTGCGCCTTCGCCGGCCTGTGCTATGCGGAATTTGCCTCCATCATTCCGATTGCCGGATCGGCGTATACATACGGGTACGCGACGCTGGGCGAATTGGTCGCGTGGATTATCGGTTGGGACCTGACTCTGGAGTATGCCTTTGGCGCGGCAACCGTCGCCTCTGGATGGGCGGGTTACTTCAACAGCCTTCTCGAGCAGCTAGGAATCTATATTCCGCCGCAGTTCACCGCGACCACTGGCACACAACTGTTTTTCTATCAGCATCAATGGCTGCCGTTAATGTCGCTGCCCGCAGGGGTCAGCAGCGCGGGACTCCCGCAGGCGACGGGAATCTGCAACCTGATCGCGGTGTTTATCGTCATGGTAATTACCACCATTCTGGTTGTCGGGATCAAGGAATCGGCCAACTTCAACTCGGTCATCGTGATTATCAAGCTCACCATCGTGGGCATTTTTCTTGTCGTCGGAGGGTACTTTCTCTTCACGCATCCCCAAGTTGCGCGCTTGAACTGGCATCCTTTCATTCCACCCGCGGATGGCCACGGCAACTTCGGCTGGGGTGGAATTCCCACCGCTGCCGCATCCATCTTTTTCGCCTATATCGGATTCGATGCAGTGTCGACTGCGGCCCAGGAGGCAAAGAATCCGAAGAGGGATATGCCTATCGGCATTCTGGGTTCGTTGGTCGTGTGTACCATCCTGTACATCCTGGTATCCCTGGTGCTTACCGGCCTGGTGAGCTACAAGACCCTGAACGTTTCGGCGCCTGTTGCGTTGGCAATGGATGCTACGGGCGTCAGTTGGGGTTCGATGCTGGTCAAGATCGGCGCAGTTTTTGGCCTGGCCACTGTGATGCTGGTGATGCTGCTGGGTCAGTCGCGCGTCTTTTACTCCATGTCGAAGGACGGTCTGCTGCCCAAATGGGCCTCCGCAGTTCATCCCAAATTCCGTACGCCCTGGATTACAACCATCATCTTCGGCGCATTCGCGGCTATCATGCCCGCATTCCTTCCCATTTCAAACCTGTCCGAGCTGGTGAATATCGGAACGCTTCTTGCTTTCACCATCGTCTGCGCGGGCGTATGGGTGCTGCGTGTACGCCATCCGCAGATGGAGCGGCCGTTCAAAACGCCGCTGGTGCCGCTAGTGCCCATCCTGGGAATTCTCTCGGCCGTTTATCTCATGTCCCATCTGGCCCGAATCACCTGGGAGGTTATGATCGGCTGGCTGATCTTTGGATTGGTCATTTACTTTACTTACTCGATCAAGCACAGCAAGGTGCAGAAGCTGCCGGTGGCTGCCGCAGCCGACTAAGCCACTATTTGCCAGAAAAATAGCGCAAGCAGAACGGCCTCCGCATACGGAGGCCGTTCTGCTTCGTTGCCCGGAATCGTGCTTTGACGATTAATTTCGAATAAACTAAACTAAGTGGACTTAGTTCACTTGAAGGCCCGATGCGCACGATAAACATTCACGAGGCGAAGACACATCTTTCGCGGCTGGTCGATGAGGCCGTGCAGGGGGAGCCATTTGTGATTGCTAAAAGGGGCAAGCCGGCCGTAATCGTCACTCAAGTGCCGGTCACTGATGCTCCGAAAAAGCGACTGTTGGGATCTCTGAGAGGTGTCTACACCTTGCCGGACAACTTCGAAGAAATTGACCGTAAGATGGATAAAGAGATCGAAAAACTGTTTCTCGGTGAGGATCAGGAATGAGTTTTCTCCTCGATACCCAGATCATTCTTTGGGGATACCTTGAACCGGAGAGGCTAAGCGAAACGGCTCGATCCATTCTGGAGGATGTGAACTCTAATCTTGTGTTCAGTGCTGCGAACTTGTGGGAGATTGCGATTAAACGCGGTCTTGAACGTTCTGGATTCCAAGTAGACCCAAGGGTGATCAGGGGTCGAATGCTGAATGATCGTTATGCGGAGTTACCAATTCATAGCCAACACGTCGTTGCGGTTGATTCGCTTCCACCCATACATAAGGATCCCTTCGACCGCATCCTGATTGCTCAGGCGATGGTCGAAGGGCTCACGCTTCTTACGGCTGATCGCCTGATAGCCCAGTATCCGGCCCCGATCCGCAAAGTCTGACTGGCTGGATTACGCCGTGGTTTTGGCGCAGAACTCGTCAAACGCGCGGACCAGTTCGCCGGCAATCTGCGGGGCGGTGGCCTGTTCGATGACGTACCGCTGCATCAAGTAGACCAGCTTGCCGTCCCTGAGGATGGCGATAGCTGGGGAAGTGGGCGGATTGCCATCAAAATAGCTGCGGGCGCGCTCGGTGGCCTCGCGGTCCTGGCCGGCAAACACAGTGATTTTGTGGTCGGGCAGGCTGGGAGAGTTCGCCAGAGCCATGCGGACCCCCGGTCGCATCTTGCCTGCCGCGCAGCCGCAGATGGAGTTGACCACCAGCAAAGTTGTGCCGGGTTGGGCCAGCGCCGCGTCAACATCTTCCGCGGTACGGGTTTCTTCAACACCAGCGCGCACCAACTCCTCGCGCATCGGAATTACCATCAGTTCTGGATACATGTTTGCCTCCGGCAGGGAAGTAGCCTGCAATCATTCTAACGCGAAACTCTATGGTGTAGCCTGATCCCGATGCTCATTGAAGAAAACAAGGCGCTTGCGCCGTTGACGACCCTTGGAATCGGCGGCCCGGCGCGCTGGTTTGTGGAGGCCCTCGACGAAGACGAAGTTGTTGAGGCCACGCTGTGGGCGCGCCAGCGCGGCCTGCCTCTGTTTGTGCTGGGTGGGGGAAGCAACTTGCTCGTCTCAGATGCGGGCTTCGACGGGCTGGTGTTGAGGGTGGGTCTGCTGGGAATTGATGCCCATGCGGACGGGCCGCCCGGGAATGTGCTCGGTGAGTGGGTTTATCGCGTTGCGGCCGGCGAAGACTGGGACGGATTTGTGCAACGCACCGTTCACGACAACTGCGCGGGGATCGAATGCCTGGCGGGGATTCCAGGCACGGTCGGCGGGACTCCAGTGCAGAACGTGGGCGCGTACGGGCAGGAGGTGTCTTCGGTCGTTGAAAAGGTGCGGGTCTTTGATCTTAGAGAACATGCGTTCGTTGAGTTCCCGGCGGTTGAGTGCGGGTTTACGTACCGCCGCAGCCGCTTTAATTCGACCCATCAGGGCCGATATATTGTGACTCATGTGGATTACCGGTTGGCGCTGGGCGGCAAACCGACGCTGCGTTACGCGGATTTGCAGAGGGCCATCGAGAGCAGCGCTGAGCAAGGCAAGCAGCCCAGCCTGTCCAGGGTTGCGGCGGTGGTACGCCAGGTGCGGCAGGCGAAGGGGATGCTGCTGGTGGATGGGGACCTGGATTGCCGCAGCGCGGGTAGCTTCTTTAAAAATCCCGTGGTCAGCGAAACCCAGGTGCGCGCGATTGCACAGAGCAGCGGAAAAGAGCCTCCCCGCTTTCCGGCCGGATCGGGCGAAGAAAGCGCGGGCCGCGTAAAAGTGCCCGCGGCGTGGCTGATTGAGCAGGCTGGATTTGCGAAGGGATACACGCTGGGCCGAGCCGGCGTTTCGTCGCGGCATACGCTGGCGCTCATCAATCGCGGCGGCGCCACGGCGGACGAGATTCTGGCCCTGGCCGGCCAGATTCGAAGTGCAGTCGAGGCCAGGTTCGGCGTGCGGTTGGAGATGGAGCCAGTGATGGTGGGGTTTTAGAAATGTGGTTGCCGGAGTCGAATCACCTCCCAGGTCTCAAGACCGGGACATGAGGCACCCGGCACCCGGCGAAGTTGTTTGCTGCGTTCGAAATGCGCCTGGAACAAAGTTGAAATCCATGTACAATGAGGCGAACCATCGGCACGATCCTGGGAGTTAGCTGCTTGACGACTGTTGCAGTAGTTGGACTTGGGCGCATCGGATGCGTCACCGCCGGTTGCCTGGCGGAGTTAGGTCATCGAGTTTGCGGAGTGGACATCGATGCCAGGAAAGTCGCGTCGATTTCGGCTGGGTGTGCTCCATTTCTCGAAGACCGTCTGGAACCCATTATTCAGCGAGGGGTTGCGAGCGGCAGGTTGACGGCGACTGCCGATTTACGCGCCGCGCTTGCCGAGTCGGCGATTGCATTCGTCTGCCTCAATACAGGTGCGCGGGATGACGGCGGTACAGATATTTCTGAACTCCTTGAGGTTGTCGACAAGATCGCTGAACTTTTTCGCGAGGGGGAATTCCACGGAATTCTCGTGATACGTAGCACCGTTCCTCCAGGAACCTTCGACCGCTTGCTGGTGCCAGGACTACGCTCCTGCGGGATGCCGCTGGTGGCAAACCCTGAGTTCCTGCGCGAAGGCTCTTCGGTGATGGATTTCATGGAGCCTTCGATGATCGTGATCGGCGGGGAGAACATGGAGGCGATTCAATGCGTCCGTGATCTCTATGCTCCTTTTCCGCGGCAACCGGCGATTGTGGGTTTCCGCGAGGCAGAGGTGATCAAATCCGCGTGTAACTCCTTTCATGCGCTTAAGATCGCGTTTGCAAATGAGTTGGGTAGCCTGTGCGGCGCCCTGGGCATCGATGGCGAATTGGTGATGCAGGTTCTCAGCAGCGACGACCGGCTGAATGCGTCGCCCGCTTACCTTAAGCCGGGTTTTGCCTTTGGCGGTTACTGTTTGCCGAAGGATATGCGGGTTCTGAATGCTTGCGCGGCCAATGCTGGCGTGGATGTTCCTTTGCTGAAAGCGATTCTGCCGAGCAATGCAGAGCATCTTCGGCGGGCCGTGGACACTGTGCTGGAATCCCGGCTGAACCCGATCGGCGTGTATGGGTTTGCATTCAAGAAGGGAACCGACGACCTGCGCGGAAGTTCCGCTTTGGCCTTCGTCCGGGAGCTGGCTCGGCGAGGACTTGAGGTGCATATCTTCGATCCAACCGTGAATGCCTCGCTGGCTAGCCTCGGGCCGGCAGCCTTGGAGAACGGAATGGACGGAAAGATGGCTCTGGACATCGATGAGTGGCTGCGCAGAATTCAGGGCATTGTACTGACCCAGGGTGTGGACGCAGAGACGATGACCCAGCTTAAGGCGAGCAGACTTCCGGTTATCGACCTTATTCGAGGGTCAAAGCCCATGCGCTCAGGTGCTGGGGCTGCGGTCTGATGCGGGTGGAGATATCAAGCGCTCCGGAAGGGCCGCTGATCGTAGATTCGGCACTTGCGCCGGGGACTGCGCTTTCGGTAATTGTGCCCACCTTTCGTGAAGAAGAGAACATCGGACCCTTTCTTACTGCGCTTTGCGGCGACCTCGATACGATTCTGCCGGGTTCATACGAGATTGTGGTGGTAGACGACGATAGCCCCGACCTCACTCTGGAGAAGGCTGCCGAAATAGCGGCCACGCATCCGCAGATTCACCTGGTGAGGCGGACCCAGAAGCGGGAACTGGCGACTGCCGTAATTCGCGGATGGCAGGTGGCGAGCGGAGACGTGCTCGCTACCATCAATGCCGACTTCCAGCACCCTCCTGCAATGATCGCTGGAATGTGGAAGCTGGTTCAGAATGTGGACCTGGTTGTGGCCAGCCGCTATTGCGAGGGAGGCGGCGTGGGAAACTGGTCTCCGCTGCGGCGGCGGATTTCGCAAGGAGCCCAATTGCTGGGCAGAATCCTGTTGCCGGAGGTCTTTGGTAGAGTCTCCGATCCTTTAAGCGGTTGTTTCATGTTTTACCGTAAAGCGCTGATTGGAATTGAGTTGAATCCAATCGGTTATAAGATGCTCATTGAGGTTCTCACCCGCGGCAGAGTGACAAGCATGGCGGAGTTGCCTTACCACATGCGGGCTCGAGAGCGCGGCAGAAGCAAAGCCAATGGGGCGCGGTCGCTGGATTTCGCAATGCAGCTTCTTCGCTTGCGCAAGGCATTGAGAGAGGCGGGCCGATGATGCTGGCATTTCGAATCCTCTTCGTAGTGGCAGCTTTGTCGGGCATCGTTCTTTACAAAAAACTGCGCTCGCTAGAGCGCTTCGAGAGGACGGTTGCTTCCATAGTGCCCGCATTGGTGGCATTGTTCGCCATCGAGGTGGCAGAGTTAATCTTGGCAGCGCCCTATGAATTGCTGGACGACATGCGGATAACGCGCACCTTCGCAATATTCAGCGGCGTCAATCTGTATCCGGGCAACAACGCAACCGGGGCGATTATCGGCACTCTTCATCCACCGGTTAGCCACATTCTGTTTTGGCCGGCAATCCTTGCAAAGACTCCCGCATTGGCGATGGAGATCGGTTCCGCCATTGCTTTCGCGCTCTTCTTTGCACCTGTCGTCTGGCTTCATTTTCAGCGTGAATTGGATGAGCGGCGAGGCTTCCTGCTCCCGTGCTTAGCCCTGCTTGCTTTCGTGTTCATGATGCTGCAGGGGATGGGAATGAGGATGTGTGCATTTCGCATTCATACGGACGCGGGGGCGATATGCTTCGCGACGATTGGCGCAGGAACCCTCTGCAGGGTCAATAGTTCATGGGGGTGGAGGCGCCTATTTCTCTCTTCGGTATTTGCTGTGCTTTCAGTAGGTTGCAAACAAACGATGGCGCCCTTACTGCTTGCCTTGAGCCTATTTGTGTTGCTGGTCAGTGGGATTCGCCCTGCTCTCCGATATATGGCTTGCCTTCTCGCCAGCAGCATCGTGATCTTATCGGCCATTGTGGCCATATTCTGGCCTCCGAACGATTTGCTGTTCAATCTTGTGACGCTGGCATCCCACCGTCCTGGTCGGGGCAGCTATAGTATGATCCACCTCCAGGTTTACCAGGAGGCGGTTCTGCCCTTGCTCGCTCTTACGCTCTTCGGCCTGCACTGGTACTTTTATGAGCGTGGCAAGTCGAGCGGTTGGCGCACCGTGCTCGCCGGCCATCGATGGCTGATCTTTCCCCTCATTGGAATCCTGCTGGCGCCAGTATGCGTCAAGGCCCGATTCACCTATGGCGGGGAGCCGAATCACATTGGCCTGTTCGTCTATTTCTTTGTCCTCGGCGCGACGCTTGGAATGAACCGGTTCATGACGGAGAGAGCCGGGAATCCTTACAGGACACAGGCCGCCAGGATTTTGGTGCTCGCGCTGATTCTGGCTAGCCTTGGGGCGCGTTCCGCGACCGCGTTCCGTAAAGGGACGGTTCGCGATTATCGCTCTTCGTGGACCTGGGAGGCATACGAGTATGACTTAAGACACCCCGGGAAGGCCTACTTTCCGATGAATCCCCTTGCCGCCGTGTTCGCGGAACACAAGTTCTACCACGTTGACTCGGCATTGCAGGACAGAGAGGTGGCTGGGCATGGGATCAATCAGGCACAACTTGTCTCCGGCATTCCAACGAATCTCTCGCTGGTCGCATCGCCGCGGGACGTTGTTGCCGGCATTCCCGATGAACCCGCTCGCCGCGCACTGGCAGAGTTTTTGTCCGGATGGCAGCGAATCGACGATCCGGAGTTGCCCGGCTGGGTTGTATACCAGCGGCCTTCCACTGCATCTCGGATTCCGCAATAGCCGACTGCTGGCGCCTGTCGGCCTGCGCAGCCCGGTTTACAACAGGTTGAAAGCGCCCAAGGCCGCAGTTACAGGCCGAATCTGGTTTGCAGCAGTTCCCGCAAGGTATTAGCAACTGCCTGGCGCCCAAAGGCAAGCTCGTAAGTGGCTCGGGCAGCTTTTGCAATTTCGTCCAGGCGCTCGTGGTTGTGCATTAATTCCTTAAGCATGCGAGCAAAATCGGAAGGATCATCTGCGATCAGGATGTTTTGGCCGGGTGCAAGGTGTGTAACCCCACCGACACCTACATGGGTGCTGAGGACGGGCATGCCAAAGGCCCACGATTCGATGATTCGTGTGCGCCTGCCGGTGGCCTGGGTCGAGGCGACCACCTGAAGGTCATTCCTGCGGTAAGCGGTTCGGACGTCTTCCACAAACCCTGAGAAATGCACCATTGGATAGGGCCGCGCCATTTCGATAATTGCATTGGCCCGTGGCTCGCCAGGCTCAAATGCGCCGATGACTTCGAGTTTCAATCGCGCAATCGTATCCGGATCGAGCAGAGGAAACACCTTACCGAGAAGAAATTGCAGGGAGGTATAGGACGGGAGATGGTGCAAAGAACCAATGTGTAACAGGCGCAACTCTCCCGGCATTCTGTCTTGGCCGACACCAACCTGTGAATCCCCGTATGGGACGGAGATCGGAAGGTAGGCCGCATTACGGGCCGACCACTCTTCGCGCATCCGTTTTGCGTCCTCCGGCGCCACGCACAAAACCAAACCGCATGAATGCGCTAGCTTGCGCTCTAACTCGGCCAGTCTCCGGAGCATGCGAACCTGCCAGCCGTATGGAGTTTGCCGGCCTTCCAATTGTCGATCGATGGCCTCGGATCGCGAATAAAAGTCCGACTCGATATCATGGCATACCCAAATCGTCCGCGCTTTGCTCAGGTTTGGGATCACATTTGCGGTTCGCAGGCAATGGAAAACATGGATAGCGCACTTATCCTTTTGAAACCGGGCTCTTGCCTCACGCAGCATTGCGCTTCGAGCTGGGTAAAGTTGCCACAATTCCAAGTCCTGTGGCCAACCGAGCCGGTAAGCCAATAGCGCATGGCGAGGGGACGTCTCATTTGTGGCGTCCACGACGGTATAAGCAAGCTGTTTGAAATACCCGGATTTTGCGGGCAAGTTGTTTGTTTTCGTGTGGAAAAAGACAAATTCCACAGCGCAACCGAGGTCAAGATACGCCTGTACTTCTGAGCAGTGGGCGAGCTCGGCACCGTTCGAATTTGGGGCCGGACCGAACCCGTCACTGTAGATGTGAACGCGCGGAGGGTGTTCGAGCCCCGATGTGTTTGTGGTCACGACTATAGGCTACACTCGGAGCCGGATTCTGGAACCAGAAAGATAAGATTGAATGACGCGGTGTGGCGGCACTGGATGGCCGGTTCCGCGGAAGCCTCGGCGCGGCTGTTGGATTGGTTGCGCATAGGCCCCCGCAGCCCGAGCAAAACCCGGCGCACGCTGGTAGGCTAAGACCAGACGGGAAACGGCAGACACCAGGCATGAACGACAATTTGCACCAGTTACGCTGCATTGGCTGCGGGGCGCGGATCGCGGGAGCGAAGGCGCTGCCGGACTTCCGCTGCTCGCTCTGCGGGGATCTCTTCGAGGTGGAATATCCGGGATGGGGCCAGCGCCGCGGCCATGACCGGCCCAATGCCGGCGCTCTAAAGTGGCTGTGGCGTGAGCGGCGATGCTCCTCCGAAGCGCTGGATCACTCCGGGGTTTGGCGGTTTCGAGAGCTGCTGCCGATTCTGGACAGCTTTGGCAACGCTGTTACGCTGCGCGAGGGCAATACACCGCTCTACCACCTGCCGCGCGCCTCAAAGGCGCTGGGGATTGATCAGCTTTTTGCCAAGCACCAGGGAATGAATCCTACCGGATCTTTCAAAGACACCGGGATGACCTCTGCCATGAGCGTGGCTAAGGAGCGGGGTTTCGAGTGGGTGGCTTGCGCCTCCACGGGGAACACCTCGGCCGCCATGGCTGCTTACGCCTCGCGCGCCGGGTTGCGCAGCCTGGTGGTGATTCCCGACGGCAAGATTGCGTGGGGCAAGCTGTCGCAGGCCATGGACTACGGCGCCGTTACCTGCCAGGTCAAGGCCGACTTTGACGGCTGCCTCAAGTTGTTGATTCAAGTAGTGAAAGAAGCGAATATCTACCTCCTGAACTCGGTCAATCCTTACCGGCTGGAAGGACAAAAGACGCCGGCCTTCGAAATCGCCGAGGCTTTTGACTGGAATGTGCCCGACCACCTGATTGTTCCCGGCGGCAACCTGGGTAATAGTTCGGCTTTGGGCAAGGGATTTCGCGAGATGCACGAACTGGGGCTTGTGGCCCGGGTGCCGCGCATTTCTGTAATTCAGGCGGTGGGCGCCAATCCTTTGGTGCGCAGCTTTGAAGCCAGTCACGGGTCTGCGCTCGAGCCGATGGAGGCGCACACACGGGCCACTGCGATTCGGATCGGGAACCCGGCTTCCTGGCGCAAGGCGGTACGCGTGATTCAGGATACGGGCGGCTGGT
>CAYWMR010000068.1:0-15897 GCA_964458965.1 uncultured Occallatibacter sp. | reverse complement strand
AGTGGCTAACTCGGGCTCGTACTCGAAGAAGCCTGCTCCGGTTATCTGCGCCTGCACACTGGTCTGCATGGCCAGATTGATCCCGGCGCGCGTGCTGGCGCACGTCACGCCGGGAGATTCCCGGGTAAAGTCCGTATTACGGCACAGGGCAGCCAGGCCGATCGGTAAATTCGTCGGATCGTCCTGGTCCACCTGACCGAGAAACCGGTTAAAGACTACCGGCTTTCCAAACCATTGCATCGGTCGGCCCCGTGATTACTGGTTGTGTGGAAGGGTAATCGCGATTTGGACTCCAGCGCCGGCGTTTGTGATCTGAGCCGATGTGGCTGTGTATCCAACGTTAGAGGCAAGTTCCACGCCCCCAGGTGCAAACATACGCAAATAAAATCCATTCACCGGCGCGATACCTTGGCCGACTCCTTCAATTGGCGCGGGCATCACAATTGGGTTCGGGTTTACATAATACCCGCCGATGTTTTCCGCCTCAACTGTCGGCGCTTGAGTGTATGCAAACGGCAATTCCGGCGTTGGAATCTGGTTTGGGTTGGTAAATCCGAGCGGGTTGTTTCCGGCTGAGTATGGCGCCAGGTTGAGCGGGTCGCCCACTCCGTTTACGCCGTAGTTTGCCGAAAACTTCGCCAGAAATGTCAATGTGTCCGGGTTTTCTGCCGGCGACACGTCGATGAGTTGCAGTGAAATCATTGTTTTGTCCTCTCTCGGTTGAAATCGGTTAGTTCCAAAACCACTGAGCTAGCCCGCTATCCCGGCACATACGCTGGAATCGCGCTGGCTCAGCCTGCTTCTGGCGCATCAGTTCGGCAATGATGTTGTCTTCCGCGGCCTGGCCTTTCGTGGCATAACCTTCCAGAATCGCTGGATTGCTGCGCTCCACCCCGGCCGTCGCCGCGCTTTCATAACAGGTCGGGATCCAAACGTCTTCGTGCGTGCACAACAGGTCATCGTCAGTTACCAGCATCTGCGGATTGAATTTGCCGGTCACCTCAATGTCGATCGGCTCGTTCACGGGCGTGATTTCAAGTTTGTTGCCGATCATCGAATAGTAAAGCGGACCACCCAGTCCATTGGAGTTCATCAGGCTTGGGTTTGTGTGCGGCAAGGTGCCAATGTTTCTGATCTTGAAATACCGTTGCACTGGAACGCCGGCAGGCTTGACCCAAATCTCCATCACATCGAAAAGCCCGGCGAGCAGTGCAGGTGGGTTCTGCTGAGCGACTGGCTGGCCAGCAAAAGCGGTTGCATTCTGCCACTTGTAAAGGCTTGTGGTGCCGGCCGGAACGTTCAGGATCGGCACCACCGCAGTCAGATTCTTGGCGCTGGCGTTCTTGATGTTCAGGTTCACCGCGGCATAGGTGATGTTGAGCAGCGGCAGAATATAGCCGCGCTTCACCCATTGGCCCTTTGGGTCTCCCAAAAGCGCCTGAATCTGCCCAATTGCGTCGCCAAGTCTCATCATTGCGTCTGACCTTTATGCGCCGGCTGGTTGCGCCGCGTGCTTTTCTTTCTTCGTTTTTGTGCCGCGACCCTCGAGCTTTTCGCGCCGTGCGCGCCGCTCTTCCATTACCGCGAGCACCTCTTCGAGTTTTTCTTCAGGCAGGACTTCAAGGAAGGCCATCGGTACCACCTTGCCCGCCATAAAGGCATCGAAGGCGTCATACGGCGCGTTGCAGTTGCGGCAGAAGTAGGCATCCGGTGAGGGCTGCTGAGTGCCGCACTGCGGGCAGGGAAGCAGGGTTTTCATCTCCCCAGTTACAGCCAGTTTGGCGGTGGTCCACTCTTGCAGCTTTTCCTTCCAGCCCATCTTCACGGCGAAGCGATCCCAGTCGCGATGGGTGTTGGTCACCATCTTGCGGCTGACAATATCCTGCTCGTTCCAGAGCGCGTCAGCCTGCTGAATGATCACGTCGCAGTAATTGCGCTGCGTTTCGAAAATCCGTCCAAGTTCATCCACGAGCAGTGTCTCGCGCAGACGGTAGCTGTAAACAGTTGAATCCGACAGCAGGACACGTTCCGGAACCCAAATGCGGCCGCCGGTCTTGGCCAGGTTCGCCTCGCTCAGCGTGTGGGGATTCTGATCGAACATCAGAATTCCGCCCATCAGCTTGTTGTCCGGCGAGTTGTACTGGTTCCATAACTCACAGGCGATCGAATGAGGCGAGAACAAGCGCGCCTGGCAGACCGGCATATCGATTGGCAAAATACTGTCGGTCTCATGCCCGGTCACTGTCGAGTAAAAAGTAGGTTCCTTGTCGGGCTTCCACTCTCCGACCATCGGGCTCGCGATGTATTGGTAATGACCTTCGATCATCCGGCCCATGAAGCGAAAGTCGAGGTGGTGGTGTTCGCTGGCTCCAGCCTTCTGCACGCGAAGGTTGAGCTGGCCTTCAATCACCAGGTCGACCGGGTTGTAATTGACGACGGTGCAGGGGCGAAGCGGCCCGGTAATCCTGCCGTCTGGTCCTTTCATGGTTTCGGTTTGCATCCGGCGAATCAGGTCGAGAAGTTCTTTCTGGCGCTTTGTGGCGGCGCGGCCTACCTTGCCGAGCTGCGTTGAACGTTCGGGCAAACCAAGCATTGCTTGCGGATCGCTGATCTGTGTTACGGGCATTTCTTCTGGCATTTCCTTATCTCCTGAAACAGGTTAGTTGCGGCTTTCGCCCCAATCCTCACTTGCGCCAAAGTGGCCGTTCAGGCCCGCTGCGGCGGCCATCCTGTCCCTCGCCTGCTGCGCCGCCAGGCTGGTCGACTTCCAAACCTGTTCGAGCGACTCCTCGGCCGCGTTGATCTCGCGCTCCAGAGTTTCCTGCGCGCGCTGGCGCTCGGCGATCTCTGCCGCCATCTCTGCCCGGATGTAGGCCTCAATGTCGCGTGGATTCTCGCGCTGCATCCGCATGTAATCGCGAATGGCTCCGCGCAAGTCACCGGCGGCCTCCAGTGTCGCCCAGGGTCCGGCCACCATGAAGTAATCGCCAGAGGCGGGAAATTCCTGCACAAACAACGGCGTGTCGGGATCTTCCGCGCGGTGCGACTTCCATTCCCAAGCTCCGCCCCAGATTGAGGGGCCGAACCAGCGCTGCAAAATCCAGGCTGATGGGTCCGTGCCCTGATACCGAGGCAGTTGATACCGGCCGCCCTGAATGCGGTCAATGGTTACTTTGCCGTCGCGGATGATGTCCTGCTCGACCCCGTGCGCAAAGTGGCGCATGGTTCCCTGGCAGAGGATCCGGCAGTCACCGGCGCGCACCAGCCGCCACATCGCGCGGCCGTGCGGCGTCAAACCGCCATACTCGATCAGCAGCATTCGTATAGCGCGCGGCGTCTTGCGTTCGATCTCATCGAGAACCATCAGTCGACCACCGCTTCGTAAGTTGCTTCAAAGATGTCTGGCTTACAGGGATAGAATTCTCCCTTAACTCCCTTGATAATCCAGTCACCGACCGAACCAACCATTGTTCCCTCTAAAGTTGGGATGCGAATTGCGGCCCCGATCCCCGCATACTCCCAATCGGTTCCGTACCCATCGCCGAGAAAATTGTTGGCTGTGTCGGCTAGGCCATCCCATTGCACCGCGTCGATCACTATAGGCTTCTTGCGAAATTTTGCCATGTTTGCAACTCCTCAAAAGTTCGCCCGGCCCATCTCTGAGCCGGGCGGCCTGCTCCGTTTAGTCAGCGGCAGCTTAGAGACTAAGTGCCGGCAGCCATGACCGGGTTGACATACAGGTTGTAGGTGTACACGTGCGCCCAGGGGAGCTTCGTGTAAAGGTTGTAGGCGTCCTGGAAGAGCGCGTCGCTCTCAGAGGTTGCCTGGCCGCCTACCGTGCGGAACCACCAAATGCCGTCCAGAGGACCGGGAATCATTCGCTGGCTGCCGGGGTAGCGCACCTTGCGCAACTGGCCTTCGGCGATGTCGTAGAGCTTGTCCACACCCGCCATCGAGTCGGTCAGCACTTCCTGATTGCCGATCATCCAGGGAGCGTTACGCGGAGCCGCAATGTCCGGCTGCTGAACCTTTGCGTCAGTGACCATGAAAGAGGTCTTGGCAAAGCCCAGCAAGCGGGCGGTGGCGCGCTGCACATAATGTGTGTAGTAGAAGCGCTTCTCCTGCTCCTGATCGGAACCCAGTGCCTGATTTTGGCGCTGGTTCATCACTTCGATGATGCCCAGGGTAAGAGTCGAGCTCGCATTGACGCTCGGCGACTGCACATAGGCTACGGTGCGCGCAATGCCGCAGTTATCGCCAACCTGTGAGTTGGAGATCAGATACTGCAAGCCCTGCGGACCGAGTGGTGCCGCGGAGGCGTAGTTGAGCGGAATGAACTGACAACCGGCCGCAGTGCCAACCGGCACGTTGTCAAGGGTTATGGTGTCAATGCCGCCGCCGGTGGAGTTCGACTTCGCCTGAATGGTGACCTGGCCGAGGACGTTGAAGCTGGCGTCGGTCAGCTGATAGGCATTGTTCAGGTCCAGCAGCCGGTTGCCGTAAGGCACATTGGCCATCTGAACGACAACGCCGCCGGCGTAGCTCGCGTCGATCACGCCGAGCAAGCCCTGGTTATAGCCCTGGGCCAGCGCGTTGCGGGTGTGCGCAAACTTGTCCTTCACCTTCGCCAGCATCCTGGCAATCGGCTTGGCGATCATCAGCCGGTCGGTTCCGGCGCCTTCAATGCGCTGCAGCAGTTCGGTGCGGGCGATGGCGATCAAACCGCTGACTGGCACCACAATGAACTGGTTGTATCCCGGACCGTTGCCTGTGATGTAGGGGCCGCCGTCGGGATCGTTGCCGGCAAACTGTCCACCCACGTCAAATTCAATGGGGTGCCGGTACTTCTCTTTGCCCATATCCCTGGCCGTCGCCTTCTGAAAGCGGCGGTCAATTCCCTGGTCCAGGTTCTGGGCAGTCTCGATGTTCTCCTCGACCACCTGAAGCATGATCGCGATCTGAGCCTGCGCTGTGCTGTTATTCGGAGCTGGCATGTTATTGTTCTCCCAATCTGGCCCACTTTCACCAGTCGCTATTGGGCGCTTCCCGGCGTTGCGTCAACCACTCTAACTCAAGCGGTAACGGTTGAATGCGAGCGGGCTATGCTTTGCCCGCCCTCATCTTTTCTTTTTGTTCAACCAGCATTTCAAACTTCTCGGTCCGGCTTGCCGCCAGATACTCTGGATTCTTTTCGAGTGTCGCGAGTGCGGCGTTCTCAAGTGCTTCCCCAATCAAGACTGTCGGCGGTGAAGGTGCTCCGCCGCTCTGCGGTTCGACCCGCGCCACCTGAGCAATCTTCTGCTGTTGCTCTGTGCGCTTGCCGCTCATCTCGCGGATACCGTTCTGAATCCGTGTGACGTGAGCATTAAAAATGTCGGGCAAATACAACTCGCGCAGTCGGGCATTCTCGGCGTTGCGCAGAGCTTCGGTCTGCGGCCCCGGCGGAAGAGCGGCAAGCTCTTGCTTCTTGCGCAGCACGCTGGGAATCGAGTCGCATTTGCGGTTAAACTCCTGCGCAATCAGTACGCCAAAGGCACGCGCCTGGGTTACCTGGCCGGTGACTGGGTTCGTGTACTTCTGCTCCAGCACCACGTCGGGGATGACCTCGCCGCGCTCGCGCATTGCCTTGAGGGTATTGTCGATGTACTCGCCAACTCCATTGCCCCAGTTTGTGTTGATTCTGGACTCAAACTCGGCGCGGGCCTGAACGCGGGCTGCCCGCGTGTTGGTCTGCTTGTTCTTGTTCAGCTCTGCCTGCTGGACTTTGAGTTGCTCCTGAAAGGCCTTCTGGGCCGGCGTGGCATCAGGCGGAAGTTCCGGCAGAGTGTTTTCCGCGTTCTCTTGGCCCAGCAGTTCAGCTACATATTCGAAGGCTTTGATCTTGTAATCGGTGTCTTCGAGCGACGCCTGGTCCGCGGCCTTGGCCTCTTCGCTGGGATAGACTCCGGTCTCGACTCGCGCTTTGAGTTTCGCCAGGGATTCTTTGGCATCCTTGGTGAAGCCAGTCAACGCTCCGGTGGTCAGCTTGCGGCTCAGAAAGTCGAAACTTTCCGTCATTAGCGGCGTGCCGTCGGCGGCTTTTACCGGCTGTCCCTTCTCATCAACCACGTTGAACAGGCCAACAAAGTCATTGAAGGCCGCCTCGGCCATCTCTGGAGATTCGGGTGCCAGTGCAAACTTGTGTTCGAGCGTCAGAATCCGGTTGGCATTGTCGACGGCAAATTTTGCCTCTTTAACCGTTGGGACAATCGAGAGAATTGGCTTGGCCGCCTCCGCCGCGCGCGCCGTGGCCATGATCTCGCCCTTGAGTGTGGGGTTGGCATCAAGCGCGGCTTTGAAGGCCGGATCTTTGGCTGTCCAATCGTCGAGCGCTTGCGGGGTTGCCGCTGTGGGCTCGGGGGGCTTCTCGCCCGGTTGCGGTTCTTCTGCTGGCTTTGGCTCCTCGGGTGGTTTGGGAGCTTCCACGGGCTGCGCGCCGGGCTCCTGGCTCTCTGCCTCTTTGGCTGCGGCTTCGGCCGCTTTGGTGGCTTCGTCAGGGTGCTCTTGCTTCCACTTTTCGTTTGCTTCGATGAACTGCTCAACGCCCTCTTCAGTGTTCGGATACTTCGAAGAGTCCGGCTGTTCGCTGGGCGCTGCAGGTGCCGGCGCGGTCGGAGCTTCAGGTGCGGCTGGAGTTGGAGGAGCGGGCGCAGCGGGTACGGAGGGTACAGCGGGGGCCGGTGCCGGGGTTACCGGAGCGGGCGCTGGCGTGGCGGGTGCGGGTGATGCTGGTACGGATGTTACAGGGTCCATGGTTTCCTCTCTTTGGCGGTTCTGGCGGTGCGATTACTTACCTGCTCCGGCCATAGCTTCCGTGGCCTTCAGGGTCGAGTCGATAATCTCCTTGGCTCCGGAGACTTGGGCGTTGGCAGTTCCTTTGGTCAGCATCGGATCCATCATTGCAATCTGACTAAGCCGGTCGGCCATTCCCAGGGCAAGCTTCTGCAATTCCTGTAGGGTTGCTTGTGTCGAAGGATCCGGACCCTTACTGGGCGGCGCGCCGGCGGCGTTCACCTTCTGCTGGCGCTGGGCGCGCTCGGCGGCAACCTGGGCGTCCATATCCTCCAATGCGTCGTAGTAAGCATTCAGCCGGTCCCAGGCCTCGGGATCGGTATTCCTGAGGTCGCACTCGGTCAGTGCATAGCGGCTAACCTCCTTCTTGGCAATGGTGTAATCCTCGAAGTTCTTGTCGGGCATGACCGGAAGCTTCTTGGTCTGCGCGCCGGTCTGCGGATCGATTGCCACGTCCCAGGGTTTCGAAAGCAGCGTCTGGATGTCGATCTGCGTCTTGGCAACCTGGGCCGCGTCAGGATTGACGGAACCGGGCAGCATGGCGGAAAGCACCGCATCGGCGTTTTCCGGCACCGCAAACCATGCCTGAGCCGCCGGGTTGTTGCTGGTCAACTCCTTAAACATGGTGATGTAGCTCTGGCGGAGTTCGTCGGGAGAGGTGGGCAGACCCTGATCTTCATCGCTGAAGACTTCAACCTCACCATCCATCTGGCTCCAGTCAACCTGCTGATTGCGCCAGCCCGCACCCTTTGCCTGCTCTGCGTTCCAAATCTTGTCCATGGCGCCGATTCGCATCAGTTCCTTGGTGCACTCGATCGCGTTGCGCGCGGCTTGCGCACATTCGTCCTTCACATTTTCCCAGTAGGGCTGCATCCCGGCTGTGGCTTGGCCGAGCATTTGAGCCTGACCCATGCCTGTTTCCACACCTTCCTGTGTTCCGCCGCCGAACGACTGAGGCGGCAGCCCGGCGATCAGCTCGCAGAATGTCATCAGCATCTGCGGATAATTCCATGCGGCTGGGTTCAGCGGTAGATCGTAGTGGGCAAAAACCTCGCTGAGGGGACGAGGTTCGCCGTTGATCCGCATCGGAATCGAGAAGATGTGCCCCGGTATCAGCGAGCGCTGGTCTGCCTTGTCGGGATCCAGCCGGGCGCCATCCGCCACATTCAGGCCGGTCGAGGCGCGCTGCATCCAGTCGTCCAGCATCTGCATGGCAGCATTGAAGCGCTGATTAAACGGCACTACGCGCTCGCCGATTGATGGACAGTAGGGGCCATAACTTTCGTACAAACGGCAGCTTGACCACTCGCGGCGCATCACCGCCGGGCGGATGTCCACCACCACGCCGCCGATCATGGAAACCTTGCAGCCCTCGGGGAAGGTCGCTTCCATGCGCTTGGCAAAGTCTTCGTGATTCAGTTCCCAGTAGGCTGTTGGGTTGAGCCAGTTTTCGCTGTACGTCGGCCGACTCTGATTGAGGTCGCTGGCGTAGCCTGAGGTCACCGACTTCAACTGAGTCCGCATCAGCTTTTCCCAGTCGGCGTTCGGTGTTGTCTCGGCGGTTGCGCCGGCGGATATCTTCTGACGGAAAGTTGGGAAGAGTTTCAGTGCCTCGCCAAAAGCGATTTCGCGGTCATAGCTGAGCGTGGGTGATTGCCACCACTCTTTCACGCTGGGACAAACGTCAATCTCAAGCGGAGAGTGGACGGTCTGTTTCACGCTCGCCCGCGGCACCTTCTTTGTGCCCGCGATCTGCAAACTTGTCCGGTTACCCTCGCCAGAAGCGTAATAGCTCTCTGGACCCATGGATGTTCCGCAACCTGGGCAGGGGATCATTCCCTGGCCCTGGTCTTGAATCTTGTCCATGGGCGTTTCCAGGCCGCAGTTCATGCACTTCATTCGTGCCGGCGCCTGAATCTCCATATCGGCGAAGATGTTTTCGTCGTCGTAGCCGTTTTCAATGCCGTCCAGCACGCCGCGGGTGTAGCGGAAGTAGCAGCCAAAGGTGTACAGGCACTCGTAGATGGTGCGCAGCATCTTGCGCACCTGGTTCTTGCGATCGAGGATGGAGATTAGATCCTGCGCGGCTTTGGCGGTCTGGCTATCCTTGGGCTTTTCGGCATTGGCGGGCCGAACCACACTCTTTGGAATCGCGCGGGTCAGGTTGCCGACGAATATCTGCTTGAACATGAGAGTGATATTGTTCATCCACTTCTCAAGTTCGACGCTTTCCCCATCCTCGACCAGACCGTTATTGCGGATCTCGGCGAGCGCGTCAAACCAACAATTGCCGGTCTGGTCCCAGCCCACCCACTGAATGCCCTTCTCCATCATCACGGTGAGCATCCAGACGCGGATTCTTTCCATGCGATCCTGCATCCAGCCCGAGCGGAGATAACTGATCGTCGCTACAAGATCGTTTTTGTCCTCTTCGGTCACGCCAAAGGTCGAGAAATAGTCCACCTGGCCGCCGGCAGTCGTCGGCATATTGAGTGCCGGATTCTGCATTCCGGGCGCAGCGGTGGCGCTCACTGGATCTGCCGCTCTGCCTATCGGATTGATGGTGAATGCCGCCATGCTATCCCTTCGCTTGATGCAGGTTCCGGTGATTCATCGCCCGGGTTACAACCTCAATGCCACTTAGAGGCCGCGGCACAACATGCAGAGGCTCTTCCTTCTTGGGTTCCGCAGAAAGTTCCAAAACCTGAGCGACGGTCTGGGGTTGCATTGATGGGGCTGTGACTGACCATCCATCAGGTAATGAGATGGTAGAAGTATCTTTCTGTTGCTGAGCGATGCGCGCGCTGATCTGAGCCCGTAACTCGGCTTCGAGTTTTGCGCGCAACTCGGAAACCTCTGCTTTGAGGTTGTCGTTGTCCCGCTCCAGCCGTTCGTATTGTTCGCGAGTTACCCAACCAAAAGCCATGTTTTATGCCCACTCACTGACGATGACGCCGGTGGCTGTTGCGGTGGCGCTTAGAAGTTGCACGATTGGAGTGCCCAATGTTGCTGTTCCGCCAGGGCTGTCGACATTGCCGGCGGAGCCTGGATTGCCAAGCGGAGCCTCAGTACCGCTGTGGATGTTGTGCTTGTCACCAAACGTCAATTGCGTAAACGAAACACTAGTTCCAGCCACAGCTGGAGAGGGAGCAAAATTCCCAGCAGCCAGGCCCACCGTAGGAGCGGTCGGTTCCGAGTTGAGCGTGATGTTGCTCGATAGCGCAAAAGGATCAAGGGCGTTGTATTGAAGGCCCTGTGCAGCGCCTGAGTTCATTGCTGGATCTTCAATAATCTCGACGAATTTAGCGAAGGTGGTAAGACGAATGACGGTAAAAAGACCGCCCGTTGCAGCGACCGGATACCACGTCCGTTTTGGGTTGGTTTGCGGCATCTGAATCTCCTTTTCGATTCCAACAAATAGGGCAGCCCGCAAAGGCTGCCCTGCTGATTACCGTCAATTCGAAACTGTCAGCTAAATTTGATCTTGCGCATATCCTTTGGAAAAGCCCGCCTCAGACTTCCCCGCGGCGTCTTGAAGTAGGCACCGGCGTACTGCAGGGCCCAGGTGAGCACCGAAGCCTGCTCTACCGGGTCCGTGCCCGGCTGAGAGACCCGCTGCAACTCCTCGCGGATGTTCTCCATCTCGGCGGTGGTGATGAGTGCCACGCCGGGAATACGTCGCGTTAGGCGTGTCATTGCGTGTCGGCCGCGCCGCCTCCGGGTTCAAATGTTCCACCGTCGGGATCTGTGGCTCCCTGCTGTCCTCCTGTGGCATCCAGAGGAATCTGTTCCGCGCCAGCAGTTGCCTCTGTTGCGGCCTTCTCTTGCGCCACTGCATCCAGGTCCTCAGCGCTCGGAATAATATTGCAATCGCATGGACCGGGAGTTTCAGCAGGCGCAATGCTTGTAGCACAGTCGCTTGTGTAAATCGTTTTTCCGCTCGTTTTGATATACAGGTCCGTAACAACTTCATTGTCGATAAGTGTTGTTCCTTCGGGTGCAGGTACTGAAGTGACTTCGGCGGCGGGCTTGACAACAGCCAACTGACTGGCCAAAAATATCTCGTTGAGCCCCTTCACACCATAGTAAACCCGCTTGTTGATGTACTCGACGTGGCTGATGGTGTAGGTCTCCGGATATTTCTTGGACAGCTTCGGATCGATGACCACAACTTGGGACTCGGCCGGAATGTCTGCGGGGAGAGAGGATGAGGTGGTCTCAAGTCCAACATCGACACCAGGATCTCCGGAGACGTGAGCGGTCAGCACTGAAAGAGGAGTGCTGGGCGCTTCTGCCGCACCGCTTTCGTCCGCTTGTCCTACCGGCGTGTACCCCTGCTCAAAGGCCTCGGCCGGTGAATAGCTGCTGTAGCCGTCCTCGTACTGGACATAGTAGCCGCCGACCTGGGGAGCTTTGCTGCTGTACCACAGACGGGTGACGTCGACGTGAGCTGCTCCCGCGAGTGCAAGGCGATGAAATCCGGGGGTTGGGCTTAGCGCCACGCCCACAATCTTGGCGGCGCGCACGGTCTTGTGGCAAAGGTACTCGGGCAGGCTTACCTCGGTGAGACTGCCGTCGGCTTGGGCTTGAAAAATCTGTTCGCTCATTGCGATGATCTCCTAATCTTTTGAGGTTAACAACTTAACTTCCGCTTACTGACCGAGAAATTTGTTGTATTGCTCGATCAAAGAACTCCGGCTTTTGCCGCCCTGGCCGTAGGTGTTGCCTGGAAAGCTGGCCCAGATTCTCGAACATTCCGCAATTGCATCATCAACGTTTCCAGCTTCGATCATCTCGATGGCATGGCGTTCTTTCATCTGCTGCAGCGCCACGGCGTCTTGGCTGGCCGGGGAGAAGTCTGGGAGATGCAGTCGGGTCTTGTAAACCTCGAAGTAGTGCGCGAGCACCTGATAGCGGCCGGCGGCAGTCGAGTACTCGGGCGGATTCAGCTTCCACTGTACCGAACCACCGT
Organism: uncultured Occallatibacter sp.; assembly: GCA_964458965.1. Classification (GTDB taxonomy): domain Bacteria; phylum Acidobacteriota; class Terriglobia; order Terriglobales; family Acidobacteriaceae; genus Telmatobacter. Next base: position 4,094 of record CAYWMR010000068.1, on the reverse strand, counting down.
GAGCAAACGGATGATCTGAATAATCGGTAAAGACGGTAGGTCCATGAATCCCTGTCACGATCACATCGTAGCCTTGATTTACGGTGATCGGGTTTGTACTTGTGCCCTCAGACCATCCGATCAGATCGAGAAACGCTTTTAGCTTCGGATCCATCTTTGCTCCTGATCAGTTCAAATCTTTCAGGCTGGCCTTGCCGATGACGACCAGCACACAGAACCAGGCCGCCTTCGCCGCCGCAACCACTAACGCCGCTGGCTTGTTCACGCCAGCGCCTGCTCGACGGCCGTCGCGATCTGCCGCTCAGCCATGCCAGTACAGAACGGAGGAGCCGAAAGAACGGTGATGCTGAGAGTAGAACCGTCATAGGTCCAGCTCACGGTCACGCCGCTCGTCTTCGCCGTGCCGGAGTTGCCGGAGATGGGAACGCCAGCCGCCGCGCATTGAGCTTCCATCGCGGAGTATTGCGCTGGCGTAACCTGCCATGTTTGAGCTTTGTTGCTCATCGTTCCCTCCGTGTGCCTGAATTGCGTGGGCCGGATAAGAAATTGTACCGGCGCTTGCAGAGTAAGCCCTATTGCCAGTTCTGCCTGTAAGCCCTACCACTTAGAATCAAGAGTTCTGCCTACGAGGATGGGGGCGTTGCTTTCAGTGTAGGAGGATGTCAATTCACCCACCCACGCAATCAGATTAAACCGCCTTCACCGCTATCTAGCGTTTCAGAATAGCTGCTGCTGCTTCCGCTTGAGAAGCAGTGCGCGCCGAAGCTTGGCCGCCGCGCTGCTCTGAGGCGTACCAGTCGCTGTACCGCCAAAATAGACCTGAAGCCCGGATTTGACGATGACGATGCCGGGGTTTTGCCACTCGCCATAGATTGCATTCCATACGACACTGCCGCTGGAGTTGATCGCAACGTCCGCGCCCGCTCCCATAAAGCCGGTCAGAAACGTATTGCCTACCGCGGGGACGGTCGAGCCGGCGCCGCCTCGGAGATATACACGGAACGAATCCGCAGGAATATTGGTCGACTTGAGAACCGATGCGATAAATTTGGTGGGGACATACTCGGCATAGCCGCCATAGGTGCTGAATCCAGCCGTCCCGTAATTGCGCGCCAGCGCGCCCAGGTAGATCGAATTCACATAACCATTGCTGTCGGCGGCCGAGTCCTTCACATCGAAATTCGTAAACTCGGTCGATCCAACAGTCCAGGTCCCGTGATAGTGAACTGCGTCAGCGGTGGATCCAACGCTCAGCGCGATGCCCGTCTGCGCCATCAGCGCACTGGCAACGACCAGCATTACGGTCAAGGTTGCAACTTTCCGAATCGAATTCATTGTGTTTCTCCTCGTGAAACGGGGTTGGGCGCCGTGGCGCGGGTTATGTGTTGGATTGGGTAAACAGACAGTAGTCTATGGCAGTCTTCAAGCCGGTGAGAGTAATCGTGCCGGACTGAGGTTCGGGCGGCGGCGGATAGGGAACTTCGTTAGGAATCTCGATTTTCCCTTCGAAAACCACAGAGTTTGAGTCGTCAAGAACTTGAATGGATAATTTCATGATTTCCTTTTTCGTGCGCCGCAGCGCGAGTTATCGGATGAGCGCAAGGTCTGCTTCGAGTTGCGCCAGATTCAGGCCTGTCGGATCTACACCGCTCTTGTTAAACCAATCGGGAGAGATGGCCGCATATATCTCATCGAAATACGCGGAGAAGAACTCCCAGGTCATTTGGTAGAGCGCACCCCAACTGATCGCCACCGGCCCGGTTTCGTTGTAGCCGATCAGCACGACGCAGTGCCCGCCATCTATGCTGGTATCGTCCGTGACTGTCCACTCTTGCTGGTCCATGGCCGAGTTCGGAAAGTTCATTCCGGTGTAGAGCGGCCCAAAAAGTGCAATCGCTTGTTTCACTTCGTCCAGGTTGGCCGGATTTACGGAGGCATACGCGGTCATCGTGTGGCCATTGATGCCGTGCTTCTTCCAAAGATTCAGCACGTCCAGCAGCACACCACCCTGATCTGTGCTTGGATCGTCAGGATTGTAGCCGTCGAATATCTCGTAATAATCCAGTGCGTCCGTATCGATGAATGTTATTGGGTGCCCGCTGTTCAGCCCCCAGGCTTCGATGGCATGCAGTGCGCCAGCGATCGTGCAGTCGCCCAAAGTGTCGTTCATCAGCATACCCCAGGCGGTCTGTCCTTTCGTCCAGTCGCAGGTGGCCGGCGCGGCGGGGAGGGCCGCAGTTAAGTACCGCTCCAGCCGCAATGTGCGGGAATCGGTTTTGACGGCCTTGCGGCCAAGTCTGAACTGGTTAACCATGTTTCTGCATCTCCTTTAGCATTTCCGGATGCTGCTCAAAAAACTCGTTTGCGCTATGAATCCTCTGCTCAGCCAGGCGCGCCTCTGCAGGGTTTGGCGAGGCATAGCGCCCCGCTTCCTGAATCGTCTGCCAGCACCCCCTTGCCTGCTCCCTAAGCTGCACGGCGGAATCGAGCAGGTCTATCTGGCCCTTCGGGATGGGAATGGCAACCGTGGTCATGAGGGATCTTTCGAAATCAGGCCCAGCAATGCGGTCGCAAGACCGCAGATGAGGGCTACAACCGTTCCTTTGCCGGCTGTTCCCAGCGTGATGCCTTGCTGTGAAAGCACACTACCTATGGTGACGACCGCAATCATCAAGCCAGCCGCGCTCGTCCGTGGATGCTGCATGATGTTGTTAAGCCAGGCCAGGTTTGCGCCACGCTTGGGGTCGCAGAGAATAGGCTCCGGCGGATATGGCGGCCCAATTGGAATCTTTGGTTTTACTGCGTCTCCCACGGTCTTCCTCCTTCAGAACTGATTGCGTGCTGCTCCGCTCTCCGCAAATAGCCTAGCACTGTTTCAGGCTGGGCGCTGGAAGTTCCATTGTCCGGCGGGGTATTCTTGTTGAAAAGTGGTGCGCCGTCACGCTTACGCAGATAGTCCTGCACTTCTTTGAGTTGCGTCTTCACAGTTACCAGATCATCCTCGATCTTTTGCTCGTGCTGACCAGCGTAATAGAATCCGCCGAAGATCGTTATGCAAATCGGAATCCAAGCTGGAATCCACTTATGCCAGAAGTCCCTTACTTTCTCGGCCATCGATCTCGCCCTCGTACTCGGATTTTGCCCATGAGCTTGTGTGCTTCTCCGGTTCCGCCTTCGGTCCCGCAAGTTGCGCCTCTCTTCCATGCAAATCCTCGTTTCACCACGAGCCTTCAGCGTTATCGATGCGCGAAAAACGCGAAATTGATGATTTCCAGGATTACTCCCACACCGCCGCAGATAGCCAGCGTGCGCGAAAATGAATCGGACCGGGTTTGGCTAACCACTTCAAGAGCTGTATCGACCGCCTTCTGCTGCGCTTCAAAACGCTGCTCATACCGCTTGTCGCGCTCATCCATGATAGCGACAACGTGCTCTTTGACGGTATCGACGGTCCATGTGCTCTTTTCGTCCATCACCTCACCTGCTTTACTGCGCGAGAGCCGCCCTTCCCCAGAACGGCTCACCCTATGTCGTGCCAGCGCCAGATTTGCTCATCAAGATAGCTCAATAACCAAGTGTGAGTGGAGCTTGTTGCCGCGCTGTAAGTGCCAGCCGTCCAGATGTCGTAAATAACAGTCGTAGCTCTGCCGTTAGTTATAGTACCTACCCCGCCATTTGAGCATGCCAATATCTGCACATTTGAGAGCGTTGCTCCGGTGATGACCGCGTAATAGGTTGCCTGACTTGTGTTTATTTTTCCGGCATCGAAGAGGGATATAAAAGTCGATCCACTGTTTACTGAATAAAAGATTACGCAGTCACCGGTTAAAGCCGTTCCGAGGGTGCAAGCCGCGCTGACGTACAACGTCAGACTTGTATAGCTCTTGGTCGGGGTTGCCCAGGCGGTAAAGAACCGATCCTCATATGGAGCAGGAACGTCTCCTCCATTTGCAATTAAACTAGCGCTGCTTCCGGTCGGTCCGGTGCCCGTTTTGCTGGCGTAGACAGGCGACATTGAGGTTGAAACGGCGTAGGTTCCTCCGTTGCACGCCGACGATGCAGCAGTTGAGTCAGCCGTGGGTCGCAGATACTCA
>CAYWMR010000067.1:0-15927 GCA_964458965.1 uncultured Occallatibacter sp. | reverse complement strand
CATCCGTTTCGACCAGACCCGCCCCAGCGGCAAGCACGTCCTCGAATTCAAGCACCTGACCAAGATCTACGGCGACCACACGGTCATCGACGGATTCACGGCCAACGTCCTCCGTGGCGAGCGAATCTGCCTAATGGGCCGAAACGGCGCAGGCAAAACCACGCTCCTCAAGAGCCTGCTCTCGAATTACCCAGGCCTCGCTGACAAAGACTTCGAGCTTGACTCCGGCTCTGTCTTCTGGGGCCACGAAGCCCAGATCGGTTACTTCCCGCAAGACGTCGGCGCAACTATCGAACACGGCCTATCCTGCGCCGAGTGGCTTCATCGCTGGAACCCCGCCGCCCACGTCGAAGATATCCGTGGCATCTTAGGCCAGATGTTATTCTCGGGCGAAGAAGGCGAAAAGCAGACCAAGGCACTTAGCGGCGGCGAGCAAGCCAGGTTAGCCTTCTGCAAACTAATCCTGACCAAGCCTAACTTCCTGATCTTCGACGAACCGACTAACCACTTAGACCTGGAAGCTATCAACGCCCTCAACATAGCATTGCAGCGCTACGAAGGCACGGTGTTGTTAGTAACTCACGACCACGACCTAATCGACGAAGTAGCCACCAGGCTATGGAACTTCAAGCCCGAAGGCATAGAAGACTTCCAAGGCCCCTACGCCGAATGGAAAGGCAAACACAACTAATCGAACAGGGAGCGCTGACGCACAGGTTTGAAACAAGCTTTGTTCAGTCGTAAGGTAGAGGCATGACTCCCAAAGACGAATACCCGCGAGAAATGACAGAGGCGCTTGAGAAGTTTCGCCTCGACGCCGAGCAAATCATTGGCCCGGACAGCCCATTCGTGAAATCCCTCACGTCGCAGCCTCCGCCGGAGCACATCTATCACTACACCGACGACGTTGGGCTAAATGGGATCTTGGAATCCGGCAAGCTCTGGCTCACGGAAATTCGTAACCTTAACGACCCTTCCGAGCTGCACCACGGATTTGACATCGCCGTCAGAGAGCTAAAGGAGATGGTTTCAGGTGGCTCCCCGGAAAGTCGAAAATTCGCTGCCGACCTTGAGTTCATTGCGAAGAAGAAAACAATCCAGAAGTCCGCAGACTTTTTCATCTGTTCGCTCAGCTTATGTGGCGACGATCTCGGACAATGGCGCGCCTACGCGGATAATGGGCGCGGGTTTGCGCTTGAGTTCGATGCGACCGCGTTGGAAGGTGGGTTTCCGCACGATTCATTCCCTCTAAAATACGACGACAGCAAACTTGCCGAGTTGGATCGTCGAATCATTGAAAAGATGCTGCATCTCGCACATCTACCGAGTTATAAAGATGCCCTTTCGATTGCCTTCATGACCTATGCGACGAACGTCGCAATATTTTTCAAGCACACGGCCTACAGAAACGAAATGGAATACAAGTTTCTGGAAACGCACAGTGCCGACGCTGCGCCCACTGTAGGGGCACGACGCCGACCTTACTCGTTGATCAGGTACAGGGAATACGACTGGAGGAGCGTCGCCAGCAGTGCGCTCACGCGGATTGTCGTCGGCCCTGCAGCCGATCAGAACAAGGCTGCCCAATTCGCAGAAGACTGTCTAGCCTTGTTTCATCCCCCAGCGAAAAATGTGGAAATACTCCGTTCAGCGATCCCGTACCGCGTCCTATAGATTTTGCGCTATAATCTCGTGAACCAGCGAGAAATGAATTTTCCAACCAAGCGAAGTGTCGTAGCCTGCTGGCTCTCCCTGTTCTCCGCCTGCCTGGGACTCGGACAAACAGGGAGTACTGTTCAGTCGCCGCTTTCGGCCCTCCAGAGCCAAGCTGACGACGGCAACATCGAGGCCCAAGCCAAACTTGGGTTCAAATATTTGTTCGGTGAAGGCGTTCCGAAGGACCCTGCACTTGCGTTCAAATGGTCATATAAGGCTGCGGTAGCCGGAAGCCCACTTGCGGCGAAGGATATCTGCGCTGCCTACTTTATGGGAGTTGGTGTTTCACAGAACAAGCAGGCAGGGTTCGAGTGGTGCTGGATCGCTGCAAGCCGCGGCGAACCTATAGCGCAGCGCAATCTTGCCAGTCGCTATCGGGATGGGGTAGGCGTCGGCAAGGATTTGACTCTGGCTTACGCATGGGCAATCATTCTCAGAAATGCTGGAGACAAGGACGATAGAATCCCCCCAATCCTCGACGCTCTGGAGAAGGATATTAACCCAGACCAAAGATCCGAGGCGATTGCATTGGCCTCGGAGTGGGGCAAAAACAAAGAACACGTGATGCCCGTCCATTCAAGGTGGTATTTAGAAAATGCCCCGCGAAATGAGGATGCGCAGGTCCAACCAAGGGCGCCACCAAGGGCTGGCGCAGAGTGCAGCACAGGCCATTGGATTAGCGACAAGATGGACGACGGAAAATATATAAAACTGGAGAATGGCTCGGTTTGGGAGGTCCAGGGAGCCGACACAGTTGACTCCGCGCTCTGGCTTGACATGGACGAAATCACTGTCTGCGCCGGGAAACTCATCAATACAGATGAGAATGAATCCGTTGAAGCGAAGCGCATCAAATAGTTCGAATGATCGTCCAAGTGTAATCATCCCAAAATGATTGGGTGCCCGAGGTCTCGCCTTTGAGAAATGGGATCTTCCCAAGTCTTGCTTAGGCTCGTAATCTCCCTCGTCAAGCCGCAGCAGAAGCCTTTGTGGTCAATTGAACTCCGAGCGCCTTCATGACAGCAAGCGTAGTCTTCAGCGTCGGATTCCCTTTTCCGCCGCGCGCCCCAGGTCCCGCTTCTGGGACCTGAGATTCTCCCGCAACCCCACCATCTACTGAATCGAATTTGACACCCATGCGGCAATGCCGCATACTCAAACCGTGAGCATTCCCATGCTGACCGTCGTCGAAACCAGCGCCTTTTCACGCCGGGCCGAGAAGCTGCTGTCAACCGAGGAGCACGAGGAGTTGCTCTTCTTCCTCGCCCTCCATCCCCAATCCGGAGATGAGATACCGGGTACAGGTGGTGTAAGAAAAGTACGATACGCGGCAAGAGGCAAGGGAAAATCAGGCGGCGTGCGGGTGATTTATTACTTCTACGATGAAGTGAATCCCCTCTACGCAATCTTTCTATACGGCAAGAACGAGCAAGCAGACATGACCCCAACTCAAAAACGAGAAGTCTCAGCATTCGCAGCCTCAATAAAGGCCGCTGCAAAAGCAAGGAGGATCAAGCCATGAAGCGAAAAGATGTATCCGGAGAACTAGTCGAAGCCATGCGCGAAGCCGCCGCAATCGCCCAAGGCGAATTGGCGCCCGCAGCAACGCATCATTTCCCTCTCCCACTCGATATAGACGTCCGTGCCGTCCGCGCCGCCACCGGCCTTAGCCGCACGGAGTTCGCCCGTCGCTTCGCTCTCGACCCACGTGCCCTCCAGGATTGGGAACAAGGCCGTCGTCGCCCCGACCGCGCCGCCCGAGCCTACCTAACCGTGATCGCTCGCCAACCCGAAGCGGTCGCAGAAGCCCTGGCAAGCTGAATTTCCAAGTACAAATCCCCAAAAAACGAGGGGGTCGCACAAGGCGGCCCGCTCTAGCCCTATTATGCCCCAGGCTGGGGTTTAGCAGGCTAACACCTGCGAACAACTACAAAAAGAATACGCCTCTTTTCCGCCTCACCCCAGCGACTCAATATAAGCCGCGAAACACTCGTTATACAGCGCCCCCGGCCGCCGCTCCTGAAGCCTTCTCACGATCTCGGGCCCCGACATACCCAGCTTGTGAAGGATCACCCCCGCCACCAGCGCCGACCGGTTGAAACCCATGCCGCAATGAGCCAGCACGCAGTGTCGCGAAGCCACCAAACTCGCCCCCAGAGTTCCCAGCGCGTGCAGCTTCTCCAGGTTCGGTAAGTCCTCGTCGAATATTGGGAAATAGATATAGAGGCAATGATTGGGAAGTGTCGGCACGCCACAGTCGATATCGCCATCGACATCGATAACCGTATCGACCCCGTGGCAATTCAACGCATCCCAGTCCGTGATCGCCGGTGAGATAAACAGCAGCGATTCATCGTCAACCTGAAACAACTCCATGAAGCCAGCCTATCAAAATCTCAGCGGGCGTGCGGACGGATATCCAATGTCTTCACGAGCCGCCGCGGCTGGGCCCGCTCTCCATCCAAAGTGGTCATGACCACAGCTCTGTCAGTGGTTATGGATTGCAACCATCTCCAGCTTGAGAATCGATCATCCGTGCCGCAACAATTGTAAGTACCAAACCGCCATGCAGACCCGCAACCTCGCATCCAATCTCGGCATCTACGCCTTCGCCGCCTCTGCCATCTTCCTCGGCCTGGTCGGTCTGGTCTCTGGCGACTTTGCCACCGAATGGCAGCGCGTAGGCCCCAGCGTACCTTTCCGCGAGCCGCTCGCTTATCTCACCGCCCTCATCGAGCTAACCGCCGGCGTCGCCCTCCTCTTACCCCGAACCGCCCGCGCCGGCGCACTCACGCTCACCATCGTCTACTCCGTTTTCACACTCCTGTGGGTGCCCAAAATTCTCCAAGGCCACAGCGGCTTCGACCCCACCGGCAACTTCTTTGAGGAGTTCTCGATCCTCGCCGGCGCAGCCGTCCTGCTCGCGCGATTCTCACCGGTCGGCTCGAACCTCTCGCGCCGCGAGTCCCTCTTCGCTCGTCTCTCCGGGCTCTCCACGATCTCCTTCGGTATCGTCCACATTGTCGATATGCCCGGCCTCGCCGCCTGGGTTCCCGCATGGATTCCGCCGTCGCAGATCTTCTGGTGCTACGCCACCACCATCGGATTCTTCCTCGCCGCCGCGGCAATCCTCTCCGGCATCATTGCCCCGCTTGCCTCGCGTCTGCTCACCGTTGAGATCGTAAGCTTCGAATTATTCGTCTGGATTCCCAAGCTCATCGCCACCCCTCACGACCATTTCGTCTGGTCGGGCAACGCCATCTGCATCGCCATCGCCGGCGCGGTATGGGCTGTCTCCGACTCCATCTGCCGCCATGCCACCGAACGAACTCCCGCCCACACCAACTCCGCCAGGGAAGTCAGCACCTCCGCTTAAGGAACAAGCAGCAATCGGCCCACAAGTTCAAAGCCCCTTCCGCGCCCGAAACTCCCTTACCACCTCAGCCGGATCGCGATGCTCGCCATCGACCGCCTCATTCATCGCCCGCATGTCGTCCGCTCGAATCTTCCCTGCCAGCGCATCCAGCGCCGCCTGCATCTGCGGCCAGCGCTTCAGCGCCTCCGCCCGCACTAGCGGCACGGCCTGGTAAGGCGGAAAGTAGTGCCTGTCGTCCTCCAGCGCCACCAGCCCAAGCGCCTCAATCGGCCCGTCGGTCGAGTTGGCCGCGATCATATCCACCTGGTGCGCATTCAGCGCGCGATACAGCAACCCCAGATCCATAGTCCGCGGCGCGCCGGCAAACTTCAGCCCATACGCGGCGCTTAGCCCGGGGAGCCCATCCGGCCGCTGTTCAAACTCGTACCCAACTCCCAGCCGCCACTGCGGCGCATACCGCGCAGCCTCGCTCAGCGTCGCCACATGCAGCGCCCGCGCATCCTCACCGCGAATCACCATGGCAAATGTATTCTCGAACCCCAGCGGCTGCGCAACTTGAACGCCATACCGCGACGCATAAAGCCGCCGCACCGTCTCCAGCACACGCTCCGGGTGGCGATCGACCGGCTGCTTCAGAATCGCCGTCAGCGCCGTCCCCGTGTATTCCACATATGCGTCGATACGCCCCGCCACCAATGCCTGCTGGCAGATGTAACTCCCCGCCAGATAAAACCGCCGCTCCACCTTCAGATTGGAATGCGCCTCAATCTCCTGCGCCAGCAACTCTCCCAGCACCACCTGCTCCGTAAAGTTCTTGGCTCCAATCACAGGATGATCCGGCCGCGGCGGCGCGCACCCCGCCAGCAAAACAAGCCCTGCAATCGCAACTATTAAGGTCCGTGACACTGTTCCCTGTTCCCTAATCCCTGTTCCCTGCCTCATCGTCATTTCGCATGCACCGTAAATCGCCGCTCCAGCAGGCCCAGCGCCGCATCCGCCGCCAGCGCCAGCAGCGCCGCGGGCACAGCCCCGGCCAGCACCAGGCGATTATCCACCGATGCCACACCGCGAAAGATCAGCTCGCCCAGCCCGCCCGCGCCCACCGCCGCGGCAATCGTTGCAATGCCCACGCAGGTCACAGTTGCCGTCCTCACCCCGGCCAGAATAAACGCCGCCGCCAACGGCAGTTCCACCTTCGTCAGCCGCTGCCAATCCGTCAGCCCCAGCGCCCGCGCCACTTCAATCACCGCCGGATCAATCCCGCGAATCCCCGCATAAGTATTGCGCAAAATCGGCAGCAGCGCATACGCGGTGAGCGCCACAATCGCAATGCGCGCCGCGCGGTCCCCCAGCCACGGCAGCGGAAGCAGAAACCCGAACATCGCCAGCGAAGGAATCGTCTGCAAGATGTTTGCGGCGCCAATCACCGGCCTCGCCCAGCGTGTGTCCCGCGTAAGCCATATCCCCGCCGGCACCGCAATCGCAGTAGCCAGCAGCATGGCCACGCCGGAGAGCCACAGATGCTCAATCGTGAGCGTGGCGATCTCGCTCCCATACTGCGCCAGAAATCCACCGCTCATAAATGCGCCTCCTGCCCCGCGCTTCGGCTGCCGCGATGAAAGGCGCGCACATAAGCCTCGACCTCTGGTTCCTGGGAACGCAGAAACTCCCCCGGCTCAAGGTTCGCTACCACTTTGCCTTCGTTCAAAAGCACAATACGGTGCGCAAGGTACAAAGCCTCATCCAGATCGTGCGTCACCAGCAACACGGTCTTCTTCAGCTTGCCCATCAGCGCGCGCAGCATGTCCTGCATCTCGGCGCGTGTCAGCGGATCGAGCGCGCCAAACGGCTCATCCATCAGCAGAATCCGCGGCTCAGCCGCCAGCGCGCGCGCCAGCCCCACCCTCTGCCGCTGCCCGCCCGATAGCTGGTGCGGAAACCTCCCTGCATAAACGCCGCCATCCAATCCCACCGCTGCAAGCAACTCAAGGCTCCGCCGCACGCGCTCTGGGCGCCCCCGTCCCATCGCCTCCAGCACCACGCCCACGTTGCGCTCCACCGTGAAGTGCGGAAACAATCCCGTCTCCTGGATCACATAGCCCATGGTCCGGCGCAGGCCAATCAGGTCGGCGCCACGCGTACTTTTCCCGCCCACCAGTACATCGCCGCTGTCCACCTCAACCATGCGATTCACGGTGCGCAGCAAAGTCGTCTTGCCTGATCCGCTGCGCCCCAAAACGGCGGTCGTAGTGCCCTCTTCAATCGCCAGCGATACGTTGTCCAGCACCACCCGGCCACGCGGAGCCGCATAGGACACGTTCCGAAATTCAATGGCTGTACCCATCGCCAGCACTCTCCAGTCGCCATGTCTATAGCCTGCTGCGGAAAAGCTAGTCCGGGCGGTAGGCCGGGGATTCATCCCGGCATAAAACCAACCAAAACAGCGTGGGCTTCAGCCCCTGCGGTACGCTTTTCAGACGTTGCTCCACAACCCTTTACGCCCCAAACTGCCGCAGATGATGGTCCATGTGCAGCCAGCCCCAACGCATCCATTCCCACTCCGACATCTGTCCGAAGATCGGATGCGCCTGAAACTCAAAATCCCGCGGCCGCCGCGCAAACCGCTCCAGATGCCCGCGCAGCTCATTCAAATCGCGCTCCATCTCCGCCGGCGGCGTGCCGCCCTTCCCCGCTTCGCACTCCGGCACCGTCTTCACCCCATGCGGCCAATGCATCGGCATCCACAAAGCCAGCCACTTGAAGCCCGAGCGTGTAAACCAATTGCTTACAGGCTTCGCTGGCGTGTCGCTCATGGTAATGCGCAGCGCATCGTTCATGTGACAAATCATCTCGCCAACCGTCATCCTGCCCCATCGCCGTTCACTCGCCGGCGAAATCGCACACAACCGTTCGAGTAACTCCTGCTTGTCCTTCTCATTGGCAAGTGTCTTCATGCGTCCTTCAGATCAGACTATCCTGCTCACGGAATCCGGGTCCACGTCTCCGTGCGTCCCAGCAGCGAGATGCCGATGAACCCGCGCATCCGCAGCGTGTCTTTGTCCACCGCCCAGATCTTGCCCTTGTATTCCTTGCCATTCTCCGGGTCCACCACGGTCCCATCTACCCAGTCGTCGCCGACAGAATTGAAGTTGCGCATGATCACCATACCCAGGATGAGCTGGCCCTTGTACTCGCCCGAGCACTTATCGCAAACATCCTTGGGCGTGCGTCCGGGGCGCACCCCGGTCACGCGGCCGAACAGCTTGCCGTTTTCCAGGTAGGTGTCCACCTTGCCTCCGGGGCTGCCGTCGCTGTTTACCACCTGCCAATGCCCGATAGCGTTCTGCAGCTTTGGCGTGAGTTGCTCCGCGCCTGCCCCGCCAATGCAACACAGCGCAATGCCCAGCACCGCGAGCGTGCAAGTCCATCTGCTTCGATTCGATTTCAAGCTGTGACCCTCTCCGCGGGATTATAGAGCGAGCGGGTGACGCCACGCCCGGAGATTGTCCCGCGCATTCCACATTGACAGCAATCAGCGAATCCGGTGTAATCGAAATGTTGGTTGTGGTGAAGGAGTTCACCCTAACCGCTCTCCCTCCCTGTAGGCCGGACAGATGTTCACTCCTGAAAGGGAATCCTGTTGCGGAGTTATATCCCGGCCGGTTTCCCTGAACGACAATTAGGAGTTATTGCTCAGGTGGAATACGAGCCAAAATTAGAAACGGCAGTAGATGGCAACGCGGTAACGCGATTGCTGGACTTGGCCACACTTGCCGCGGAATTTGAAATCGAACATATCGCAGCAGAGGCGGAAGACCTGGCTGAACGTGTCGCCGAAGGCCGCTTCTTCGTCGCCTGTGTTGGCCAGTTCAAACGCGGCAAATCCACCCTGATCGGCGCGTTGCTCGGCGAATCGATTCTTCCCACGGGCTTTATTCCCATCACCACCGTGCCCACGGTTGTCCGATATGGCATTAGCCGCAAGGCAAGGATTCGAGCCGTTGATGGCGCCTGGCAGGATATCACCCTCGCAGAGTTGGAACAGTACGTCTCCGAAGAGCACAACCCCGAAAACATGAAGCAGATCGCCGGAGCCGAGGTGTTTGTCCCCAGCCTGATGCTGGCCTCCGGCATGTGCCTGGTGGACACCCCCGGCCTGGGGTCGGTCCATTCCGGGAACACGGAAACGACGAAGGCCTTCATTCCGCACATCGATGCGGTGCTGGTGGTTACTGGCTCCGACCCACCTTTGGCTGGAGAGGAATTAGCTCTGGTCGAGCAAGTCGCCCAACACGGCGAGCACCTCATAGTCGTCCTTAACAAAGCGGATAAAGCAACCCTCCCGGAGATGGCCGCGGCCGTTGCCTTCACGCAAAAACTGCTCGCAACCCGCTTGAACCGGCCCTCCGCGCTTGTCTTCGAAATCAGCGCAAAAGAGCGGCTGGAGAATCGTGGCCCCGAACGCGATTGGAGAAAGCTGGTCGATTCGCTACAGAGCCTCGTTAAAGACTCGGCCCGCGAACTCGTCCAATCCGCGGGCGTGCGCGCCATCCAGCGCCTCAGCGAAAAACTGTTGGCAATCGTGCGCGAAGAACGAGATGCGCTGATTCGCCCGCAGGAGGAATCCGAGAAGCGCGTAACAATGATGAAACAAACCATTGCGGATGCGGAGCAATCCATGCAGGATCTCGCCTATCTGCTCACGGGGGAGCAGCAGCGGCTCTCCGATTTCTTTCTCGAACGCCGCAACGCCTGGCTGGCCGTGACCATGCCGAAGGCCTCGGAGCAACTGGAAGAAGCACTGCAATCGGCTCCTCAATCCCCCGGCCCATCCTATCGTCGCCACGTCATGGGCCAGGCGCAAGATATCGCTCGAAACCTCATTACCCCGTGGCTCGGACCCGAACAAGAAGAGGGCGAGAAGCAGTTTCGCCGGGTGGTTCGCCGCTTTGCCGAGATGGGCAACGACTTCCTGGCAAAGCTGGCGCAGGAAGAAATCCCCGAACTCGGCCCCTTGCTCCATGCCCTCGACGCCGAAAAGGGCTTCCGCATTGCCTCCGAGTTCAGCTTTCAGGAATTCAACGAGCTTGCGGATCCAGCCTCGCCACTGCGCTGGCAGGCCGACCTCCGTCGCGGTATCTTTGGCGTTCGGCGAAAGATCGACCAGGATGCCAGGGAGTTTCTGAATATGCTGCTCGAAGTGAATAGCTCCGGAGTGCAAACCGACATTCTCAATCGAGTGCAGGAGAGCCGCAGCCGCCTCGAAACCGATATCAGTAAACTCCTGCACGAAGTGAGCCGCATAGCGGAACTCGCTTTGGCGCGCGCCCGCAAAACTCACGAAGAGGGAGACGCATGGGTCGAGGCTGTCCTGCTTCGCCTCAACTCCCTGGAGAAGGAGATCAAAGCAATCCGCAATCTCCAGCCACCCCAGGAAATGCCCCCCACATACAAAGAAGAAGAACTTGCAGATTATTTTGACCGCGTAGCTTTCGTCGCAGACAAGCAAAACGGCACAGAGCGCGCGGCCAACTTCGCAAGCTCCTTCGAATGGGAAAAAGCATCGACTCTTGACAGTTGAACAGAACCCAGCGTCTACTAAATCTGTGGTGTGGTGAAGGAGTTCACCCTTAACCGCTGTCCCTCCAATTAGGCCGGACAGATGATAACTCCTGACAGGGTATCCTGTTGCGGAGTTATGTCCCCGGCGCGATCCCCGAGTACATTTTCAAGGAGAATGAGTCCATGACGAACCCATGGGTTCTTTCGGCCGTTTGGGTAGGCCTCGCGCTGGTGGCAACCATGCTTGCCATCTGGTTTCGGATCGCAACCGCTCTGTCTGAAATCGTCGTGGGCACAGTCGCGCAATTGATTATTGGCGCCTTCCTCGGCACGGGCGGCTTGCTGCCCGGTACCCAATGGGTTGCCTATCTAGCTGGAACTGGCGCAATCGTGCTCACATTCCTGGCCGGCGCGGAACTGGAACCATCCATTTTCAAAACCAAGTGGCGCGAGTCTTTGACCGTCGGCCTCGCAGGCTTCATTGGACCCTTTCTGGGTTGCACCCTCGTTGGCCACTACATCCTGGGCTGGACCATGCGCTCCAGTTGGCTGTGCGGTGTCGCGCTCTCCACAACTTCCGTCGCCGTGGTCTACGCGGTCATGCTCGAACTTGGCTTCAACGTCACCGATTACGGTAAGTCGATCCTGGCCGCATGCTTCGTCAACGACCTGGGAACCGTAATTGCCCTCGGCCTCATCTTTTCTCCGTTCACTATCAAGACCCTCATCTTTGTCGGCGTCTGTGCGGCAGTGTTCGCCGTCCTTCCTTTCGTTACCAGGTGGTTCTTCAAAAAGTATGGCGGGCGAGTCTCCGAGCTTGAAACCAAATACATCCTCTTCCTGCTCTTTTCCCTCGGTGGCCTCGCTGCCTGGGCCGGCAGCGAAGCCGTCTTACCGGCGTACATGATCGGCGCTGTGCTCGCCGGGACCGTGGGTAAAGACCACATGCTTGTACGCCGCCTGCGCACACTCACCTTTGGCTTGCTCACTCCGTTCTACTTCATCCGCGCTGGATCGTTCGTCTCCGTGCCCGCCCTGGTGGCTGCCCCGGCAACCTTGCTGATCCTGTTCCTCGCGAAAATGGCATCCAAGACCGCTTTCGTCTTTCCCGCCGTCCGCGCGAACCGGCATACCGGCCGCGCCGGAACCTATTACACGCTCATGATGTCTACCGGCCTCACCTTTGGAACCATATCGGCGCTCTTTGGACTCAATCACCAAATCATCACCCAGTCTCAGTATTCCTTCCTGGTAGCCGCCGTGATCGCAAGCGCAGTGTTTCCCACGCTCGTCGCCAACACATTTTTCCTGCCGCGCCACTTGCTCCCGCACAAACATGTCGACCCCACTCTGCCAGTTCCCATCCACCCAACCGCCGTAGCCGAGGAGCAGGCATAGCTCGCCAGGATCGCCGAGACACAGCATTTCGCCCGGATCCCAATCTCCCCGCGGAACCCTCGAACCCGGAACGCGACGCTGTAATCTGAACAAAGGAGAAAGCATTGCAGAAATACCTGCTCATCGCCGTCGGCGGCGCGCTCGGCTCCATCGCGCGCTACTGGGTCGGCTCCTCCATTGCCTCGCGCGTTGGCATCCGCTTTCCGTACGGCACTCTCGTCGTCAACCTCACGGCCTGCGTCATTATCGGCTTCACGCTAACCTACTTTGGCCGCCGGGCCGACCTCAACCCTGCCTGGAGATTCCTGATCCCCATCGGCTTCATCGGCGCGTACAGCACATTCTCCACCTACGAGTGGGAAACCCTCTCCAGCCTGCGTTCCGGCGCATTCTTTCTCGCAGGCCTCTATGCCGGCGGCAGCTTCATCCTCGGCCTGGCCGCTGTCTGGGGCGGTTCACGCCTCGCGGAAGTTCTGTCGTGAAAACCGATTTTCACCAAATGTGTCATTCGTGCTTGCATATTCTCCCTAAATAATGCTTCAATCCTCCGTTAACCAATTGGCGCTTGCCGGCGCCGGTTGATCGCGCAAAGGAGGGGAACAATGTTACAGGCGGGAAGAGCCCTGAAAGTCTCCATCTACCTGAGCGATGGAGCCACACATCACGGAGTTCCGGTCTACTCCAGCATTCTCGATTTTCTGTTCTATCGCGGCATCTCCGGCGCAACCGTCCTTAAAGGCATCGCCGGCTTTGGCGCAGACCACCATATGCACTCCTCCAGCGTGGTGGAAATCTCCGACCGCCTCCCCATCAAAATCGAGTTCATTGAGACGCGCGAGAAAGTCGACTCAATTCTAGGCAAGCTGGAAGAGTTGGCAGGCAGCGGGTTGATCGAGATGCAGGAGACCACGGTAGCCAAGCCGGCCCAGCGCTCCAGGCCAAAATTGCAAATGCCCCCTGAGCACCTGAAGATGGAAGGCAAAGCCAAAATGATGCGCATCTATGTCAGCGAGGAGGACCGCTGGAAGAGCAAGCCGCTGCACGAAGCCCTGGTCGAGGCCATGCGCGCCAACGACATTGCCGGAGTCACCGTCTATCGAGGCATCCTCGGCTATGGCGCACACCGGCGGGTCGTCCGAGACAAGCCCCAATTCGCATCCCATCATGGCTCCATCATGCTTTCTGCCGTCGATACAGCCGAAAAGCTTCAGGCCTTCATGCCGATCGTGGACCAGATGGTCGTCGAGGGTCTGGTGGTCTTCTCCGACGTGGACATTATCAAGTACGCATATCGCGCGCTCGAAACCGAAGCGGCACAGACGCCCAGCGCCGCTCACAGCGCTCCACAGTAGGGAGGGTGGGTCCATGAAAGAACAATTCGCGGCAAAGATGGTCCGCATTCATTTCGGCGAAGACGATCGCTGGCACGGCAAGCCCCTGCACGAAGCCATCCTCTTGAAATGCGTCGAGCTGGGTATCGCCGAAGCCATCGTATTCCGCGGCATCGAGGGCTATGGATCGGCCAGCAGGATTCGCCATTCCACCCGCTGGAATCTCTCCAAAGACGCTCCCATCCAACTCAGCATTGTCGATACCGAAGAGCAGATCGCGCGACTCATTCCCTATCTCGACACCATGGTCGAGGAGGGCCTGGTCGCAACGTCAACGGTCGAAGCGATTCGCTACTCACAGCCCGCCGGCGCCGCCGCGAACCACCAATAACTCAGCGCCGCATCGACCCCGCTACTCGGTCGACGTAAACGGAGAAGCCGGCAGCCCCTCCCCGTTGAACAAATTGCACTGCGGGCTGTTGGCCCACCCGTACCGCACCGCCACCGGCTCGGCAACCGCGTCGCTCGCCGCCACCACCGTGTTCCCGTCAATCTTCGCCGTAGCCGGCACAAACTTTCCATCTGTCCCAGCCACCTCAAACCCCGTCAACTCGCCGCCCTTTGCCACCAGTCCTTTGGCATGATGTTCAAACCACACGCGGATCGCGCTTCCCTCCGGCGTAGCCTGCCGGAATATCGGCCCCGAATAGCTGATATCTTCGCCATAACTCAGCGCCCGCGCCGCCAGCGCCAGCCGCACGCCCACATCCAGCTTGTCCGGCGGATGCACGTTGTCCGGAGTGCCGATGTCGATCGTCACCGCCATCGCCGTGTTGCTCACTTCAAGCGTCTTCAATTGCTGTTCGCGCAACTCCGCCCAGCCTTCGCCCGGCCCTGACTTGAAATTCGAAATCTGCACAAACAGGAACGGAAAATCTCCCACGCCCCACTCATGTCGCCAATCCTCAATCATGGTGCTGAACACGCGCTTATAAAGCGGCGCGCGCGCCTGTGAGCTGTTGCTCTCACCCTGGTACCAAATCACTCCGCGAATCGGAAACGGCGTCAGGGGCGCAATCATTCCGTTCCACAGCATTCCCGGACCCCAGCTCTTCAAATCCGGATGCCACGGAAACATCGGAGCAGGCTTGCCCGCGGCCAACGCTTCGGCTCGCTGCCGTTGTTCGTCCCTGGCTCTTAGCAGCTCATCTTCCTGACGCTCCGCCATCTTGCCCCATTCGACAAACACCGGCGCCAGCGCAGCGTCCTCGCCCAGTGCCTCCACGCGTGTCCACGCATCGGCAACCGTCCCGCCCCACACCGAGTCGATCACCCCCACCGGCACATGCTCCCGCTGCTCAATCTCCCGCGCAAAGTACCACGCTACTGCCGAAAAATCCTTCGCCGTATCCGGGGTTGACGCCGCCCAACCCGACCACACATCGGTGTCGATATCGTCCTTCGGATACTCGATGGCCACCCTCTTCACAATCAGCAGCCTGATATTCGGAATGCCCGCATTGGGCAAATCCGCGGCCGCCGTGGTCGCTCCGCCAAACGCACCACCCATAGAAAATTCCATGTTCGACTGCCCCGACGCAACCCATACGTCGCCAACCAGCACGTCGTCGAGCGTAATCGTCTGCGCCGCTTGAGCCTCTGTGCCCGTAGCTGAGGGCGTACCCGTCACCGTCAGTTGAAAAGGCCCGCCGGCCGTGCCAGGCTTCAGGTATAAGCTCCAACGGCCCATCGGCCCAGCCGTGGTCTGCCGCGTCTCGCCGCGAAACGTCACGCTCACTGATTCGCCGGCAGCCGCCTCCCCCCACACATGCACCGGCAAGTCCCGCTGAACCACCATGTGGCTGGAAAGAATCTTTGGCAAAGTCACTTGCGCCTGGACAATCGCGCACGAAAGCAGACCAAACAAAAGCAGAGATCGTAATTTCAAGACAAGCCTCGCATGAAAGTGAATGCCGGAAATTCCCCAGGCCTTGCACGCCTTCGAAGTTCCCGGAAAGAGAACGGTATCAGAGCAAGCCGCCTTACGTCAGCCCCAATGCGCGGGCCGGCCCCATTCGCCCGCCCGGAAAATCTCTGCATATGTCGCCGCTTTGAAAGGGCACGACTTCACAGCTTGGTGAAAAACCCCTCAGAGGTAGGAGTTTTGAAAGGGCACGACTTCAGTCGTGCCGCAAAGGCAATGGAATCAACGTGGGCTTTAGCCCCTGAGGGATGCTTGCGGTCCTGGTCGGAGGCTGCTGCAATCATTTCCCCGCAGGCAAGAATCCTGCCTTTTTGATGCTTCCTCATTGACATACTTCCCTTGCCCCAAGCAAAATGCGGGAAGCGCGGGCATCCAGGCCACCGACGCTTCTGAATACGACCGCGGAATCGCAAAGCGGCGTGCCAGCCCAACCAGGCCTGAGAAATGAAGGCAACGCATGAGTAAGCCACCGCAAAACCTGAAGAACCACGGACGCCTGGATCCCCCTTATCACTTTATTTTCCTCGCTGTAGTCACAGCTAACTTGTTCATCGTCCTGT
>CAYWMR010000066.1:0-16103 GCA_964458965.1 uncultured Occallatibacter sp. | reverse complement strand
CAGACTGGGGCTGCGTCGATTCTGTCGTCATGCGTGTACTTCCTGGCACTTTGCAGTCTGTTGCATAGCGCTTCTAGATTCAGCCATTCCCGCCCAGTCCTGAGGCAGGCTCTGAGCATCCCTCTTGTCTGCCGCCTGTCCAGGTCTGGACGGGGAACTCCACGGCTGACCGTAAAACTGTTGCGAAGCATCGAAAAACTAGTTGGGGAGCGGCACTCCGCAATTTACCTACCATGATTCCCGGAAGAACTTCAGGCTGCCACACAGGAGCCTTGTTTTATCTTCACCCGCTTGTTGGGCACTTTGCCTGGACTGCCAAAGCGCGGCCAGTGCTTTCCTCTCGGGGCAATTTCCTCTGGAAAAATTCGCCGTATGCAGCCTTGTTTCGTTTCAACCTGTCAGCGAAGATTCCTTACTCGGCGGCGAGCTTGCTCTACCCGGTTTCGGGTGGCCCGCGTCAGCCGCTTGATCGGCAACTTCGATACTACCGCGAAGCATCACGGCTGGCAAGTCCGAAACATACAACTATTGCACAATCAGCCCGAATTGGCGTCTTCCCGGTTTGGGATCAGCCTTCGTCGCCGGTTGCGCAGCCGCTTCTGCCTTTATTCTAAATCAATCGGGCTCACCCCGCATCTAGCCGGGAGTCTTGACGCCGTTCTTTAGCATCTCAACAGCCTTTGCAATGCGCTTCAATCGCGTCTCTTCCTTCTTGGCTTCCCCAATCCAGCGGCAATACTCTTTGCGATGCGTGTAGCTCAACTTTTCAAAGCTCGCGAGGAGTCCTTCTTTTTTCAACATAGCCGAAAACTCAGCGGGAATCTCGACGGTTCGTTCGTCTTCGTCTCTCCAAACTACGACGTCGACAGTATCGCCCGGCCTTTTGCCGATCTTCTCGCAAATGGACTTCAAAATACCAACCATGTGGCTTCCAGGGCCACACTTGACCAGCGAGCCTGTGTAAGGAACATCGTTGAAGGTTGCGTTGACAGGGACTCTCCCCTTGACGCCGAATTCCTTTTCGACATCGTAGGGGAACATTACCGCCGCACCGCCGCCGATTCCTTCTTGAATGGTCGCTTTGAATGCGTATTTCTTCATTGCAGCACCCGTGTCCTGTCTCTAAAGTTCATATCAAAATTGAGTCTGTCATTCTGAGCGAACGGGGCCCCAAACGTTCTTCAGTTTGGGGGTGGTGAGTCGAAGAATCTGCTTCTGTCCTTCGTGAGTTCTACAAAGGACCTTAGAGACAGGACACTAGGGAAGTTATGCGCGCATTCCGAATTCGCATCCGGAATTGAACTACTCTCCCACAGAAGTGAAATGAATTCAAGATGGTTTTTCTGCGCGGGCATTTACGGCTCCAGCGCGGGCGCTGACCGCAAACAGACACCCACCCTTGCCACGCCTCTTCTACATAGAGGTTGGGCAAGGATGGGATGTTTGTTTTGAAAGATCCGTACGCCGATTCGGTGAGTTTCTAAACCAGCTTGGCGTCGAGCGTGATCTCAGTGTTGTTGGCGAACAGCTTGGAGATAGGGCAGCCGGCCTTGGCGCCCGCCGCGGCCTTCTGAAATGCTTCCTCGCTGACGCCCGGAATGCTCGCTGTGGTGGTGAGGGCGATCTTGGTTACCGCGAAGCCGCCTTCCACCTTGGCCAGCGTCACGGCTGCGTGGGTCTCGATCTTGTCCGGGGTAAAGCCCTCGCCGCCCAGGGTTGCGCCCAGGGCCATCGAGTAGCAGCTTGCGTGCGCCGCCGCAATCAGTTCTTCGGGGGTGGTGCCGCTGTCCGCGCCTTCAAAACGCGTGGCGAACGAGTAGTTGGCGTTGCTCAACACGCCCGTGGCCGTGGAGATGGTGCCCTTGCCTTCTTTCAGTGATCCTGTCCAAACCGCACTTGCCTTGCTTGCCATTGTCCCTCCTTGGGGGATTCGAGATCCGGTTATCCGATCCTGGTTGCCTGGCTCCCGGCGGAGGGGAAGTCCGCGGTGCGCCAGAAAGTTGATGCATAAGGCACCCGCCGGGTTTTCGCCCGGCTGTCTGCCCTCTCTACCATGCTAATCTGTCGGGCATGTTGCCGCACCGGCCCAGAGCCCTCGATTCTGATTTTGCGAACGAATTTTCACATGGCGGTGTGGCCGAGCCCGCCGCGCAGAGGATAGACCATCACTGCCAGGTGTGCCCAACCTGCTCTCACCAACTCACCGGACACCATTGCAAGCTGGTTTGCACGCAATGCGGTTACTACATGAGCTGCGCGGATTATTACTGAAGCTCGACTGATGCCCCCGGTCTCGGTGTGCTATCCCACCCTGAATGAGGGTGCCCCCGGCCCCGGTGTGCTGTCCCACCCTGAATGAGGGTGCCCCCGGTCCCTCGCTCTTGGGCACCGGGGATGTCAGACCGATTGAGCGGATGTGACCATGACGGTCGCCGGCAAGTGGATGCCTCTATTGCGCGCCGCTATTGGCTCGCCTTGCGCGCCGCCTCAAACTCATCTCCAGCCAGCCATTGCGCCGGCTTCGCCTGCTCGCTCGCCAACCACCCAAGCACAAATCCGAACCGGGCCAGCTTAGCATTTCCGCGAAAGTCCCAGTCGGCCCGATACTCATCGGAGGGCTGGTGGTAATGGTGTTCTTCGTAATCCTCCATTTGCGCTTGGCCCCAATCCGGTGTATGGCCCTCGAACAGATCTCCCTGATCGACCGAAAAGGCCGGAATGCCGACGCGGGCCAGTGAGAAATGGTCGGAGCGGTAGTAGTGGCCGGCCATAGGGTTGGAGTCAGGCAGCAGAGCCAGATCGAATGCGCCGGCAACGGATTGGACTGTCGGCCAGAAGTCTATGCGCTCCGCTCCTCCCAGGCTGACCGAGCGCGGAATGCCGACCGGAAGGATCATATCGAAGTTCAGGTCGAGCGCGATCTGGGCGGCAGGAACAGGCGGATGCATGCCCAGGAACTGCGAGCCCAGCAGACCCTGCTCCTCCGCGGTGACCGCGGAAAAATAGACAGCGTGCGGAGGCCGGATAGACGATTGCGCAAACGCGCGGGCTAGCTCCAGGATGATCCCGCAGCCGGTTCCGTTGTCGGCCGCGCCGTTGTAGATGTTGTCGCCTTTGGCGTCGGGATCGATGCCCAGGTGATCGTAGTGCGCGGTGTACAGCACCGCCTGGTTCGCCGTGCTTGCTCCCGCCACACGCCCCACGACATTCGAGCTGACATAGTGGCGCACGCGGCTTTCGATATGTGCATGCAAGCGGGTTGAGAGTTCAACAGGATGGAAACCGGGCTTGCCGGCCCGTTCGATGGCCAAGTCGAGGCCAATGGCATCCACAATAAGCAGCCGCTGCGCCACATCGTGCTGAATCCACGCGGCAGCGCGCAGCGTTGCGCTGGGATCGCCTTGCAGGTAGCTCTTTTCCACGGCTTGGCTATTCCGCACCACCTCCCAGCCATAGCTCGCCAAATCCGTGCGGTGAATAATGAGCACACCAATGGCTCCCCTGCGCGCGGCTTCTTCGTACTTGTAGGTCCAGCGGCCATAGTAGGTGAGCGCCTTGCCTTTGAAGAACTTCTCGTCGTCCGAGGGCGGCTCGTTGACGATGACCAGGGCGACTTTGCCCTTAAGGTCGATTTCCTTGCCATCCACAGCCTTATAGTCGTCCCAGTTGTACTCCGGCGCATGGATGCCGTAGCCGACGAAAACAATGGGCGCGTCGAAGTCCGCACTGGGCTGGCCGGTCTGGTCTTTTGAGACAATTTCCGTCCCGTAAGCCAGATCGCGCGGCGGGCCGCTTGAGGAAACAAAGGAGAACTTCGTCTTGTCCTCGAGGGTGTGTACGGCCACCAGCGGAACGCTTTGGAAATAAGTACCGTTGTCCCCGGCCGGTTCCACCCCGGCCAGAGCGAATTGCGTGGCGATGTATTCTGCCGCCAGTTCCGCGCCACGCTTGCCGGGACCGCGGCCTTCGAGCAGATCGAGAGACAGAAAACGCACATGGGCGCGCATCTTTTCCGGGTCGATGGAGCCGGCGGCGGCGCGGGCCGCAGCAGGCAGGCCGGGGATTTCGGGGACCGGCGTGGCCCCCGGCTGCTGGGCGCGGACGAGAGTGGAGGCGATGAGGACGGCGGCAAACAGGAACATTCGGTTACAGTGCATTGGATCTCCCTGAGGGGAACGCGGTTTGCGTCGGATGGTGAAACGAAGTCGGAGCAAATGAGCTTTCAGAGTACGTCGAACCGCTGGTCAGGGACAATTGCTTTCGCCTGCGGGTAGTGGGGCAGCTTAAATCCACCGGTAATTAACAGAAAAGGGCGATGCAGGACGCCATGGCCAGAACCGCAACAGCTCTATCGGATTGCAATTAGCAGACCTACGGTAACACTCGCTGATTGCTCATGCCCGCTGCCAAAGTTGTATCCATAGCTCGGCTCCAGGTACCAGCCAAACCTTCGCTTCGGCCAGGGCCAAAACATGAAATCAAGAGCGGCTTCTCCCCCAATAGAATTGGCGCTCTTCCCTCTCGTGATCGTGTGCGCCCACTCCGGGCCAACACCGCACATGAATTCTGCAGTCTTGGATAAAGTCCAGGGTTTCTTAAAGAGAAGGTCAGTATCCCATTCCGTCTGACCGCGACTGAAGAAGGGCGTCACACCGGCTTCGATTTCCAGCCACTCCTTGATCGGAGTGACTTCGACGGCCACATTGGGGCCATAACTGGGTGCGCCGTGGGTAAGCGCCCATTCCCCGGCACCGCCGATTTCGAGAATGGCCGCTGGCTCCTTTTCCTTTTCTTCGTCCTGTCCAAAGGCTCTACCTGCAAACAGCAGGGTGATCAGTAAGGTTACCTTTGAAAGTCTCATTGACGGATGCCCCCCAATCTCTCTTTGTATAACATTGGCAATCCACACGAACTGAGATTCGCGCCGAACACCGAGCACAATCTTATGGGAATTCAAGCTCACCCGCCCACCGGCTGCGCTGCCGGCAAAAGGCGCGCGCGCTTCAGCACCTTGCGGGTCAGGCCGGTAAGCGCCATGGTCGCCGCTACGCTGAGCGGAACCCAGCGCCGCTCGCCGCCGACCGCGGCCAGATTCTTTATATCGCGTTCAGAGACCGTGCGGATGCGGACGTAGTAGTTGACCTGCATGATGGCATGACGGACGGTCATACACAAGTCCTGCTCCGGAACGGACGGATTCAGCAGAGTGGGCAGCTCCCACAAGCCGGGCATGACGGTGAACGATGCAGGGCGCAGTTCCAGCAGCACTTCGCGATCTGCCTCGCCGGGCTGGAGGCCGCTGCGGACCGAGAGAGCGTGCGCCACTTCGCGGCTGAGCATGCGGGAGCGCGGCTGTGTCTTGTGCTCGCCGCGAGTTGCACAGTCCGCAGCCAGCGGGCACACCATGCAGCGCGGATTACGCGGAAGGCAGACAGTCGCTCCCAATTCCATGAGCGCCTGGTTAAAGTCTCCGGGATGCGCGGGGTCGACCAGTTGATTGGCCAGCGCATCGATCTTCCTCTTCAGGGTTGTGCCCCCCGCGCGATCACCGGCCTCCCAGCCTTCCAGCCGGCACAGCACGCGCTCCACATTGCCGTCGACCACGGCTACCACTTCGCCGTAAGCAATGCTGGAGATGGCGGCAGCTGTATAAACGCCGATCCCGGGCAGCGCTCGCAGGGCCTCGGAGGTGACAGGAATGTTGCCCTCGTGGTGGCTTGCGAGAAACTGCGCGGCCTTGTGGAGCATGCGCGCTCGGCGATAGTAACCAAGTCCGCTCCACATGGCCAGCACGTCTTCCTCAGTGGCAAGCGCCAGGGAGACAAGCGTTGGAAAACGGGCCAGAAAGGCCTGGTGGCGTTCGACTACGGCTGCCACCCTGGTTTGCTGCAGCATGATCTCCGAGACCCAAACGCTGTATGGCTCAGGGTTGCGCCGCCAGGGCAGGTCGCGCCGGTTGTGCGCATACCACTCCAACAATAAGAGGCGCAGTCTTGCGGTCTTGCCTGCTTCCTGGCCCAGTTTGGTCATGGGGTCAGATTAAGGCATTTGCCCCGGCCGACGCATTCTCCGATCGCAATCGATACGCCGCTTAAGCTCTATCTCCCGCATGGCATCGCACGGCCGGACCGAACTGATTTCGGCGAACGAATATTACCCAGATTGGACTTTTTACGTCGCCGCGCCAAGTATTCAGCGACAGAGAACACCTTTCCGTTGTATCTTGATGGCAATCCAATGCCTAACGCGACGCCATTCTTCTTGCCGTGAAAATGCACCGCAAGAGACGGAACGCCGAATCGGCTGGCAGAAGCCAGCCAGTGCTTTGGGAGCTTTTTCCAAACTTCAAGGAGGTTTTCTCGTGAAACAGACCGTACCCGTGCTCTCTCTCGTCCTGCTATTCGCGTCTGCCGGTCTTGCGGCCCAGACCTCGAGCTTCTCTACCAGCCTGGTTGACCCCGAATCCAGCCTCGACGGATCTGCGGGCCAGGTATCGTCGCCAAAGGGCGATGCCAGTTCCTCCCACACGCTCACGCGGTTCGCGCTCGGTTTCGGCGTCTCGCCGCTGGGTCTTCAACTGGCCGCAACAACCAACGTGAGCAAAAACCTCAACTTGCGCGCCACCGGCAACTTCTTTAACTACTCCACCAATTTCAATTCAAGCGGCATCAGCGCCACCGGCAAGCTGAGCCTGGCTTCGATGGGAGTTGACGTGGATTATTACCCCCTGCACCTGCCCATCCGCATCAGCCCCGGCCTGCTGCTCTACAACGGAAACCAGCTAACCGCCACGGCCAACGTTCCAGGTGGAGACAGTTTTACTTTGAACGGGCAAAATTACTACTCGGCCACTTCAAATCCACTGAACGGAACTGGGACGCTGGCTCTGAACACCAACAAAGCAGCATTCACCATCACTACTGGATGGGGAAATCAAATTCCGCGTAAGGGACACTTGTCGTTCCCATTTGAAATTGGCATCGCCGTGGTTGGCGCACCCACCGTAAATGTAAATTTGGGCGGCACGGTTTGCCTTGACCAGGCACAAACAGAATGCGCCAACCTTCAGGGCAACAACCCGATCGCAAATAACTTCCAAACCAACCTGACTGCCCAGGTTGCCAAGTGGAACAGCGATTTGAAGCCGTTGACGACCTATCCAATCATCTCGGGCGGCGTGGCTTATAGCTTCCACATCCGTTGAGCGGGACGAGGGCTGCTTCATAAGGGACGGCGGGTTCAGCGGTACAGGCGTACAGCGGCTGTACCGCGCTTCTTGAATCGGCTGTAAATCTTTTGCTTCAGCTTAGTTACGGACTCATTACAGGGATGCAGGCGCTGTACCGGCGTCTGCGCGTTACTTGTAACTCATTGATTATAATTAGGTTAGGTGATGCGCGCAGGCGTACAGCAAAAACAATTCGACGGCTTTGGGCTTATTTCCTAAATAGGTTGATTGGGATCAATCCCTTGCATGATTGGGTTCTCCAGGAAATGTTGGGTTGTAACAGGACACTTTCATGCAAATTGCCTCATAAAGCTGCCTCGGCGGGCCTGTTGGAGTGCGAATTGGCCAGCGGGATTGGTGCGCGGCGGGAGGACTGTGTGCAGTATTTGACGGAAATCATCTACCCCCCCTCCCCCCGTCTCTGTAAGGAAGCGGCTTGTTTTCAATGGGAAACGGAGAGCGCCTAGCTCCAATTACTTGATTCTATTGGATATATACGCAGAAATTTGATAACAAAGCGGTTACGGGCGCTTGCGGAGCGGCTCCGGATATTGAGGGCGACGATGAATCGATTGTGCGCCGTCGGGTGGAATTAATCTGCAAAACCAGGGGAGATTTTGTAACGGCTCACTCTTGCGGATTTGTGCCGGCATACCCTTTCGCCAGGAGAGAGGCGCAAGGATGGAGACCCGCACTCGCGCTTCCGCGGGCCGGCCTCGGGGGAATAGGGATTGGAGTAAACCCTATTCTTACTGCAAATTGCTGGCTGATCACTGCGTGGCGGGAAGGAATTGGGGTAACATGGCTGCCGGTAGAACCACGCGACAAGGAGGATGGGTATGAGCCTGGAATGGAAGGTTGCGTTGCGCATGGTGTTTATACCGGCTCTGTTGGCTGCGGTTATCTTTCTTCCGGCGGGGACTTTGCGCTTCTGGCAGGGATGGACGTTTCTGGCGACCATGTTCCTGCTGGTACTTGTTGGATTTGCTTACTTCCTGCGTTACGACCGGCCGCTGGTGGAGCGCAGGATGCGGACGCGGGAGACGGTAACGGAACAGAAGCTCCTGATGCGTGTGTTTATGCTGCTGTTTCTGGGGGCGTTTATGCTTCCGGGCTTCGACTACAGGCTGGGATGGTCGCGGCGGCTGGTCGGCGAAGTGCCGGCGTGGGTCACGGCGATCTCCCTGGCGTTGGTGGCGGGTGGCCTTCTATTCGTATTTTGGACGATGAAGGTGAATAGCTATGCAGGCCGCACTATTACTGTCGATGCCGGACAAACGGTGATCTCGTCGGGGCCGTACGCATGGGTTCGGCATCCCCTCTACCTGGGATCGGTGATCTTGTGTCTTGGTGCGCCACTGGCGCTTGGCTCCTGGGTGGCACTGCCAGCTTTCGCGCTGCTGATTCCCTTCTATGCGCTGCGGCTACTCAACGAGGAAAAGGTGCTTCGCGAGGAGCTGTCAGGCTATCCCGAATACTGCCTGAAGACGCGCTACCACCTGATTCCCTTTGTCTGGTGACCCGCCTCAAGCGAAAAGGACTTATCGCGTCCCACCCTTGCGACAGGAAAGAATCGCAAGGATGGGGCACGGCGCATTTGTGTGCAGGACGAAACTCGCCCCGATACCGTCGTTATTGCGTCACCGGGTGCGGCGGCAGAGGCTTGGGCGTCTTCAGGTGAGGCGCATTGGGCTCTGGAGCCGGGGATGGCGTTGACGTTTCTTCGGGAGAGCCTGAACCCTTCTTGATGTGCAGGTCGCCCACATCGGCGCTGAGTGTGATCTTCGCGCTGCCCGAGCCGATACGGAAGTTGGCAACCTTGTTTTCACCGTCGCCAACCTCGGGCATGGTGTAGTCCGAAGCGATGTCACCGTTGCGCGTGCGAGCGCTTACCGTCGCCGATGCGTTGGGCGGAAGCGTTACCGACACGTCGCCTTTTCCATTCTTCGCATCCACACTGTAAGAGCCGGCCGGCTCAATGGAAATCTCTCCCCTGGTGTCGTCTACAAAGGTGTCGCCGGAGATCTGATTCAGGTCGATGTCTTTGGCGTGAGTGACCACGCGCACCTGTCCCCTGGCTTGCGAAACGCGCAGGTCATCGGAATCAAGAGTCAGATCGCCCGGCAGTTCCGCCACTTGCAGGTCGGTGACCGAGGTGTGCAGATGCACAGCGCCGGAGACATTCTCCATATGCACGTCGCCGAGGATCTCGCCGGTCTGCGCGACTTTACCCTTGATCTCGGAAAGTGTGAGGTCGTTGCAGGAGCCGTCGATGGTAAGGTCGCCGTCAACCTGGTGCGCGGATATGTCGTGCTTGCCGGTGGAACTGTGCACCTGGACTGAACCGCTGATGGCGCTCAGGTGCACGTCGCCGTGCGATGCTGTGATGTTGATGCCTGCCCCCAGGCCTGCCGCGGTCAGGTCTCCCCTGCCGGTATTGACTATAACTCGCGCGGTTTTGGGAACCGTGATGGTGAGGTTGAGGCGGCCGCTGTTGTTTCCGTCGGACTTGACCAGCACGGCATTGCCGCTGACCGTAACATGCGCGGCCTCGGTGTCGAAGATCTTTTTGGCATCGCTGTCGGAACCGGCGTAGGCCACTTCATGAGCCTGGACCTGGACCGAAGATGAATCTGCCGAAGTAATGCTGACGTCGCCGCGGGGATTCTGGATCTCGATGGATGCGTTGGATGGAATTTGCGTGTTCTGAACCTGCTGGTCGTTGTCCCTCTCGGGCTGCCCGAAGGTGTTGAAGAAGTCGTCGCCCTGATCGCCGAACTGGGCGCGAAACGGGCCCCACCAGTTATTCCAGCCGGCCGCACTGCATCCAATGATGGCCAGCAGGAAGAGGATACCGACAAAGCTGCCGCCGCGGCGTACCGGGACCTCGCGGCGCATGTCCAGCGCCCACTCGCCAAGCAGCGCAAGGCCCGCGCCAATAAGCAGAAGCGGCCACCAGTGTGCATACCAGGCCCAGAACTCGCCTGAGGCAATGTGGCCGGTGACAACCAGCAACGCGACAACGCCAAAGCCTACCAGAAGAATGGGGCCAACGATTGACGGAACGTGCGGAACGTAGACTCCGCCACGGTATCCGGCCTTCCATGCCTGCTGCTGGGCCTTCCACGCTTCGCGCTGCGCACGCCAGGCCGCCTTTTGCTGCTCGCGATATACGCGCCACTGGGTCTTTGGATCATAAGGAGTATATGGAGGCGGAGCGCCGCCGCCGGGTGGCATGTTGGGAGGTACGCTGCTCATGATTGCCCTCCTTCGGGATCATTCCCGAATGGATGCGAATGTGTGGTTTCGATGGCGGTGGACGCCTGTTGCGGCGGATATTGGGGCGCGACTCCGCCAGTAGTCGGATAGTCCGAAGTCGGGTAAGGCGAGCCCGTATAAGGCGGCGGAGGATAACCACCCTCGGCGGCCAGTGCAGCGCGCTCAGCCAGCATCAGAACGCCCCACAGGATCAGAAAGAGCGGCCAGCTCTTGTCCCAGCCCAGGATGTGAGCCTGGGCCAGCAGTGCGATCACGCCCACAAGCAAAAGAAAGGCGGGACCGCGAAGACGGCGAATCAAGATGTAACGGCTCATTTGGGACCTCCTTGCGAAGCGAGACGACGAACGATCAGCCAGACTCCCAACCCGATCAATACCAGCGGCCATGAGAACTCAAGCAGGCGGCCATTGAATATGTCGAACTGATTGAGCAAAAGCAATACTCCCAGCGCAACCAGAACCACGGCGCCGATGGGCTCCTTGCGACGCCAATAGAGCGGCGGCACAGGCGGCATGGGTGGAATTGGCGGAATCGGCGGAATGGGCGGAATACCATAGTCCGTTCCCGGTGGCGTGTACGCAGCCTGCTGGTACGGTGCCTGGTACGGAGTCTGGTACGGCTGGTACTGGCCGGCCTGTGGCGGCTGATAAGCTCCTGCCCCCGGATCCGCGGAGGCTTGCCCTGCCGCGGGACCGGGAACTGGACCGGGCGAAAACGGGCCGGGGCCCGGCTGTGCGCCGGGCTGACCAGGTTGCCGCGGCCGGCTGCCAAGATTGAGCCAGTTGCCCACTTCATTCAGGCCCAGCGGATCGGGCAGAGGCTGGCCATCGCGAATTGCCAAGGCCGTGTGATATGCCTCGAACGACTGGTAAAGGCACCACGCTCCAATGAAGATGCCAAAGATGCCGTGGTACTCCGTGATACTCACCAGCACCGCGAAGATGACGACATGGATAAGGCCTTTGAAGAACTGGCCGTTGTACATGGCGCCCACGCCTGGGATGAGTCCCAGCACAGCGGCCGCTGAAGGATGCGGTCCGGCTGCAGGGGCTGTAAACGGTTGTTGAAAGGTCTGCCAAGCCGTCCAGCAAGGCTCGCAGAGAATCTGGCCGCCAGCGGCCTTGCGGACGCAGCTGACGCAGAGCGCCTTGCCGCAACTCTGGCAATAGGCGGTTGCGCTTACACCACTGTGATTTACGCAGTCCATTTTGTGCTCCTTTCCCGTGCTGCTATAGCGGAGCCGGCGGAATGCGCGGGCCGGGCATGAGAAGTCAGGGAGTTAAATCTAAGGGAAGTCTCCAAAAAATCATAAGAGTCGTTGCGAGCCGGGTTAACCGACTGTTGCGGGGGATCCATGCGGGAGCCGCCGTCTTTGTGGCCGGGCGCCTGTTTCGACTCTCCGGGCGCGGCCGGCGAATTGCCCTTGGGCGCCTGATCGTCGTCCTGGCCCGGTGCCGAACGGCGCAACTCGCGCATTCTCGATTCAACCTCGTAAACAAAGCGGAGGTGATCGTAATAACGAACGATGGGCGTGGAGGCCATGGTCAACCGCCGCTCCATGAACGAGCGCACAGCGGTGGGCCGAAGGTCAGACAAATGCACGCTGCTAAGCCGGAAGCCGGTCAGGTAGAGCGTTAGTGTGAGAGAGAAGAATGCCATCGCCGCAGTCATCAGCAGGCGGGGTTCGGCAAAGCGGCGAACGTGGCCCACAAAGCCGGGACGCTGCCAGGCCGGGGGCATCGGCAGCACACTGGCTCCGCCGGAAATAAGGCCATAGCCTTCCACCTGGCCCGGACCCGTCTGCGCCAAAATCTTGTCCAGCAGGCCAACAGGAACCTCCGGCTCGGGCGCGAGGAACTCCAGCCACTCGCGCCCACGCCGGGCTTCATCGAACAGTGCCGTGCAAGCCGGGCAGATAGCCATGTGCGCGGCAAAGATCTGCTCGTCCTCAGGCCGCAACAGCCCGTCCAGAGCATCGGCAAGCAGTGTTTCCCACTGACCGCATGCGGGCGAGTTCGGAATGAAACTGCGATCTGCCATTACATCACCTCCCGTTTATTACGTTCCAGCAGGCGCGCCAGTTCCGCGCGGCCTCTGCTGATGCGGGACTTTACCGTTCCTTCGGGAATGCCAAGTACGCAGGCGATCTCCTTGTAGTCCAAATCCTGCAGGTCTCTTAGAATGACGGCCTCTCGCAGCTCGACGGAGACACGCGCCAGCGCATTTTGCACCATTTTCGCAAGTTCTTTCTGCGCAGCCGACTCGTGCGGAGACGGCCCGCCCGCAGTCAGCCGGTCAATCGGCCTTAGCTCCTCGCTGGACTCCCAGCCGTCGTCCAGCGAAGACGTCGCCCGCTGGTTCCGCGTCCGCCGGAAGTTGTCAACCAGCAGGTTGCGGGTCATCGTCGTGATCCACACCTGCAGGCTGCCGCGTCCCGTATCGAAGCTGGAGAGGTTGGAATAGACCTTCAGGAATACGTCCTGGGTCAGGTCTTCGGCGTCCGTCGGGTTGCCGGTAAACCGGTAGCACAGCCCGTAAACACGCCGATGATGAGTGCGGACCAGTTCGGCCCATGCGCCGGAATCCCCATCCATGCATCGACGGACGACTTGGGACCATTCGATCTCCAGCGGACCCTCCTCCACACGCGCCAGGCGGGTGACCGGCACTGCCGCCCTTCCGCCCTGCACGTGGCTTGCGGCGGGAGGCCTCTGAGCGCCTAAACCTGGACCTTCCAGAGTACGCCTCGCTGGTCTGCTTGGCGATGCCAGCCCAATCTCGCTCCACGTTAATGTACCCACGCATTGCATATTTTGCTAATACGCGGAATTTGTGGAGATAGTTCCCGAGGGTGCGACCCAAATTGCGTCGTGCAGGGTAGAAAGGCAAAGAATGGGGTTCTGCTTGCGAGCTTTGCCGTCCCCAGGCAGAATCCTGCCCGCAGCGATTGTCGCGGCGTGCTCCGATGGCATGCGTCTTCCAGCTTTGGTAACCTTTCCCCGCCGGCGTCATCTTAATGGTGGCGCGCTTTCCCTTTCCTTTCCCGAAGCGCTGGAGGTCCAATGTCGAGAATGCTTTCGCTGGTCGTCCTTATTGTCGCGGTTATCGCCGTTGTGGGAGTCTTCACCAATGCCAGGGGAGCGGGCCGCTCCCCCATCCCTCCCGCCACCTCCGACGATTCGCTATCGCAGGCGTCAGGCAAAGAGACGGCGGTCTTCGCCGGCGGCTGCTTCTGGGGCACGCAATCGGTCTTCGAGCGCGTCAAAGGGGTCCTCGACACCACCGTCGGCTATGCCGGAGGCGCGGGCGAGACTGCGACTTACGACCAGGTGACGACCGAGACCACCGGGCACGCGGAATCAGTGCAGGTGGTTTACGATCCGTCGAAGATTACTTACGGCCAGTTGCTGCGGATCTTCTTTTCCGTTGCGCACGATCCAACGCAGCTAAACCGCCAGGGGCCGGATGTGGGAACCTCGTATCGGTCCGCAATCTTTTATAGCAACGACGAGCAGCGCAGAATCAGCCAAGCCTACATCGCGCAGCTTGACGCGGCGCATGTGTTCCCGAAGGCCATTGTGACCCAGGTGACGCCGTTGAAGGGCTTCTACGATGCCGAAAGCTACCACCAGCATTACGCCGACCACAACCCGGAGAACCCCTACATCCTCGTCTGCGACCGCCCCAAGATTGAAGCGCTGAAGGCGCAGTTCCCTGAGCTGTTCGAGGATTACAAGGGGAAGTGACGCGCCTCATAGCCGCAGCATCACTGCGATGGCGGACGAGGCGGGAGTGGATCGTGAATGCTCTTTGGCGGTGCCCCCATTGGCGGTCCACCTCCTGTACTGGGATGCGGCTGTGGCCGCTCGAATTGTGGAGCTTCCGGCTGGTCGTATAGAAAATTCCCGGGACGGCCCATCAGGATGGTGAGACGCCTGGCCATCTCAATTCCGTACGGTGTGCCATCCAGTTCTTGGCGCGGCATGCGAAGCTGGGTCAGAGCATCGCGTGGGCCAACGTAAAGCAACGCATCCGCCGCGTCGCCAAGCTTCAACTGGGTTGCAGGGCCGGTGCCGCCACTCACAACCGGCATCGCGGGCAGGTCGCCCACCCAGTTTCCAGACAGCGCTACGATCGCAGGCAGCCTCCAGGAGTCAAAGCGCTTGTCCAGATCGTCGTAGCCTCCCACCGCGTTGGTCCCAAACACAACCAGGTAAGGATTGGCGCCGGCAGCGCGAATTTGGCCTTCGACAAGACCCGGTCCATTGCGGCGCAGGAAATGACCGGCGCCCATGATCAGCAGCGCGCGATGATTCTTAGCCAGAACCTCGTCCTTTACCACCTGTGCGTACCACTCATCGCGGTGTGGATCGCCAAGCAGCACGCGCATCCGATGCTTGCCGCGCCGTTTCATATTCGCCTCGCGCACTGCTCTGTAAAACTGCTCATACACAGGAGACGGAGGGCCCACCGACCCAATCACATTACGCCACGCCTTGCGCACCTGCTCTAACGGAACGTCCTCGCCCGCGATGTATCGGTCCACCGAATTCTGATAAAGCGAATTGCCAAATTCCACAACAATGTCGTCCACACGGTCGGCAAATCCGGTTGTGCCGACCAGCTTGCACAACCATTCGTATTCCTGCCTGTTGCCGTGAGCCTCGCCGAACATGACTACGTTGTGCGTGCCGAATGCCTGGACTATAGCGCTGGTGGCATCTTGTGGGTTGGGTTGCGCGGATTGCGTTTGGGCAAGGCCAAAGCTCGCCGGAAGAAGATGCGCCTCCGAACCGGCAGTTCTCGCTTCGCCCCGGACTTGAAGCTGTTCGAACCATGCGCCCGGAAGCAAGTAATTCCAACTGTTGCCAATCACTATCAGGAGTAAGACAAAGCCTGCGAGCGAAAGCACGCCCGCGCAAAACTGCGCTCCAAGACGCGGGCCGTCGCTTTCCAACACTTGGAATCCGGGCGCTCCGCACAAGTTGGGCCTTGCCGCGGCCCCGATGAGCCCTTCTTCACGCCAGTACTCGCGCGGAATGGATACCGCTAAATCGCCAAGCAGGTTGAGCCAAAGCCGAACCTGCGCCATGAATCCCCGCTCATCGCGCACGCGGTCGCGAACCAATTGCAAGGCCTCATCGCCGTATGCCTCGCGGAACTGCAAAGGATAGAGTTGCAACAGCAAGGCATACATCTTCTCAGACATAGTCCCCCCTCAATATCTTTCTAGCTCGCGCCACGCGCAGAACATCCGCCATCTTCTCCGCCTCTTGCCGCGCCAGCTTGCGTCCAGACTGCGTGATTCGGTAGTATCGGCGCCTTTCATGGCCGAGTTCCGCTTCGCTGTGCGCGCCAACTTCCTCAATCAGCCCCTCCTCGAGAAGCGACTCGATTGAGCTGTATAACGTCCCAGGGCCCAGCTGGGTGCGCCCACCAGTCTGCTCCTGAATCTGCCGCATGATTGCGTAACCGTGCTTCTCTTCATCCGCCAAAGAGAGCAGAATCTGAAATGCGGCTGAAGGCAATGGATCGAGTTTTCGTTTTGGCATAGATGCTCGATGATCGATATATCGATAAGCGACTGTATTGCAGG
>CAYWMR010000065.1:0-16110 GCA_964458965.1 uncultured Occallatibacter sp. | reverse complement strand
GCAGCCGCCCAAGTGCTATTAAATCGCCGGTAACAGAAGGCATTTCCGGCAACAAGCTCCGCGGATGCACGCATAACTCATCCAGCGCTTGCATGTTACAAGTTAATAACTCAAGATCTTCCAACTTATGAGTCTGACTTATGGTAAACGCGCCTGCCTGCGTCCGGCGCAACCGGCTCAAATGCGCGCCGCAGCCCAGGTCCTGGCCCAGCTCATGCGCCACGGTCCGCACATATCCGCCCGCGCTGATGCTCATGCTGAAGCCGGCCTCCGCGCCATCCAGTCCCGTGATCTCAAAGCCGGCAATCGTGACCTTGGCCGTCTTCAGCTCGACCGGCTTGCCTGCACGCGCCAGTTTGTATGCCGGCGTGCCTTCAATCTTTTTTGCGGAGTAGGGAGGCGGCATCTGATCCATCTCGCCATGGAAGCGCGCGGCGGCCTCGCGAACCCGCTCAAGTGTCAGCATGGTCCGCCCCTCCGGCCAGGAGTCCGGGCCGTCCGCCACACCTTCGGCATCGTAAGTGTCAGTAGAAAACCCGAAGCGGATCGCCCCGGTATAACTCTTTTCTGCGGATGAAAAGTACTGCGCAAGCCGCGTGAATTTGCCCAGCAGCAGCGGCAAAACGCCGGTCGCCATGGGGTCAAGCGTCCCCAAGTGGCCGATTGATTTCTCGCCGGTTATCCTGCGCAGCCGGGCCACTACATCGTGGCTGGTCATTCCGCCCGGCTTGTCGACCACCAAAAGCCCATTCACCTGTTTACTCTAGCCGACCCAGCCTACCGCTGGCTGTGCGCTAACCCGGATGCCGTACCAGCGACAGAAACTCCGCACGCGTCTCCTTCTGCCGGAAGCAACCCACCATGGCCGAAGTCACCGTGGACGAGCTCTGCTTTTCAACCCCGCGCATCATCATGCAAAGGTGGCGCGCTTCAATCACAACGCCCACGCCCTGCGGCTGAATCGCTTCCTGAATCGAGTCGGCAATCTGCCTTGTCAGCCGCTCCTGCACCTGCAAGCGCCGCGCAAACACATCCACCAATCGCGGAATCTTGCTCAGCCCGATTACTTTCCCCTTCGGAATGTAGGCGACGTGCACCTTGCCGAAGAAGGGCAGCATGTGGTGTTCGCACAGCGAGAACATCTCAATGTCCTTCACGATCACCATCTCGTCGTAGTCCACATCGAACATCGCCCCGCGCAGAATCTTCATGGGGTCTTCGCCGTAACCCTTGGTCAGGAAGGCCATTGATTTTTCAACTCGACCCGGCGTAGCCATCAGGCCGTCCCGGCTGGGATCTTCACCTAACCGGCTGATGATCTCGCGGTACATCTCCTCGGTGCTGAACTCGCTCAGCCCTTCGTCAATCCCAACTGCCCTGCGAACGGTCTTGCTCACTACAATCGGCTGCGCCATGCTTCACATCCTCCCGCCCAGGGGAATCGGGCGTACTGCGTCCTTTACTTTGATACCTGCTGCATCGCGCGGGAACTTTCCTCGCCCGCGTCATAGCACTGAAAGAAGTTATTCTCAGTCTCTTCCACGCGCACACAATCCAACTCACCCGCCGGCAGCGCGTCCTTCAATAATCCAAAAACCGCTCTACAAAGATTCTCTGTGGTCGGGACACGATTGGCAAAGAGCGAGTCCAGATTCAGGTTGGTGTGATCAAACCGATCCAGCACTTTCTTGCGTACCACTTCATCCAGCGCAGCCAGGTTCACCACCATCCCCGTATCCGCGTCCACCGCTCCCCCAACCAGCACCTCGACAACATAGTTGTGCCCGTGACCGTGAGGATTGTTGCACTTGCCATACGTCGTCCGGTTCTCCTCCACGGAGAGCGCGTCGGAATGGAGACGGTGACTGGCGCTCAGCATATAGCGCCGCCCAAAGAAGGCTTTCCCGGAATTGGCGCTCATAGCCCTCCCCGGTACTCCGCGAAAATTTCCGGCGTCTCGTAAATCCGCACGCGGGCAAGCTGCGCCCCGCCCACCGCTGTCACCGCCGGCTCCAGGCGCATCCACGCCGCAATCGCAATGTTCTCCGTGGTAGGAATCAGCTTCCCTTCGGCAAACTCCGGCGCCTCCAGGTTCAGATGCCGATGATCGTAGGCAGACAAGACCTCGCGTTCAATCAAATCCTTCAACCACTTCAGATCGGCCACAAAGCCGGTCACCGGGTCGGGCTCGCCGGCCACCGTCACCTCCATCGTGTAGTTGTGCCCGTGCCCGTTGCGGTTGGCACAGCGCCCAAACACCCGCGCGTTCTCCTCCGCCGTCCACGCCTCGTTCCAGTAGTAGTGCGAAGCGGAGAACGTAGCCCGCCGCGTTAAGAAGACCATTCCTACCCCTCACTCCAGGAGATGCGGGTACTCCATGTCTCGACTCTGAGACATGGGATTCCAGTCAGCTATGAAACCACAGGGGAACAGCTAGAAGCTGATTTCCCGACCCTTCCAGCTTACCCGCTTCAGGACCCGATGCTGAAACCAACTGCGAAAAAGCAGCACCACAAATAGCGGCAGCCCCAGCGGCGCCAAGGCGCAATCCGCAAACGGAAAATTCGACTTGGCCACCCGCGCATAAAACCGCACCAGCGTTCGCACCCACAGCAGCGCCATCACCCAACCCGCGCCCAGCCATTCCAGCGAGTGCGCCGCGAACCGCGCATTCCAAAGCAACACCGTCAGCACCGGCAACCCCAGCAGCAGGCCAAAATCCAAAGCCCGCCACAGAGCTAGCGCCAGTGAGTTATCGAACAGCAGCGCCAGGTTCTTCGTCCATCCCTCCACCATGGCCGTGGTCGACCGGTACATCCGCGTGGCAACGGCATCCTCGGCATAGCGAAAACGCAGCCCCACCTTGCGCCGCTTGGCCAGGAAAGCGAGTTCCACATCCTCCAGGACTTTATTGGCTACGCTCGCGTGCCCGCCCAGCCTCCGATACGCCTCCCGCTCCACCAGCAGGAACTGGCCGTTGGCAGCGGCGATCCGCTGGTTCGGGTCACTTACTTTGGCCGGCGGATAAGCCAGCGCCAGCTCGCAGAAAACCAGCGGCATCAGCGCCCGCTGCGAGAGCCCGCTCACCAACTGCCGCGGCGAATAGCTCAGCATGCCCACCTTGTGCCGCGAAGCCTCATGCATGGCCCGACGCAGATTTCCCGGCTCATGAACCGTGTCCGCGTCCGTAAACAGAAGCCAGCGCCCGCGGGCCTTCCGCGCAGCCGTCCATATGGCGCTCGTCTTTCCCGTCCAGCCGCGGTCCAGCATGCCCGCTTCGATCACCTTAACGCCGGCAAATTCCCGCGCAATTTGCGCTGTCTTGTCGGTCGAGCGATCATCCACCACAATCAGTTCCCAATCCTTGCCCAGCTTAAATATCTCTTCGCTCTGGCTCACCAGCGACTCAAGGCAGGCGCCCAGGCAATCCGCCTCATTCCGCGCCGGAACCACAACGGTCAGCTCCATCAGCTCCGCGGGCTCCGGCTGGTCGAACACAGTTCCCGCGCGCACGGGCAGAATCGGACGCTCGCCTGGCTCGTCGAAAAGCCCGAGCACCGGCGTGTATCCGGCGGCCCTTCCCGCTGCGCCGTTCTCTGGTCTGCCATCTTCCATTGCACCAGCCCTTTCGTTCCAGCCCCTTCGCTCCGTATTATAGGGTTGTGACGTCTCGCCGCACTCTCGCCTTGCTTCTCCTGCTGCCGCTGGCTCTGGCGCCCGCCTGCAACCGCGGCGCTCATCCCGCCCAGTTAGCCATTCCGGCTCCCGATTTCACTGTCTCCGACGGTCTGACATCCATTCATCTCGCCGGCTATCGCGGCCGCGTCGTTCTGCTCAATTTCTGGTGGACAGAGTGCGCCCCCTGCATAGCCGAGATGCCGTCCCTGCTCGACCTGCACCACGACGAACCCGACCTGGCCATCCTGGCCGTTTCCATCGACGACGATCCCGATTCGTACAGCCATTTCCTCGTCCGGCACCACGTTGACCTGATCACGGTCCGCGACCCCGCCGAGTCCGCCGCAAAGCTCTACCACACCGAACAGTGGCCCGAAACCTACGTCATCGACCGCCAGGGCGTCATCCGCCGCAAGTTTGTCGGCAGACAGGACTGGTCAAGCCCCGAAATCCGATCGTTCCTCAAGACGCTGTAGAAAAAGAGTAGCCCCGATCGCAATCTCAGTGCGGCTTGACGTTCTGTATAGTGTGCGCATACACTATACGAGTGATCAAGAGCTACCGTCACAAAGGACTCGAGCGGTTCGCGGAGACGGGGTCAAAGGCGGGTATTAGACCGGAGCATGCTGCAAGATTACGCAAGCTCCTGACGGCGTTGGATGTGGCATCCGTGCCAAGCGATATGGGCGCACCCGGCAACAACCTGCATCCGCTTGAAAGGAACCTCAAAGACCACTGGTCTGTATCGGTTAGCGGAAATTGGCGAATTACGTTCAAATTCGAGCGCACCGATGTGATCCTCGTTGACTACCTGGATTACCACTGAACCGCAAGGAAGACAGAGGAGAACAATGATCTTCAATCCTGCACATCCCGGCGAGGTCCTCCGCGATTACCTGGGCGAGATGACCGTAGCCGAAGCAGCCTCCCGGCTCGGCATTACTCGCGCACATCTTTCCCGCATATTGAATGGACACGCGGGAATCACTGCCAATACGTCTCTCCGTCTGTCTGCAGCTTTGTGTACGTCCCCGGACTTCTGGCTGAAGATGCAAATGCACCATGACCTTTGGCTGGAACAACAGCAGTCTACGAAAGTCAAGATCCATCCATTCCCGCATGTGGCAGCGCCTCAAGGGCCAGGCCGGGCCATGCAGACCCAACCGCGCCGCAAGGAAATGGTGCTCTCGGAAGCCCAGGGGGCATAGCTGCTCCAAGGCCGACCCTCGACTTGGTATCATCTTTCTATGACCACGGTGGAGATTCTTCTGTCCTACACCAAGCCGCCTACGGAGCAGGTCACCTTCGCGCTGGCCAGCACCAAGGACGTCTACGGCATACGCCGTCTCAGCTTCGATCGAGCCGCCCGCACGCTGCGCGTGGAGTACGACGCCACCCGGCTCAACGCCGCCACCGTCATCCAGCTGGTTCGCCAGGCAGGCCTGGAGATAGACGAGGAATTACCTCTGATTCTGCCCACCCCCGCACCGGAACCCGCACCCGCTGCCTGATTGCGGCTGCTAAGCCGGCCTTAATCCAATTGCAACCCCTGCGAATCCCTGATAATCTGTCTATGGTTTCGCTTGAAACCGCGCGTGTGCGCCCGTAGCTCAGCTGGATAGAGCGTCTGGCTACGAACCAGAAGGCCGGGAGTTCGAATCTCTCCGGGCGCACCATTAAATTCATTAAATACTTTTAACAATCTGAAAATTCAACGGAGAGGCGCCGATAGTAACTGCGATGCATGGAGCAGGTTGCCCGCGTTTCCGCGTGCCCGTAATGGGTCGTAACGAACAGGGTACTTAGCCGGTAGTGGTCGATCCGTTTCATGCGCCGATGCCTGAAAGGTAGACACCGGAGAATGCCTGAATGATCTCCATCAAAAAGTTCCTTGATTCCGATGGACCGGGTCCGGCTGCTGCTGAACCAGAACCCGATCAACTCCCATCCGCAACAATGGACTGCTATCGCGCCGCGCTTTTGGCCATTGGCAAAGTCGCGGTCCAAATTGGTCCCGACCTGGGTGCGGATCTGGAAACGAATTTGCGAGGTATCGAGCGCAGATTGTCTGTCGGCTTCTCTCCGGAATCGCTGAGGCGGACTGCAAACCAGGTTGAAGTCCAGCTGAATGAATGGGGAACGCGAACCTCCGGACACTTCAAAGAACAAGCGG
Source organism: uncultured Occallatibacter sp. (assembly GCA_964458965.1). GTDB lineage: Bacteria > Acidobacteriota > Terriglobia > Terriglobales > Acidobacteriaceae > Telmatobacter. Next base: position 10,259 of record CAYWMR010000065.1, on the reverse strand, counting down.
ACGAGGTGAAGGAACTTCTCATCGCGTTGGCGAAGACCGCCGAGTCTGTTGGCAGCCGGGATCAGGGCTATTCGAGCAAATTCAGCGACCTCACCGGCCGTCTGGCAAGAATTGCGGATTTGAACGATCTGACGCAGATCCGGTCGTCCATCGTGGAGCGGGTGACGGAGCTGAAGAGCAGCGTGGATCAAATGACCCTGGATAATCAGCGACTGGTCGCGCAGCTGAGGGCCGAGGTATCGACTTACGAGTCCAAGCTGAAGTCGGTAGAGACTCTGGCTTCGAAGGACCAGCTGACCAACGTGGCAAATCGTCGCAGCATCGAAGAGAGAATGCAATGGAATATCGATAAGTGCCAGGATTTCTCTGTTGTGATGGTCGATCTGAACCGCTTCAAGCAGGTCAATGACACTTACGGACACCTTGCGGGCGACGACCTGCTGAAGCAGTTCGCGGCGGAGATGCGGTTGATTACCCGATCAGGGGACCTTGTGGGCCGATGGGGCGGAGACGAGTTCCTCGTCATTCTCTCGGGCGATTTGAAAACCGCCAAGGCATACGCTGAGAGGGTGCGGCAAATGGTATTTGGCATGTACACTGTCCGCGGAACTGGCAACAGTTCCGTTGTAATCTTGGTAAATGCGTCGATTGGCAATGCCGAATGGCATTGCGGCGAAACCATGCTCCAGTTGATCGCCAAAGCAGACGCTGAAATGTACCTGGATAAGAAGATCTCACGCGAGAAAGCGTCGTAGCACCTTTATTCCTCCGCCGTGACGGTGATGGCGCGGGGCAACCACTCGAATTGTCCGTTTGCGAAGAGTTGTGCTGGGCGGCGAACCTGCACTATTACTTAACCGCCATCCTCTTTCACCCAATCTCCGTAAAACTTTCCCAATTCAGAAGTGAAAGACCAATCCGGAACTGAGGCGCAGGTTGTTTTGGTGGTCGTTTACGCCATTGTCGAAAGTGGTGACAAAGTAGTCTGCCTCGACGAGACGGAGAGAGATGTGGCGGCTGGTGTGCAGGTCGACGCCGCCGCCAACAACTGCTGAGAATCCCAGATTGGAGTTCAGGGCGGCTGGGTTGGAACCCAGAACCAGGGTGCCGCTGGCGCGGGTGGCGCCGATCAGCACCTGCCCAAAGGGACGAAAAGCAGACCGGCCGGTGCGCAGTTGATAGCGCGCTCCCACGTTGAAGGAGCCGAGCGTGAGATTGAGGTTGGTGTTGTCGATCTTGCCTGCTCCGCCTATGGAGAGGTCGGCCACGAAGAAGAACTTTCCCGGCCTTACCGGCCAGGCGATGCTGGCGCTTCCGCCGTTCAGACTGAAGCAGCCGCAACCGCCCGGCGGTGCGTTGGTGCGCACGTAGGTGTAGTCCAGGGCCAGTTCGGTCCGGGGCGGAACGGGCGACGCGGAGTCAACCTGGGCAACAGCCTTTGCAGTGGAGACCGCGGCGATGGCCAACAACAGCGCGAATTTGCATTTGTTCCTGAATCGCATGGGGTCTCCCTTACTGCACCGTGAGCTGCACGGTGGTGGTTTGCACGTCGGCGCCACTGGTTCCTGTGACGGTGATTGTGTAGCTGGTGGAGGTATTTCCGGTCAGCGCGAAGCCGCCCCCGCATCCGGAGAGAGCGGCGAGTGCGCTGAGTGAAGCGATCATCAAAACTCCCAGCGTGATCCACCGGCGACGGCGTTTGCCGGGAACAAAGAACAATCCGACGAGGCCCAGAACCGGTGCAGCCAATGGCCAGGCGGAGCCGGTGATGGCCGAGGTTGTGACTGGCGCCGCGGTTTGGATGGTCATCAGTGTGGTGGCTCCGGTTGTGCCCGGAGTAACCATGGGTGGGACGAATGTGGCTGTGGCGCCAGGGGGAAGTCCTGTGGCCGATAGAGTGACCACGCCCGTATAGTTTCCATTTATCGGATTCACGTTGATGGTGTACGTTGCCGAGCCTCCGGGCAAAACCGTCTGCGGCAGCGTGGGCGAGACGACGGTGTAGTTGGGAACTGTCCCCGTGCCGGTGAGGGCAACCGTTTGCGGTGAGCCGGCGGCGTTGTCGGCCACCGAAAGAGTGGCTGTAAAGCTGGCTACCGAGGCCGGGGTAAAGTTGACCGAGATGGTGCAGGTTGCGCCGGCTTCGAGCGTTGCGCCGCAGGTGGTTGCGGTTTGGCTAAAGTCGCCGGGGTTGGCTCCAACGATGCTGATGGCGATGCCGGTGAGGTCTGCGTTGCCGGTGTTGGAAAGAGTGGTTGTCAAAGCGGATGCCGTTGATCCGGCGGCCGTGTTGGGGAAGGCCAGCGTGGTGGGCGAGAGGGACGCAACTGGAAGCGCAGGGTTGACGACGACCGTCTGCTGCACCTGGGGCGCAGCGGAGTAGTCTGCGTTTCCGGCCTGGTTTGCGTCGATGATGATGCTGCCCGCGGTGGTTACTGTCAGTGTGCTTCCCGAGATGGTGCCCGTGCCGGTCCCGCCTGCGATGGTAAAGACCACCGGATTGCCGGATGCGCCACCGGTTGCCGTCAGCGTGATTGTCAGGCCGGGAGCATACGTGACTGTGGCCGGCTGCGGGAAGTTGATGGCTTGCGCAGCCTGATTGACGGCGGCGGTTTGCTGCACCTGGGACGCAGCAGAGTAGTTTGTGTTTCCAGCCTGGCTTGCGTCGATGACGAAGCTGCCTGCTGTGGTTACCGTCAGCGTGCTTCCTGAGATGGTGCCGGTGCCGGTGCCGCCTGCGATGGTGAAGACCACCGGATTGCCGGATGCGCCACCGGTCGCTGTCAACGTGATCGTGAGGCCGGGAGCGTAGGTGACCGCGGCCGGCTGCGTGAAGTTGATGGTCTGTGCAGCCTGATTGACGACGGCGGTCTGCTGCACCTGGGGCGCAGCGGAGTAGTTTGTGTTTCCGGCCTGGTTTGCGTCGATGACGAAGCTGCCGGCTGTGGTTACAGTCAGCGTGCTTCCTGAGATTGAGCCGGTGCCGGTGCCGCCTGCGATGGTGAAGACCACCGGATTGCCGGATGCGCCGCCGGTTGCTGTCAACGTGATCGTGAGGCCGGGAGCGTAGGTGACTGCGGACGGCTGCGTGAAGTTGATGGTCTGTGCAGCCTGATTGACGACGGCAGTCTGCTGCACCTGGGGCGCAGCGGAGTAGTTTGCGTTTCCGGCCTGGTTTGCGTCGATGATGAAGGTGCCTGCGGTGGATACGGTCAACGTGCTTCCTGAGATGGTGCCCGTGCCGGTGCCGCCTGCCAGGGAGAAGACCACGGGATTGCCGGATGCGCCGCCGGTTGCCGAAAGCGTGATCGTCAGGCCGGGAGCATAGGTGACTGCGGCCGGCTGCGTGAAGTTGATGGTTTGCGCAATGATCGAAGAAATGCCCGTTGCGCTTACCGGGATCAGTTGCGTTACATTCGCGGCGCCGAGGTTGTTATCTTTCAGGGTCACATCTTCGCTGAGCGGTCCGCTGACGGTCGGTGTGAAGTTGATCGAGGCATCGCACTCCGCGCCCGGGTTCAGCGGGAATTCGGCGTTGCACAGGTTGCTGTCGTTGAAGTTTTCCGGGAAGTCCGTCGGATAGGAGCTGTTGGCGTAGAAGTAAAGCTGTTCGTTGCCGATGTTTGTCACCGAAACCGTCTGCGGACTGTCGGTGCTGGTTTGGCCCACGGCGGTCTGGGCAAAGGTAAGCGAGGGAGGTATCGCCTGGGGGATTTCGACGATCTCAGCCTGATCGCTGAAGTTGGCCTGCACGACAAAGATGTTGCTCGCTCCGTCCAGAGCGAAGTTGTAATAGAGGCCCGTGCCCACCAAGGCAGGCGACCCAGATGCAGGCACGAAGTAGATCGCGCCGCTCGTCGCGCCGGTCTGCCCCGAAACATATACGTTACCGTTCCCGTCAGTGCCCACGCCGCCTCCGTAGGTCAGTTGCGAAATCGCAGTCGTCACTGGCGTTCCGTAGCCGGTGCCGTGGACAGGAAGCTCAATCAGTTCCGTCTTGTTCGTGCTGTTCTGCCCAATGGCGTAGACGTCGAAGGAAGGGTCAACTGCAACACCTCCGGGTTTGAACGCGCCGCTGCCTGGGAACGGGAGGGTCACCGGCGTCCCGTATCCGCTGGCGGTGAGCGGCAACTGGAGAACCGCAGACTGCGCCGGGGCAACGATGTAGAGGTTGCCGAGGCCGTCTGCAGCGACCTGCGCCACATTCGCCACGCTGCCCGTATTGATCGATACCGGGGCTCCCCATGTGCCGGGGCCGGTGCTCGGCACCTCAATGAGGGGGGTGGAGGAGTCAGACGCGATGAACAGGTTGCCGGATGGGTCAATGGCGATGTTATTCGGCGCGACGTCGCTTAATAAGCTGTTGAGGTTGGCCACCGTGACGCTGGGCCCGCTGGCCGGCGCTTCGATCACCTGGTCGGAAGCATTCACATAGAACAGATCGTCAGCCGCGTCCACGGCCACGCCTGCCAGTCCCGTAGCGTAGCCGATCGCGGCCTGCGGGGTAACCTGCCCAAAGACGATCTGGGGCGCATTGCCAGTGCCCTGCAGGAAAGTGGTCCCAAGTACGTTGCCGTTCGCGTCCGTCAGGTAAATCGAGCCATTGCGGGCGCCGGAGTACTGTGGCGTGAAGACGATATCGACCGTGCAGAGTTGGCCCACGGTATACACCGTCCCGGTTGTGCACCACTGGGAGCCCGTCTGTGTTTGGGTGGTATAGTCCGTAGTCTTCGCGCCGCTCGTCACTACATTGATCGCGCTTAGCGTTCCAGGCGTCGTGATGAACACCGAAACCGGCTGCGCGGGCGTGGTGGACCCCACCGTCTGGTAGAAGTAGTCCCCGACGCCGGTGAGAGACGCCGTTTGCGGCGAGCCGGACGCGTTATCCGCGATGCTCAGCGTTCCGTCGTAGGTTTGACCGGTTACCGAGGGGTCGAAGGCGATGTACACGTTGCAGCTCTGGTTCGCGGTAAGCACGGTCCCGTTGGCGCATTGGTTTGCTTGTGGGCCCTGGAAGAAGGCCTCAGTGCCGCTTTGGTTGATGACCACGGAGGAGAGGGTGAGATTGCCTCCGCCGGTGTTGGTAACGGTCTCGATCAGCGCCGGGCTGGTGGTGTCGATTTGAACGCCGCCGAAGTCGAGCGCGCTAAGCGAGAGCGACGCGACTGGAATTGCGGAGCCGATGCCGTTGCCGCTGACCTGGATGGACTGCTGCGCATTTTCGTTGTTGAGGTTGTAGTCGGAAATCACGATAGTCTCGGTGATTGGACCGCCCGTCGTAGGCGTGAAGTTGACAGAGACGTCGCAGCTTGTGCCCGGGTTGACTGAATTGTCCTCCACGCAGAGGTTGTTGTCGTTGGTGTTGATTGGGAAGTCGGCCGTGTCCGGGTAGGATGGGTTCATGCCCGATTGCAGGTACGTAATATACAGGCTGGCATTGCCGATATTGATTATCGGCGTGGTCTGCGGGCCGTCCAACGTGTCGGTCGAACCGACGTTGGTAGGCGTATTGAAAGTGAGCGATGGTGGAGCGGTTACGTTCAAAATGTAGACCTGGTTCGTTCCGGCGTCGGCGACGTAGAGGTTCCCGCTTCCATCCACCGCCAAGCCGGTAGGATCATTCAAGCCGCTGAAAGACATCGTGACCTGCGGGCCAAACGAGCTTCCATTCCACGGCAGCTTGACGACCCTCTGGTTAACGCTATCGGTGATATAGACACTGCCGCCGCCGTCTACTGCTGAGTTCTCGGGGAAGTCGAGTCCATTGGCGACAGTAGTTATCTCGTTCAGTGCACCATAGCCGGTGCCATTCCACGGCAACTCAAACACCCCAAAGCCACCTGCGCTGGTTATGTAGAGATTCTCGTTCGCGTCTACTGCCAGGCCTTCCGGGGAATCCAGTTGCCCGCCGGAGGCGATAATGACCGGCGCAGCAAATCCGTTCGCGGTCCACGCAAGTTCTTCAACCTTGTTGTCAATGGCGTCGGCGAAAAATACGTTGCCGTTTCCGTCTACCGCGATGCTGGTTACATCCGGGATTGCGGTGTTGACCAGGACAGTGGGAGCGCCGTAAGCAGTGCCATTCCAGGGCAACTCTGTGACCTGGTAGTCCTTGGTGTCAGCGATGAACACGTTCCCGTTTCCATCCACGGCGACACTTTGAGGCTGCTTCAGCGTGCCGGTTGGGAGTTGAATAGAGGCGCCGTAGCCGCTGCCGGTCCAGGGAACTTTGATGATGTCGTTGCCGAATGTGTTCGCAACATAGACCGTTCCGCTTGCATCCACAGTTAAGCCCAACGGCTGGTTGTATGAGCTGTCTGGGGGAGGCGGTAGCGTGGTCTGGACGCCGGGGCTAAAGGCAATTTGCGGCCCCGTGCCATTTCCAGGCAGATACGTCACGCCCAATTCGTTGCCATTGGCGTCTGTCAGCAGCACCGAGCCGAGGCGGGCGCCTGGGCGTGCCGGCGTAAAGGCCACGTTGACCGTGCAGGTCTGGCCAACGGTGTAGGTGGTCGCCGTCGCGCATGTCCCACCGGAAGCGAAGGCGTAGTCGAGACCTGTCGCGCCCTGTGTCAAGACTTGAATCGTGTGCAATGTATCGCTATTGGTGATAAGCACCGTGACGGCCTGGGTAGCTTGAGGGGTGCCGACCTGGGAGTTAAAGGTTATGCCGTTGCCGCTGAGGGTAACGGAAGGTGAATCATTGGGGGCGTTGACGGCGTCGGTGACTTGTAGAGTCGCAGAAAAGGCGGTGGCAGACGTAGGAGTGAAGGTTACGTAGATGAAGCAGGAGGAACTCGCGGGCAGTGTTACTCCGCAGGCGTTCGGTCCGGTTCCAATTGCGAACCCGGCTCCATTTATCGCGACTGTGAAGGATAGCGCCGCGTTGCCGGTGTTGGTGAGCGTAACGGGCATCGCTTCGCTGGCGGTGTTTACTATCTGGTTGGTGAACGCAAGATTTGGCGCCAGTCCGGCAATAGGCGCGCCAATCACTATTCCATTGCCGCTCAACTGGACGGTCTGCGACGCGTTCGGGACGTTGAAATTGTTGTCGGTCAGCACCACTGTGCCCGTCAATGGGCCGCCTGCCTGGGGTACAAAGTTGACGGAGACATCGCAGCTTGAGGCCGGGACAATTCCAGCGCCTGCTTGGCAAAGGTTGCTGTCGTTGCTGTTGACCAGGAAGCTGGTCGAAGTGTAATTCGGATTATTTGCGAGAATCAGGTTCGCGCTGCCGCCATTCGATACTGTCACCGTCTGCGGACTGTCGGCGCTGGTTGCGAGCACGTTGGTGCTGTCGAAAGTTAGCGAGGGCGTTTGCGAGCGCTGAACCTCCACCACTGAGTTGTTGGCGTAGTTCGCGATGAATAAGTTGCCCGCTCCGTCCAGCGCCAGGCCCTGTGAGTAAGAAAGCCCGGTAGCTGGTACCGCGGTCACAATGCCGCCGGGGGTAATCATCACCAGGCCCGAGGCACTGAGAGTGCTGTTTGCACCGTCGGTGAACACATCTCCCGCGGCGTCCACTGCCACTCCCTGGGTGTAAGGACCTAGTCCGGTGTGCAGCACCGTGGTCTGGACGCCGGCGGGCGTAACCTCCACCACGCGGCCGTTCCCTGAATCCGCGATGAACACATCGCCTGATCCATCCACCGCTATGCCCCAGGGATTGCTGAGTCCTGAGCCAACCGATGTCTGGACGCCGGCGGGCGTGATCTCCACAGCACTGCCGAGACCCGTAGCCGTGACGAATACATCGCCCGCAGCATCCACCGCGACTGCCTCGGGGTAAGTGGAGCAGCACCCAGGGTTGTAAACCGTGGTCTGGACGCCGGCAGGCGTAACCTCCACCACACGGAAGTTAAAGGCATCCGGGATGAAGACATTCCCCGCTCCATCCACCGCCGCGCCACGGGGTGAGTCGAGCCCGGTGCCAACCGTGGTCTGCACGCCGCCGGGCGTAAGCTTTAGGACTTGGTTGTTACTTTCATATGAGACGAAGACATCCCCCGCCGCATCCACTGCCACGCCTCTGGGCTCTCCCAGCCCGGTGAAAGGCAGCGTGGTCTGGGGGCTTGGGCTGAAGGTTATGGCGGGCCCGACGCCGGTGCCGCCAAACAATTGCACGCCGAGGATCGTGGAGCCGTTGGTCAGCTCCACGGCGCCTAGCCGCGTGCCAGGAGCCTGAGGATCAAAGATCACGTCGACCGTGCAGGTATCTCCGACGTTGTAATTGGTTACGGTATTGCAGGATCCGTCGCCTTCATCGGTGAAGTCGAGGTTCGGCGCACCCTGAGTCAGCACCTGAATCGAGGCTGGAGTCCCTGCCGTGGTGATGCCGACCGTTACGACCTGGAAAGGCTGCGCTGTGCCGACCGGGGAGAGAAAGATGACGCCGGTCCCGCTGAGGGTAACGGAGGGCGAATCCAGCGGGGTGTTGAGGACGTCGGTGACCTGAAGAGTCGCCGAGAAGCTGGTGGCGGAGGTTGGCGTGAAGGTGACGTAAATGAAGCAGGAGGAACTCGCGGGCAGGGTTGGTCCGCAGGCGTTCGGTCCCGTTCCAATGGCAAACCCGGCGCCATTAATCGCGGCGGTGAAGGCCAGCGGGCCGTTGCCGGTGTTGGTGAGCGTAACGGGCATTGCCACGCTGGTGGTGTTTACGATCTGGTTGGTGAACGCAAGATTTGGCCCCAGTCCGGCAATAGGCTGGGACTGGATGCCCGTACCGCTGAGTTGGATGGACTGGAGAGAACCACCGACGTTAAGCGTGTTGTCCGTCAGTGAAATGGAACCCGTCAGCGGGCCACCGGTTGTGGGAACGAAGTCTGCGCCAACAATGCAAATTGCGCCGCCGGCGAGCGAATTGCTGGTACTGCATGTGGTGCTTCCGGAATCCACGCCGAAGTTGGTGCTTGGTGCGACGTTCGTGAAGAACAGCGGAGCGTTGCCTTCGTTCTCCAGTGTTGTATTCAATGGATCATCGTTCGTGTCGGCGCTGCCGGGAGCGGTTGACGTGGGGAAGGTTAGAGTGGGCGGATTGTTCAGAGACAACTGCTCAATGAAGCCGTTGTAGTCCGCGATGAAGATGTTGCCCTTGTTATCCACGGCAACGCCATCCGGGGTCATGTAGTTGTTTGCCGCGGTGGCCTGAGTCAGGGTCAGTACCGTGTGGTAGCCGCCCGCGGCAACAATCTCCTTCAGGTTTTCGGTTGCATTCGTGGGGCCGATGTCGGCGACGAACAGATTGCCGCCGGCGTCGAGAGCAATGCCTTCGGGCTGGTGGAATCCGCTACCCAGCTGCTTCATCGTTGGCGAAGCGGGAATTACTCCGTTGACCGCCTCAAGCTCCCAAACCGAATGGCTAAATGGAAGCGAGAAAAACACGTCGCCGCTGGTGTCAACTGCGATGCCGAAAGCTTCGGTGAAATCGCCAAAACCCTGCAAGGTGGGAGCCAACGTAACTACCGATGCGTAGCCACTTGCTACCGTAATCTCGTACAGTGCGGCGTTACTGAAGTCAGCGACGAAGACATTTCCCGAGCCGTCCAGAGTCAGGCCCGTCGGAGAATTGAAGCCGCTGCCGATCGTCTTCACGCAAGATGCAACCAGACAGCCGGCCGGAATCATCTTGACCTTGCTATTGGCCTGATCAGCGACAAAGACGTTGCCGAAGCCGTCCACTGCGATGCCACTGGGATTGTGGAAGTTCCCGGTTGCCGAACCGCCGATGGTCAGAATCGTCGGCGACGGCGGGATCACTCCGTTGACCGCCAAAACCTCCTTCACCTCGCTGTTGGTCCCGGCGTTGAAATAGAGGTCGCCGGAGGCGTCTACAGCAATGCCGGAATTCAATCCGGTGACTGGCACAGTAAGGCTGCCTGGCAGGAAGGTAAGCAATGGACCCACGCCGATGCCGGGAAGGGTTGTGGTGCCCAGCACGTTGCCCGAGCCATCCACGAGAACCACTCCGCCGGCGCGCAAGCCGGGAGTAAGTGGGTTGAAGATCACGTTGACGGTGCAGGTTTGGCCAACGGTATATGAGGTCGAGGTATTGCATGTTCCGTCGCCTTCATTGGTGAAGTCGAGGTTGGGGGCGCCTTGGGTCAGCACTTGAATCGCGACGGGTGTACCGGCCATGGTAATGCCCACCGTTACGGCCTGGGCCGGCTGCGCTGTGCCAACGTTGGACGAGAAGCTGACGCCGGTGCCGCTGACCGGAATGGACGGCGAATCATTGGGGGTGTTGACAGTGTCGGTTACCT
>CAYWMR010000064.1:0-16347 GCA_964458965.1 uncultured Occallatibacter sp. | reverse complement strand
ATGCAAAGACAAAAACCTTGACAACAACAGCCGTCTCATAGAAGCCCCTGCGGGATGACCGCTCCGATTTCCGTGGCCATTTTTGATACACGCTTTAATAGCGCGCATAGCGATCTTCACGACCGCCTGCCGGTTCGGAAAGCGTCAAGACATTATCCGTCAGCACCAATTTGAATTCCGGTTTTAAGCCCGGCACATTCAGATGGAGCGCTGAGCCGGAGATTGTGTACGTGCCGTGCTGTATCGCGAATGGCATCAAAAACAGGATCTTGCCACCCGGGTAAAACAACCAGTGGGCCACCAGTTTGCGACCAGCCATTTCACGGTTTTCTATCCACTCGCCAAGTATTGGGTTGCCCGTATTTGCATGATCGCCGACACGCGTGAGTTCAGTTACGGTGCCTTCGGTAGCCAAGCTAAGTTTATTGTCGCCGAGCCAACTCAGAGTGTACTTCTGCTCGGGACCGCTAGTCGTAGCAGGAGGTAATATAAGCTGATTGTTTTCGATGCGCCATGGCATTTCCACAACAGCGCCTAAGCTGAAATCCGCGGTACCGTCCGAGCGAAACTCATACAACGCTCCTATTCCGCCTTTGGAGGTTCCCAGCGAGCGCCAGCGCCCCACAACGCTAGCAGGGGACGGCTGCTGAGCCGAAGCTCGACCTCCAAAATCGAAACCGATGCAAACCAGAAGCGTCACGCAAGTTGCGAGTTTGCGCATAAACGGCAGCGTTTTGGCCATTCCCTGCAATTTTGCGAGTCTATCCAAATTGCCTCAGCTCTGGTCGAATCAAGCTTCTCTGAGCCGCCTACGCCCAGCTAAACCCGCTCTTCTTCAACGGCAGCGTCCGTATCCGCTTCCCCGTTGCCGCAAAGATCGCGTTGGTTATCGCGGGCAGAGTCGGCGGCAGCGTGGGTTCGCCGAGGCCGGTGGGCGCGTAGTCCGTCTTTCGCCAGTAGACATCGATCTTTGGCGCCTGTCTCATGCGTATCAGCGGATGGTTGTGGAAGTTCGATTGCTCCACCTTGCCATCCACCAGCGTTATCTCCTGCCCCAGATGGCTCATGCCTTCAATGATTCCGCCCTGCGCCATGCTGTCAGCCGCCTGCGGATTGATGATTTGGCTGCCCACGTCGCCAACCGCCCACACGTGGTTCACGGTCACTTTGCCATCGGCGTCCACAGTTACGTCGGCCACTTCGGCAAAGTAGCCCAGGTGGCAAAACCACGCGGCGATTCCCATTCCGCGGCCCGGCGTCTTGGTGCGCTGCGCCCAGCCGGATTTTTCCGCCACCAGGTTCAGTACACCTTTGAATCGGTCGGGAATGAGAACCGACGGCCCGGTTGGCTCATGATCGCCCACGGCGTCGCCTCCGGCCGATTTCCAGGGCGCCTTTTTGTTGCTCAGCAGATCGAGCTGGAACTCCAGCGGATCGCGGCCGGCCTCGTGCGCCAGCTCATCCAGGAACGATTGCGCCACCCAGCAGTAAGCGTTGTCGCCGGGGGCGCGCATTGCGCCGGTACGCAGCATGAGCGGCTGCACTGAAGTGTAAAGCGCGTAAGCGGGCGGAAAGTCGGCAGGATACGAGTCCCCCCCAATGCCGCCGCCGGAAGCTATCTCGTTTCCATCGCCGAAGGTGATCAGGTGATGCCGCCAGGCAGTGACCTTGCCCTGCGCATCGAGGCCGGCTTTCAGGCCCACCGTTCCACCGGGGCGGAAGGGGTCGTGGGCAACGTCGTCTTCGCGCGACCAGAGCAGCTTCACCGGCGCGTCAATCTGCTTCGAAATCCATGCGGCCTCAACCAGCCAGTCGTTTTGCAGTCGGCGGCCAAAGCTGCCTCCCGAGCGCACCATGTGCGTGGTGATGTCACTGGCGTGAATGCCCAGCGTCTTGGCAACCAGGTCGCGGCCGTTGCCCGGCAAGGTGCTGCTCGACCACATCTCCAGCTTGCCGTCTTTCCAGTGCGCGGTCGCGCCCTGCGGCTCCATGGTCACGTGCGCGATAAACGGGTACTGGTAGGTGGCTTCAACCACCTTGGCAGACGACTTCAGCGTGGCATCCACGTCGCCATATTTGCGGACGGTTTTGGCGGGCGGAGCCTGCAGCAGCGCCTCGGCACGCTTGGTGAAACCCTCGCTGCTCTGCGAAACGGCGGGACCCAGGTCCCAGTCGACTTTGAGCTGTTTGCGGGCCGTCTGCGCCTGCCACCACGTGTCGGCCACTATGGCGATGCCGGGTTCCATGCCTGGCTCCCAGGGAGTAATGGGGCCTGGCGTAATACCGCCGTCGATAACCAGAACATGGCGCACGCCGGGCAGAGCCTTGATGACATCGACATTGGCCGACTTCACCTTGCCGGCAAACACGGGCGCCTTCTCGATGGATGCGTAGAGCATCCCGGGAAGTTTCACATCGATGGCGAACTGAGGCTTGCCGGTGACGATGGAGCGGGTGTCCACACCCTTTTGCGAGTGGCCGATGATGCGATATTCCTTGGGGTCTTTCAGCTTGACGGAGTTGAGCGCGGGCACAGGCAGCGTGGCGGCTTTGGCGGCCAGTTCGCCATATCCTGCGGATTTCCCGCTGGCAGCATGAAGCACCCGGCCTGACTTGGTGGTGCATTCGGCCTCGGGAACGCCCCAGGTTTGCGCGGCGGCGGCAATCAGCAACTCGCGGCCTGCAGCGCCCACGCGGCGCATCGGCTCCCATCCCATGGGGGTATTCGCTGAGCCGCCGGAGAACTGCGTGCCGTAGATCTTTTCGTTCAGCTCGGCCTGCTGCACGCGGACATCTTTCCAATCCACATCCAGCTCCTCGGCAATCAGCATGGGCAGCATGTTGCGCATGCCCTGGCCCGACTCCGATGCGCGAGCCATGATGGTGACCACGCCGTCGGTTCCAATGCGGATAAACGTACGCGGATCAAGGTCAGGTGGTTTTCCGGGGCCCTGCGCCATCGCCTTCGGGTGCTCATAAAGACCCAGCGCCAGGCCACCGCCGGCCAGCACGCTCAACTGCAAAAATGATCGCCGGTTCATCTCGAGGACTCCACTCCGGTTCATGGCCGCTCCTTCACTTTGCGGGCGACATCGCGCCCGCTTCTGCCGCCTGGTGAATGGCTTCCCGAATGCGCGGGTAGGTTCCGCAGCGGCAAATGTTGCCGCTCATTGCGGTATCGATCTCCGCATCCGTGGGATGGGGGGTGCGCGCCAGCAGCGCCGCTGCGCTCATCATCTGGCCGGCCTGGCAGTAGCCGCATTGGGGCACGTCCAGCGCCTCCCAGGCCACCTGCACCGGGTGCTGGCCGTCAGGCGACAGCCCTTCGATGGTGGTGATTTGCTGGCCCACGGCGGCGCTGACATGGGTCATGCAACTGCGCACCGCCTTGCCGGCCAGCAGCACCGTGCATGCGCCGCAAAGGCCCATGCCGCAGCCATACTTGGTTCCTTTGTAGTCAAGAACATCGCGCAACACCCACAAGAGCGGTGTGTCCGGCGCTACGTCCACCGTCGTTTCCACATTGTTGACCGTCAACTTCAAGGCCATGGGTACACTCCAGAATCGGCGAGAGGAAAAGGGGAACGATCGCGACCATGAGATCGCAAGTGGAGTGTACCTCATTTCTGTTGCGGCGAGCCAGCGGAACGACGAATGTCAGTATTCCTTTCGCTCCAATACCAGCACCGACGCAAACATGCAGACGCCGGCAAGCGTCACCGACGCCAGCAACGGCGCCCACGGCATGGGCGCCGTTATCGGATAGGAGATGAGGCTCATGCCGCGCAGCGGGCTGAGCCAAGCGACCACACTGAATTTGAACTGCAACACCAGCAACGTCATCCAGAAGAAGCTCTGGGCCATGAACAGCCACCATACTTCGAGCAGGCAGGAGAAGAGAACAGCCAGCGCGTAGATGGCCATGGTGCATAGGAATACGCGGACAAAATACTCGATAGCCTGGAAGGCGCTCGCTCCCCCCGGCCGCTGGAAGAGCGTGTACCCTGCCATGACGACGACCAGTGCGCTCGTCAGCAGAGCGCCCAGTCCGGCCCGCACAAAGAGCAGCCGCCGGCGCGAAACCGGAAGAGACAGAGTGAAGAGCATGGAGCCGTCGGGCCCCGGCATCGGGCCATAAGCGGTTTGACTGTTCACGCCGGAGCCGGCCAGAGCATTCGCCACAAAGTAGGAAATAAACAGCGAGCCCATGTGAACCCCGAGCCATATTCTCGACGCGGAAACCCCGGGCGGCAAACGAAAGCCGAAAGCAGGCATCCATAGAGGCGTAAGCCACGCCAGAAGCATCAAACCGACGAAGAGGAGAAAGATCCAGCGCGTTTCAAGCCAAGCCTTGAACCAGAGCATTACTCCCCCCTCACATGATCCAGAAACAGTTCTTTCAGCGTTACAGGACGCACTTCCACCGAGCTTGCGCCAAGTTCTCGCGCGCGGTCGAGCACCGCTTCCACATCTTCATGCACCAGCAGCGAGACCGTCCGGCCATGCCTGCGCAGATGGTCGATGCCGGGCAAATCGGCCAGCTCCTTTGGAGGCTCAGCGTCGAACACCAGCAGGATTCGCCGATACTCCGCTTTTAGGTCGTCGAGCACTCCGTCGATCACAGCCTGACCACGGTCGATCAAGCAGACGCGGTCGCAAATCTGCTCCACTTCCGCCAGTTGATGCGACGAGAAGAAGATTGTCGCACCGTCGCTGGCCGCCAGATCGCCAAGAATCTGCAGAATGTCTTCCGTCATCGCCGGGTCCAGGCCGCTGGTGGGCTCGTCCATCATCAGCAGGTCCGCCCCGCGCGCCATCGCCAGCAACAGCATCAGCTGCGTGCGCATTCCTTTGGACAGCTTCGGAACCGCTTTCTTTCGCGGCAACTCAAAGAGGTCGAGATACTTCTCCTCGAGATCCCGTCGCCACGCTGGGAAGAATCCGCGCGTAAACCGGATGGTCTGGTCCACGGTCATAAAAGGGTAGAGGTCCTTGTCTTCGCTGACGAAGGCGATGCGGCGCCGGGCCGCAACCGATTGTGTTTCCGATTCCACCGCCTCGCCAAAAAGGCGAATCTCGCCGGCATCGGGCCTGAGCATCCGCAATAAAAGCTTCAGCGTGGTTGTTTTTCCAGCGCCGTTACGGCCCAGAAATCCGCAAATCGACCCGCGCGGCACCTCGAGATTCAGCCCGCGAAGGGCAGGTTTGCCATCGAAACTCTTGGCAAGATTCCTGGTTGAGAGGACTATGTCGTTCATTTGCTCCTCCGTGAGGCGGCCGGATTGTCTTCGAGCCGCGAAAGTTCGTCTTCAAACACCCGGCGCAGTTCGGACTCCGACAAGCCGAGCGCAATCCCATGCTGCATCGCAGGCCTTAGCGCGTCGGCTGCTTCGCGAATCTCTGCCGTCTTCTGGGACAACGCCGGCGGACCCGCCACGAATACTCCCGATCCGTGCCGGACCTCCACGACGCCCTCCCATTCCAGTTCCCGGTAAGCCCTGGCCACGGTGTTGGGGTTCATCGCCAGCTCCTCGGCGATCTTCCTAATCACCGGCAGTTGCTCGCCGCCCCTTATCGCGCCGGTGTCAACGGCGTGCTTGATCTGCTCCATCAATTGCAGATAGATGGGGACGCCGGACGAGAAGTTAACTCTGAGGTTCATTGAAGTGTCTAGTCTATTAACACACTAGACTCATTGTCAAGAGGCAGTGAAGAAGTGAAGGAGTGAAGAAGTGAAGTGCGGGGTCCTCGTGAGCCTCAATGGCCAGGTTCATCTCCCCCGGTCCTGGTCGCCGACCCATTCCAGGAGTTTCTGTTGAAGTTCCTCTTTGCTGGGCAAGTAGAGCTGGTACTCGCGGGCGTGAATGTTGGCGTCTTTGGGAAGGGTAATTTCGACCATAGCGGAGTTTTTCTTCTTGCAAAGCAGGATGCCGATGGTGTTGTTTTCCGCTTCCGTTCTGACGTGGCGGTCAAAGTAGTTGACATACATCTGCATCTGGCCGAGGTCCTGATGCGAGAGTTTGCCAATCTTGAGGTCGATGAGTACGTAGGCCCGCAGCAGCCGGTTATAAAACACGAGATCGACGAAGAAGTGCTCTTCGTCGAAGGTGAACCGCTTCTGCCGGGACTCAAAGAGGAAGCCCTTTCCCAGTTCGAGCAGGAACTTTTCCACGTGGGTGACGATGGCCGACTCCAAATCGGACTCGGAGTAGCGGGCCTTTTCCTCAATGCCGAGAAACTCCAGCACGTAGGGGTCTTTGAGCAAATCTTGCGGATTGGCGATGTGCGGACCTTCGTGCGACAGTTCTCGGATTCCCTCCTTGTCGCGGCTGAGGGCCAGTCGCTCATAAAGGCCGGCATCGAATTGGCGCCGGAGTTCACGCAGAGTCCACCCCTGCTGGGCGGCCTCAATTTCGTAGAAGGCGCGTTCATCCGGCTTGAGTCCGATCAGGAAGACGTAATGCGACCAACTCAAAACAAATGGTTTAGGTGTCGTATTGGCAGTAGTCTGCAATTCGCCAGACAATGTCTGGTGAATTGGGAAGGCTGGGAATTGTCCAGACGCTGTCTGGATAATCTTTGGAATTCGATCCGGATATGCCATGTAAAACTGGCGCATGGACGCAAGATTCGTTCTGGAAAACCCGTTTCCGAATTCGCCGGTCAGGCGGGCGGCCAACTCATTCAGAAGCTCCTTGCCATATTGTGCTTGGTCCGCCCCTTTCTGCTCCTGCTCAACGATGCGGCGGCCAAACTCCTAGTTCGTATAGACCTGCAACAAGTTGACGCCACGGGCTGCGCTCTGTCGAGCCGACACCACCAAGTTCCGGATGCCCTCGAAAAGCTGTGTGGAGTTCCGGCTTGTGCTCATTGCAACCTCCGACGGTCGGCAAAGCCCCAATGCTTTTGCCATCGAGCATGGATTCGTTGATGTTCTTGAGCCATTTCAAGGATACTCCGGCGTTCACAGTTCTTCACTCCTTCACTAATTCACTTTTTCACTCCTTCACTCGATTACCATCAATGCAGCCCATGCCCGCCAAACCCAGGCTCGGACAGAACTTCCTTTGCGACGCGCAGGCCATCGATCGCATCGCCGCGTCGCTGGGCGACCTCAATGGCCGGACCGTCGTCGAGATCGGCCCCGGCGCGGGCGCCATAACCGGAGCCCTTGCTGCGCGCGCCGCCCATGTGATCGCGGTTGAGCTCGACCCCGGGCTTGCCGCTCATCTGCGCACAGAGTTCGCTCCGGAGCGGGTCACCGTCGTCCAGCAGGATGTGCTGCACTTCGACTTTGCGGCAGCCTCAGCCGCGGCCGGGCAGAGGCTGGTTGTGGTGGGCAACCTGCCCTACTACATCACCGCTCCCATACTGCTGAAGCTGGGCGCCAGCCACGCTTCACCTGAAGGCGCAGTTCTCGACCGGGCGGTTCTGATGGTGCAGCGCGAAGTGGCCGACCGCATTACCGCCCAACCGGGCTCGCGGGATTACGGCCTGCTCTCCATCACCGTACAAATGCACGGCCCCGCCGAGCAGTTGTTTACGCTGCAGCCGGAGTCCTTCTCGCCTCCGCCGGACGTTCACTCTACGGTCTTTCGCTGGCGGTTTGCTCCGCGTTTCGCCGAGCTGGGGGTGGAAGAGCGCAGCTTCCTGCCCTTCGTTCGCAAGGCCTTTTCCCAAAAGCGAAAGACTCTGGCCAACAATCTCCGCGCCGCCGGCATTTCGCCCGGCGCTGTTGCCCGTGCCCTTGCCCAGGCCGCAATCGATCCCCAGGCCCGCGCGGAAGCTCTTACGATGGAAGCATTTGCCGCGCTTTGGCACAGTCTGGAAGCCCAACCACAAGTTTCTTGACAGTATGTGCTGCAAGCAGATGGAGAGCCGCGTTGGTCCTTCGCGAGGGAGATTACCGCCGTCGCTTGCCGCTCTTCGGACCAGTTATGACCAAGGTTGCATCGCGTGAAACGTCAACGGCGGCGTAGTGTTTCGGAATCGGGGCTTTGTGAGAAAAGCCCTCCCCAACCTCTACCACCTGGCACGCATCCAGTTGCAGGGTTCGGATGTTTGCAGCATCGCAACCGGCACAGGGTGTGAAATCCCCTCAGCACGCGGGCGGAAACGTACAAATTGAAGCGCTCTTTTGCCTCGTGGAGGTGAACATTTCCTCGCATTCGCCGATATCCAGAAGTAAGTCGTGGCGGAAATAGAGGCCCCGGCCGGAACAGCGCGTGGGTAGACAAGAGAAAGCTGGCTGCGAAGATGGGGAGGGAGACGATTTTTCCCGAAACAGCAAGAGTGGGCCTGCGCGGCTTTGTGGGTGGCTGTGTCCTCGGCGCTCTTCTTCTTCCTGTTTTCTGCTCTTCGCAGGTGAGCAACTCGGCCGGGCAACGATATCCAGTGCGGACGGTGGGCGAGTTGCAAAGGTTGAGCGCCGCCCAGGCGAGCCTGTCCATTCCCGTTGAATTGGAAGGGGTGGTGACGTATTCCGATCCTGCATGGAGTCTGCTCTTTCTTGACGACCCAACCGGTCCGTTGTTTATCCAGGTCGATGGCACAAAGATCCGGTATCCCGCCGGTACGCACATTCACGTGAGCGGCAAAACGGCTGCGAAATCCGGCGCGGCAATTCTGGTTCAGCCGAAGATCCGCGTCCTGGGCCGCGGCAAGCTTCCCGTTCCGGAGCGTAGAACCCTGGCCGAGCTGAATGAGGGAATGGGCGACAGCCAGCTAGTGGTTACCAAAGGCGTTTTGCAATCGTGCGACATGGCATGGGGCCGCGTTTGTTACCGGATTTTCGACGGTGAGATCAAGGCCTGGGTGGTGTTGCCTGAACCCAATAGCCCGGCGGCCCAGCGTCTTATCGGCTCCGAAGTGGAATTGAAAGGCGCAGCCGGCGGACACTGGGATTCGTCGGGCAAGCGAGAGGCTGCGCAGATATTCGTCGACAAGCTGGAAGACATTGAAGTCGGGAAGCTTGCCGCTACGGGAGCAATTCCATCCGTGGACAAGAATGCGCTGCGAACGGTGAATGCGATTGAGCGATTAAGCAATGCCGAGGCCGCCAGGGCGCTGCCGGTTGAATTGCAGGCCGTGGTCACTTATTCCGATCCGGAGTGGGGCTTGCTGTTCCTTCGCGACGCAACCGGCTCGATCTTCGTCAATGTTCATGGCATAACCAAATCGTACCCTCCAGGCACGCGGGTTCTCGTTGACGGTGAAACCAGCGCCGGAGACGTTGGCCCGCTTGTGGCGCAGCCGAGGATTCAGGTTATCGGCCATGATTTACTCCCCGATCCGGTTAAGAAGAGCGTAGCCGAACTGAACGCTGGAGAGGCAGACAACAGCCTGGTTGCGACCGAGGGAGTGCTGCATCAATGCGAACAAGACATCAGCCGCATCTGTTTTCGCCTGGTCGATGGCAAGAAGAGCGCATGGGTAATCATGGCGCATCCAGAAGGCCCGCCGGCCCAGGAACTGATTGGCGCAACGGTCAGGATTACAGGCGTCAGCGGCGTTCGCCTCGACGCTGCGAAAACGCGCCTGGCAGCTCAGATTTATGTCAACAGCTTCGCAGATGTCAAGGTTGAGCAGGCTTCCTTAAATGATCCATTCTCCTCCGCGCCAACTCCCATTGGCAGCCTCTCCCGCGCAGAGGCGGACGAGCGATTCGCTCCCCAATTCCATATCCGCGGAACGGTTACATGGACGTCTCCGGAACGCTTCATCGTTCAGGACTCGACCGGAGGAATCAGCGTTCAGACCGCGCAGGCCGTCCAGGTCCATCCGGGGAACATTGTCGATCTGGTTGGGTTCTTGGGCCGCGGCGAATCGACTCCGCTGCTGTTGTCCGATTCCATGATGCGCGGGCCCGCGGCCCCGTCAAAGCAGGATGCAATCGTAACTCTCAATCTGACCGCACAGGAGATACTCAAGCGCTCATTGGCCGGAAGGCAAGTACGCGTGCGCGCCCGGCTGCTGAGCCAGACGGCAACCGCAACGGGGTATGTCTATGTGCTCGAAGACGGCGACCAGCGCTTTACAGCGACACTGCTCCGCAACGATCCCACGCGTGAGATCGTCGGCCTCGCGCCCAATTCGCTTCTTGAATTGACCGGCGTCGCGATCATCCAGGGCGGAACGCCGCAATGGCCCGCATCCCTCATGATTCTGATTGAATCGCCGGCGGACATGGTGGTGCTGCGAGACAGTAGTTGGCTCTCGCTCAAACAAAGACTCGCCTTGGTATTCGGAATGGCCGTATGCTTCGTCGCTCCGCTGGTCTGGGTGAGGATGCTGCGGCGAACCGTCCGCAAGCAGACGGCGATCATTCGCGCCCGTCTCGAAAACGAATTGCGGATGGAAACAAAGTACCGGCGGCTGTTTGAGCGCAACCTGGCGGCGGTGTTCAGTTGGCGCCCAGACGGTATCATCGTCGACTGCAACATGGCGTTCGTCAAAATGCTTGGGCTTGGGTCGCGCGAGGAGTTGATTGGCCGATCCTATTGGGATTTCGAGGTCGACCCTGTGGAGCGGGAGAAACTGTGCGACGTTCTCAACCAGGACGCTTTGAGCAACCACGATGCCAGCCTGCGCCGGGACGATGGCGCAAAAGTGGATCTGCTGATGAACATTTCGCCGCTGGAATCCCGAGAGGGCGTGACGTTTGAGACTACGGCTATCGATGTTACCCAGTTGCGGCACCATCAGGCGGAACTCCAACGAGCAAAGGACGCGGCGGTTTTTGAGTCTTTGAACGACCCGCTGACCGGTTTGCCGAACCGCAGATTGCTGATGGACAGGCTCTCGTTCCTTTTGGAAAAGGCCAGACGGGACGGCGACATGATCGCCCTGCTTTACATGGATCTGGATGGTTTCAAATTGGTGAACGACAGCCTTGGCCATCCGACAGGCGATGCGCTCCTGGTTCAGGTGGCCGATTGCCTGCGGTCGTGGGTTCGGGAGAACGATGTTCTTGCCCGTCTGGGCGGAGACGAGTTCATGGTCATCCTGGACAAGCTTCCGAACCGGGAGGACGCCACGCTGGTGGCGGAAAACCTGCTGGACGCAATCTCGAATCCCTTTCATGTGGAAGGGCACGACCTGGCCATCGGCGCCAGTATTGGCATCTGCATCTTTCCCGATAACGCATCGGACGCCGATGAAATGATGCGAAAGGCCGACAGCGCCATGTACGCTGCCAAGCGCGAAGGCAAGAACCGCGTGATGAGTTTTACCTCGGAGATCGGCTCGCTGGTCCATGAGCGGTTGAGCCTGGAGAACCTGCTCCGGGGCGCAATCTCGCGGGACGAAATCTCAGTGCATTATCAGCCCGAGTTCGAAGTGAATGGCGGCCGCCTGGTCCGGTTTGAAGCCCTGGCTCGCTGGAGCCACCCGACTCTGGGCCAGATTCCGCCGGTCAAGTTCATCCCCATTGCCGAAGAGAGCGGGTTGATTGTGGCTCTGGGCGCCTACATCATGGAACTGGCGTGTACCGAGGCCGTCCGATGGCAGAGTATCCTGCCCGATCCAATCCAGGTTGCCGTCAATGTTTCCAGCATCCAATTTCGGCGCAAAGGATTCGTGGAAGAGGTGAGCGGAATTCTGAAGCGCACCGGACTCAGGCCTGAGCTTCTGCAGGTTGAGGTGACCGAATCGGTGATTCTCTCCGGCGCGCATTCCTCAACCGAGATCATGAACCGCCTTCGCGCTTTGGGTATCGGCATGGCCGTGGACGATTTCGGCACCGGCTATTCCTCGCTCAGCTATCTGCCGTTTCTGCCCTTCGATGCGCTCAAGATCGACCGGTCGTTTGTCATGAATCTCGACACCCAATCCCAGAGTGAATCCATGATTCCAGCGCTCATTGCACTGGCCCATAATATCGGCATGCGCGTGATTGTCGAGGGCGTCGAGACGCAGGAGCAACTGGACTTGATCCGCGCATTTGGCGCCGAAGAGGTGCAGGGATACCTGCTGGGGCGTCCGACCCCAAATCCCATCGCGGAGTTCATTATCCCGGCTGAAGACAGCCTGAAGGTCTGATCCCGGATTAAGTAACCCGCGCCTGTAGCGCAGTCGAAGCAGCGCAGTTAGAGCAGCGCCGACACTTGCCAGTTTATATGCTCTCGCCGCGAGCGTCGACGTTGCGCCATGGTCTCAGTTCTACCTGTGGCCGCCGCTCGAAGCATGGCTCGGAGCAGGTGCCGAACGCGGAGCAGCAGCAGGCCGCGGCGCGGCAATGGGGCGCGATGCAGGCCTGGCCGGGGCCGTTGCCGGCCGGGCGACTGGCCGTCCGGGGCTCGAATACACACCCGGTGCGCGCGCCGTCCCGCCTGGCGCTGCCCACGCGCCCTCATACGTTTCGCGGCCTGAAGATGAGAAGGCCGAGCGAGAATACTGCGGTCGCGGAGAAAGCGGACGAAGCGCCTGCACCGATTGCCCGGCAATGGTGACCGTGCTGGTGCGGTCGCGCGCCGGCAGGGAAGTAGCGCCCGAGGGGAACTGGCGGTGCACAGCAATCATGGGGTGTGCTCCCTCCAGCGGCAAGGGCCCGCCGCCAACTCCTGTACGGCGAACGGGATTGCGCGGCCAGCGCGGCCGAATGGGCGGACGATAACCGCCAAACCCGGCGCCGATGTTGGGACCACCGTAAAAACCTCCCACCCACCACCCGGTGCAGCCGCCCGCTCCCGGCGCCCAGCCCCAGCCGAATGAGTTGTAATAGTTCCACCTGCCGCAAGCGAAGGGCGTATAACCCCACGGGTAGCCCGAGACGAATATGTACCCGTAGCCCGGAGTCCACATCCAATTCCCATTGCCGTAGGGATCGAAGCTGGTATCGGCAGCCTCATTCGGCGACCAGATTTCGCCCTGTCCCGGCACGTTGTACCAGTTCCCGTTTGCGTCCAGGTCGTTCCACGCCGGGTTGTTGGTTTCGCCAAGCGAGTTTTCCGCTCCCGTCTGCAAAGCTCCTTCCGCGGTCAGCGCCTCGTCCCGGTCACTGTTCCATGTGTCCCAGGAATCCGGTTCGATCGATTCGGAGATGTTGTCCTGGCCAGTAAATGCCGAACTCAGGGCCACGCTCTCGCCGCCGTGCAAATCCAGCGATTCCGAGCTGGGGCGGTCGGCATTTCCGCGTACCAGGTGCGCGCTGCCGGAAAAGACGGCCAACTCGCCCGGAGGAATGTCCATGTTGATGCGCAGAAGGGTTGCGCCGGCGGCCGTTACCTGGGCGTCGCCGAATCGAACTCGAATGGCCCCACCCTGGGTTGCATCTTGTGTTGCGCCTTCCAGCTCGAAATAGCCCAGACCCGACTTCAGGGTGATCTCAGCATCGCCGGCTGTGCCAGTGCCGTGCAGCACTGTGAGTGCGAACGAACTATTCGGAGAGAGCCGGGCCACGCTGCCGTCTTCAAACTGAACCTCGGCCCGCCCATTGTCCCCGGTCGTCACCAGTGTCCCCTCAAACAGCGGAGTATTGGCAAGCGCCGGGCTCGCCAGCACCTGGCCTCCCAGCGCAATCTGCACCTGACCGTCCACGCTGCTCAGCCGCACAGCCCGCGCGGGCGGCTGAGGGGCGGGCGTCGCGGGATCGTCAGCCCAGGCCCCAGGAACGAGCAAAGCAACCAGACACACCGCGCTGGCTGCGAATCCCACCAGCCCAAGCATCGTTGCGCCTCGACGGCGCCAATCCAACCCTCTGCTCTTCATGATGCCCCCGCTTTCTCATCGTCCCCGGCCATCGGGCGAAATTCGCCCGTCCCGGATGGCCCAACTTAGTTTTGACACCCATAATCCCCAAAAGTCTCGACAAAATAAACTCTCGACTGCGCTTATTCGGCCGCATCGCGGTTTCGCGCACTCACTCCCCCATCCGATAAACTCAAAGAGACCCAGAATTCCCCGGAGCCCCCATGTCCGCCGCCATTGAAGAACGCATCGTCCGTCCCGCCCGCAACATCCTTGGAAGCCTCACCTTGCCCGGCGACAAGGGGATCAGCCATCGCTACGCCATGCTCGGAGCGTTTGCTGAAGGAACTTCGCGATTCACCAACTTCTCCACCGGCGCCGACTGTGCCTCGACCCTGGCCTGCATGGAAGCCCTTGGCGCTAACGTCAACCGAACCAACGAGGGCGCAGTTGAAATCACCGGCGTTGCCGGCCGAGTGACTCCCGCAAATCATCCCCTGGACTGCGGCAACTCCGGGTCCACCATGCGCATGATCTCCGGACTGTTGGCCGCCCAGCAAGGCAGCTTCACCCTGATTGGCGACGCCTCGCTCTCCCGCCGGCCCATGGAGCGCATCCGCAAGCCCCTGGAAGAGATGGGCGCGCGCCTGACTCTAACCGAGGGCCACGCTCCCATCGTCATCGAAGGCGGCCCGCTACGGCCCATCGATTACACCACACCCGTTCCCAGCGGCCAACTCAAGACCTGCATCCTGCTCGCCGGCCTGCAAGCCTCTGGCATCACCACCGTCCGAGAGGCATTTCGCACCCGCGACCACAGCGAGTTGGCCCTGCGCGCCTTTGGAGCCAAACTTGACCGCACCATCGATTCGGTGTCCATTTCCGGCCCTCAAGCGCTGCGCGCAATGGAAGCCTCCATCCCCGGCGATATCTCCTCCGCTTCGTTTTTTCTCTGCGCAGCGGCGATCTTTCCCGGCTCCAGCCTGGTGCTCGACCGGCAGGGCCTCAACCCCACGCGCGCCACATTGCTTGACGTACTCACGGCTCTCGGCGCTCATATCGCCGTGCTGAATCTTGAAGAAAAGAATGCCGAACTGGTAGGCGCGGTTCAGGTCTCCGGCCCGGACGAGGGGCTTGGATCGGCCACGGTCAGCGGTGCCTTGGCCGCCCAGCTCATCGACGAACTGCCGGTGCTGGCGGCCATTGCGCCCTTTACCAGCGGCGGCATCCGCATCCGTGACGCCAGGGAACTCCGCGTCAAGGAGTCCGACCGCATCGCGCTCATGGTGAAGAATCTCCGCGCCATGGGAGCCGAAGTCGAGGAATTCGACGACGGCGTGGACGTGCCCGGCGGCCAGACCCTGCACGGCGCAACCATCGACTCCGGCGGAGATCACCGCATCGCCATGGCCTTCAGCGTGGCCGCATTGCGTGCCCAGGGCGATACGCTCATCCAGGGCTCGGAGTCGGCCAACATCAGCTTTCCGGAGTTCTTTGATCTGCTCGATCTAGTTGCGGAACGCTGATCGCACACGCCAGCTGAAACACGACATTGCGTAGAACAAAAAAGGCCCGCCGGCTCTCGTGGGAGCCGACGGGCTTTTTCAATGTGCGAACAGGCTAGAAGCTAGCAGCTAGAGGCTAAGAGCTACTCTCACTTGGTCGCCGGCGGAGTTAACGTCGGCTCGTTGCCTTGCCTGGCCGGTGTCAATCCCGGTATCACCGGAGCCGACTTCACTTCGCCCGTTGCCGCATCGTTCAGGTTAATGCCATAGTGCTGCAACGTGCTGGCCAGTATCTGATACAAGCCCGCACGGTCTTTGGCGTAGGTGGCGTTGGCCTGGATCAGAGTGTTCTCCGCCAAGGCCAGCGCGCGCTGCTGTTGAAGCACAAGCGCGGTCGTCGAAGCACCCAGGTGCAGCTTCTTCTGCTCCGCGTCCAAGTTCTGCTGCGCATAGTCCTTGGCGGCGATGGAGGCCTGGACCTGCGCCCGGTCGTTGGTAAGCGCAAACATCGAGTTCACCACACTGATGCGGGTTTGGGTATAGAGCTGTTCCAGGCGCAACTCTGCCTGGCGGTACTGGATCAGCGCCGTCGCCTGCTCCGCCTGAGCCGTGCGGTTGCGGATGGGGATCGCCACATTGAACCCAACCCCTTTGTCTGGCGACGAGTTGTCGAACGTGTTACCGAGAGCCGTTCCATAGCCGCCGGTGGATGGGGAGCAGCCGAATCCGGATTTCGCGCAATTCGGGTTCTGCGTGCCCGCTAAACCCGAACCGCCCAGATACCCGTATATATCCACGGTCGGCAAGAGGCCATTTTTCGCGCCGCGGAGGCTGATCTCATCGTTCTTCAGCGCCAGCGCCGCCTGTTCCAGCGCCGGGCTCTGTTTGAAGGCCTGCTGCACCAGATCGTCCACCGGCTGTTTCTCCTCGGGAATCTCCTCGATGCTTACCCGGTCGGTGGGAATCACGGCCGCCGCCACCAGCGCCGGATCGTTGAGATTGCGCGCAATGGCCTGCTTGATGATCTGTTGTTGGTAGTTCAGAGTGTTCTGCGAGCTGATCAGGGCCTGCTTGTCGGACGCCACGGATTGGTCGGCGTTCAGCACGTCGAGCGGCGCCATGGTGCCGATCTCCAACTGCTTGCGGTTGTCGCTGG
>CAYWMR010000063.1:10747-16379 GCA_964458965.1 uncultured Occallatibacter sp. | reverse complement strand
CGCATTTGTGCTGCACAACTACGTGAACCTGAACATCGGGCTGAAACTCGCTCTGGGACAGGCCGTGGCTTACTTCCTCCAGTGGACGGTCATCGGAATCGTCATTGGTCTTATTTACAAACCCCTCGCTACACCATGATCGTGAGTATATTTGTGGATGTTGCGCGTCTTTAGCCTTCATGGTGGTTTTTGGCCCTTAGCGCAAAATGGAGGTTTCGCCCACGGCATAAAGCCCTTAGAATCGCTGTGGGCTTCAGCATCGGAGGAAACCCTTTTGAAAGCGCAAACCGCTCGGGCACAGGCAGGTGGAGCGAGACCAATCAAGGCACCCCTGTTCGCGTGTCTGGCGCTGCCGTGTCTGGCGCTGGCTGCCGTGAACTGCCTGGGCCAGACCGCGCCGCCTGGGGTGCCAGACGACCCCCTCACCACGCTGCGGCGGCAAATCGGGCTGGATAACGCGGCTCCGGGCAAGACCAATCCTCAGGGGCTGCACATTCAATTTCAGAAGATCGAAAACGCTCATCCCACCGACCCGCACGTCGTTCGATACCGCCTGCTGGCCCCCGGCGCGCCTGAGAGCGAGACTTATACGCTGGCGGTTTGGAGGATCGGCACGCAAGTGGCGTATACGCCCGGGCAGATTTATACCAACGCCAAAGGGCTGCTGATGTGGCATTTGCCCAAGCCGAAACAGCAGGAAAAGGACTCGCTTGCCAGTGCGGATGAAGTGGAAGTGGAGTTGAAGGCGGCTCGCGGCGAGCCTGTTCGCTATATGCTGGCCAACGCGGACGGGAAATTGTTCATTCCCGGCACGATTGTTCCGTATCCGCTGGAGAGCAGGCAGGGCAATTGCCGCCTTGAAGCGAGGCTGGGAATGCCGCAGGGGCAGGGGTTGCTGGTGTATATCGATGGCCTGGCGCCGGGAGCTTCGGTACCGCTCGAATCGGAGTCGCAGGGAGAAAAACACTCGCCCGTGGTAACCGCCGATGCCAAGGGACATGCGGTGGCGCTGGTGGATCCAACCGTAGTGGGAACTAACGCGGGGGTGGTGAAGATTTCCGTTGCCACAACGGGGTGTTCGGTGTCAGTCGAGGTGCCGTGGGGCGAAGGAAGTTATCGGCCGTTGTAGTCCGCCGTAATCACTCTTAGCTGCCTTCCAACTCCGCCGACGGCCCCGGATACATCTTCCGCACGATCCACAGCACGGGCAGTCCCAGCAGAATCAGCGCGGTTCCCAGCAGCGAGCCTTTCAGGTTGCCCGCATAACTTGAAATCAAGACTGCCGTGGCGCAAACCACAAAGATGGCCGGCAACACCGGATAACCCCATACCTTGTATGGCCGCGGCCCATCCGGGCGCTTGCGTCGGTATACAAAGACAGTGGTCGCTGTGAGCATGTAGAAGAGCCATTCGGCAAATACGGCTAACTCGAAAAACTGTTGAAAGCGGCTGAGGAATAAAAGCAGCACGGTGGAGAGCAATCCCTGGATGACCAGCGAGGTGGAGGGCGACTGGAACCGTGGATGAATGTGCGCGAGCTGGCGGAAGAACAGGCGGTCGCGGGCCGCGGCAAACGGAATGCGCGCGCCGGACATGATGGTTCCGTTGAGCGTGACAAAGATGCTCAGCGCCATGGCGGCGGCCACAAAGCCCGCTCCCGCCGGGCCCGCAACCACCGTTAGAGCCGTGACGGCCGGCCGCTCGCTGACGGCAATTTGCGAGGCGGGAAGAATGTACTGGATGGCGGCGTTGGTGGCCATAAAGAGAAACCCCACGATGAACAGCCCGCCGATGAGTGCAATGGGCAGGCTTCGCTCCGGGCGGCGAACCTCGCCGGCTACCATGGTCAGGTCGTTCCAGCCGTCGTAAGCCCAAAGCGTAGCGATGAGCGCTGCCATAAAGCCGCCAATGCCGCCGACAGCGTGAGGCAGCGTGGTGGTAAAGTTCGCAAAGGCCCCGGTTGCGGAAGCGAAGCACAGGCCGGCAACAATCAGGATCAGGATTACTTTGAGCGTGGTAAAAACAAGCTGAAAGTCGGCGGCCTTTTTTATTCCCAGATAGTTTAGGCCGGTGATGAACCAGGTCACTCCGATAGCGAAGAGCTGCGACCATAGCAGCGGCATGGGCCCGGCTTGGCCGGCGAGCCAATGAAAGGCGGGAAAGAAGCCCAGCGTGCGCGCAAGGCCCACGGTTACCGCGGCGATGGAGGCAGGCTTGGCCACGGCGAACCATGTCCACATGTAGAGGAAGGCGGGTGTGTCGCCATACGCTCCGCGCAGGTAGACGTACTCGCCGCCGGCATAGGGCAGCATGGCGCCCAGCTCGGCATAGGTCATGGCGCCGAACAGCGACAGCAGGCCGCCCACAATCCAGGCCAAATACACCAGTGCGGAAGAGCCCACGTCCTGCATCATCTCGCGCGGGACGAGAAAGATGCCGCTGCCGATAATGGTGCCCACGACAATGGCCGTAGCCTGGCTTGCGCCCAGCACGCGGGGCAGGTCTGGCGTGGATTGCTGCGTAGGCGCGGTGGGCAACTGGCTCATGCGGTGAAGAGAGATTAGCACGACCGAGAGGCTGGCTTTAGGGGCAATTGAATTTTGGCAGTGCTTCGTCGCCCTGAAGCCGAATACCAGTATCCCTAGGGAGAAAAAGCCCGGCTTTTGGCCGGGCTTTTCCTATGCCGGAAGTGGCCGGCGTTTAGAGCTTCTCGTAGAAATCGCACACAGAGCACGAAATGTAGACTCCGCCCGGGATGCCGCGCTCGCGGTCCTTTACGCGCTTGACGATGCGCGTGGGCTTCTTGCATTTGGGACAGTCGGTCGACTTCGTCGTGTCCATTTCCTTCTTGCGGTCCCCTGTTTTCGCTATCTTTGCCATCGGTCGGGTGGTTCTCCTTCTGGGATTGTCTCTGCACACACGTAAAGAGCACGCGGCTTCAACGGCGCGGCCATGAGCCAACCTCGAATCGCAAAATTGCCTTGTGATTGGGGCAACGGATTTGCCTGGAGGGAGCCGGACTCGCTGAGTCCAGTTTACATCAAGCGCAGGTGTTCCGGCTGCGGCCTTCACTCCGGCTGAGACGAGCCGACTGGCGGAGGCGATGGCGGCTTGGGCGGGGTGGGCTGCGATGCATCTCCGGGAGGAACTTGTGTAGCTGTCGGCCCGGCGGGAACGCCTGCCGGCTGGCTATTAGCCGGCTGACTGGCCGGCGTCGTCGCATCGGGCTGCGCACCGCTCTGGTCGCCGGGCTGCGGCTTGGGCGCGGGGAATCGTACCGGCCTCATTTCGCCGGTGGCCGGCTGGTCGGGAATGTTTTCGCCTGGCTTGAGTATGCTGGGCGCAGCCGCCGGCGCCTGGGTATTGGGGTCCCGCTCGACATCTCCCTCCTTGACGGTTCGGGCAACCTGAAGCGGCGTACCGTCGGTGCGCATCAGCCCCTCCACCTCGTTCTTGGTGAAGATGACCGGAGTCTCGCCCACTTTGGCAATCTCAACGCGAATCACGCGATTGCCGTTGATGCGGACAAACTCCACATCCTTGGGCGGCTTGCCGTAGATCCACTCCTCGAACGGCATCTGGCCATCCATCTCGCGCGACTTGCCCTCCGGCTGACCCTTGGCGAAGAGCACCATCTCGGTGCTCATGCCCACCAGCACGTGGTGGTTGAGAATTGCATCTTTGAGCTTGGGTGGAAGCGTATCGGTGAAGGCCTGAACGGGGGTCTTCAGTCCAAACGAAATCATGGGCGCCAGCAGCGCCTTTACATCGTCGCCGGTGAGTTCGGGAACATGATTCTCGAAGGTCAGCGACAGGCGCGCGCCGGTTGGCTCATGATCGTCACCCTGTACCACCGGAGTCATCGAGGGACCTGTGCCAATCTGGATATGCTGCAGAAAGCGGTGTCTGGGATCGGGGCCGCCATTCAAATCGAATACGATCCTGGAGTGCTCAATCCTGATGTCGGTGAGCACCAGGCGGTCGCCCGGCTTGGCCGAGAGCCCCTCCTTGGTGGCCATGTTCAGATAGTTTTCGCCCGCCGGCTCCAGCTTGCCATTGGCTTCCAGCGTGAGACCTTTGTGGCCGCGTGGAAACGGCCGCATGGCGAATCCCTGTTCCGATTGCATGGTCCGGATAAGTTCGAGGCGGGTCTTGGGGTCGAGTTCCGACTTGGTGAGGGCAACATGAGTGGGTTCGATCTGCTGATAGCGCCGGTCAACCTGGCTGGTGGTGGCAGGTGTGGCTCCGTTGGTGACTACGCCGGTTTTGGAGTTGATGGTGATCTGGGCCGGCGTGGTACCGCAAAGCAGCAAGGCCGCAATGGCGCAACAACACGAGGGTCGCAAGATATGAATCCTGCCCCCAGCGTTGGGGGTTGGCTGCGTCCGCCGGGTTTCAAATGGCCATCTCATGGGGTCTCCCACGGCGCTACCGGAATTATGCAAAAGATAGCCCCGTTTGCATGGAAAATGCAAGTGGCAGCCTGAGAAAACCGATACGGCGGTTCATTCTGCCGACGCCGGCCGTCGACCTGATTGACGAAACGGAGCGTGCGGCGTGTGCCCTGACTACGGGACCTTCAGATTTCCGCGCGTGGCCACGGGCTTTGACTTTCCGGCGGCGACATTTAGAAACTCTTGCCGGATGGTTTCGTAGTCCGGTTGTCCGTCGATGAACTTGTAGAAGGCTTGGGTCTGCGTGCGCTGACCAGAGCTGTCCAACCCGTTTTCCCGGTAGGAATCAATCGAAAACCGACGTATCCCCTTCCCTGCCTGATCGGGATGATCCTTGGCAAATCCCGGTTGATCGAAGTCGTTGCTTTCCAGAGTTATGCTCAGAAACAGTTTGCCGGTGCTGTCTGTAACTCTGCCAACGGCGTAAACATGGTACATACCCCAAGGCGCGAGCGAAGTGAATAGCTGGATCGTATTGTCACCCAGCTTGACGTCCTCCACCACGTAATCGTGCATTTGCGGGGGAGTAAGGCCGCGGCTGTGCAGGTCGAGCATGTGGGCGATTCCCGCGTCCCGGCATGGCTTATCGCCCATCTCTGCGCAGCCGTGGGTGAGCAGAGAAGCTGCTTGCCAGTCGTCGGGATCGGCCTGGGCAAGAGGCTTGAGAAGGTCCACTGCGATACTTGAAGCGCCGCCGCGGATTAAATTCTGGCTGGCGAACTTCAACAAGATTGGATCGCCGGGAAAATCGTTGAGCAACGATCGGTAGATGACTGCCGCATCGAAGGGGCGCTGCGCTTTGTAGGCCGCCGCCGCATCGTCGAATTGCTGCTTCTGTTGGGGATTCAGCTTGGCGATGAACTCCTGCGTGGACTCCCGATGGGCGGCAGCAGGAGCCTGGCTCGTCTGCGCAATACATATTGGAGCAAACACGGAAGTAACTGCCAGCAAAGCCGCCGACACGCAGGACATGGCTCTCATAACCGCCTCCAGAGCTTGAAATCTCAATTCTCGATTTGACCCGGGTAGCAACGGAAAACGTTGACACGGAAAGTGTAACTCAGGCAACGGGTCTCGATTGGGAATCCGCGGCTTGATCGGCCGGACGCTGTGGCGGGGGCGCGGCCAGGGGAAGAATCTGCACCAGCGCTGGGGCCGTTGGCTCGGCCGGGCCCATG
>CAYWMR010000063.1:0-10737 GCA_964458965.1 uncultured Occallatibacter sp. | reverse complement strand
GTTCCGGCGCCGAGGCGTATGCGCGCATCGGTACCGAGGGCTCGACCGGGCCCATGGCGGCCTCATGCTGGCGGCGGGCGGCGGCGTCCAGGTCCACGGGAATGCCTGCCGCAACGATCACCGGCGCGTTGTAGCGAAAATCCAGATCGCGCGTGATGCGGAAGACCACCGGCAGCGCAAGAGTGAGAACCACCAACGCCATCCAGGTGCCGTCGAGGCCGAAGCCGCCGCCGGTAAGCCAGAACGGCCCCATGGGGTCGCCCTGCACCACGGGAGAATGACTGTTGACGCCGCTCACTGCCAGTCCGAACAGCAACGGACGGCTCGCCTTCCAGCCGAAGTTAAGCCCCCAGCTCACCCACAGGGCCCTGGTTCGAACGTATGCGGCACTCAGCACCAGGCCCAGCGCAATGGAAACGGCTTCGCTCAGGTGGCTTGAGCCCGGCGCCGCGGACTGCACAATGGCGTAGAACACGGCAAAACCCACCGACGCGCCAACCGGTCCCAGCGCCCGGCAGAAACACTGGAATGCGTAGCCGCGAAAGGCAATTTCTTCTGCCATGGCGGCCAGGGCAAAGAAAGCCACATCGGTAACCAGCCAGCCCCAGGCTGAGGCGTGGTTGATGAACACAATCGCGATTCCCCCCGCCAGGGTGAGGGGGAGTACGCACACCACCGCAATGGCCCAGCCGGTGGCGATTCCCATTCCCGCTTCACCCAGCCAGCCGGGCCGCAGCGGAAGGCCCTGAACGCTGATTGCGTGCTGTTGGCGATCGAGGACGAATCCCATGCCCGCATAGCCTACCAGCAGAAGGAATACCAATAGTGCCTGCTCTGCCAGAGGAACCCACTGTTCGCTGGCCAGGCCCCCTGCCCAACGCCGGGCCAGCGCTCGCGCCAGAAAGAAGTACAGGACTGCCGCAACGAATTGCGCGTAGGCTCGAAACCGGCTGGCGGGGAGTGCGGGCGTGCTCATGCGCCTTCCCCCACGCAAGTGGATGAAAACGTCAAGATGTAGCGCCGGCCTCCTGGCCGGCTGTAGCGTGGGCGTCCCCGCCCACGCCCCGCCTTGGTATCCGACCGTGCCGCAAGTGCCGCACAAATCAACCCCGGGTTTAGCCCCTGATGCCGCGCCACTAAGTGTGCCCTTCCGTATAGAACTGGGCGATGTTGCGGAACTTCTGCTGGCGGGCGGCCACCAGTGCGTCAATGGGGGTCGCCTTCAGTTCCCCCAGATGCCGCTTCAGGACGCTACCCAGGATGCCGGAGCCGGCTTCACGGTCGGTGTGCGCGCCTCCCGGCGGCTCAGAGACAATCTCGTCCACGCAGCCGACCGCCGCAACCTCAGGAGCGGAGATGCGCATGGCCTCGGCGGCAAGCTGTTTATTTGCCGAATCCTTCCACATAATTGCGGCGCAGGATTCAGGCGTAATAACAAAGTAAAGGGCATTCTCGAGAATCAGGACGCGGTCGCTGACGGCCAGGGCCAGCGCTCCGCCCGATCCGCCCTCGCCGCTGATGACGGAGATGGTGGGTACGCGCAGACGAGACATTTCACGGATGTTTCTGGCGATGGCCTCGGCCTGTCCGCGCTCCTCCGCGCCCAGGCCGGGATACGCGCCTGGCAGGTCGATGAGGCTGATAACCGGGCGGCCAAATTTTTCGGCGATCTTCATGCATCGAAGCGCTTTGCGATAGCCCTCGGGATGAGGCATGCCGAAGTTGCGCCGCACGCGGTCTTTGGTGCTGCCGCCCTTGCGGTTGGCGATGACCATCACCTCGTCATCGCCCAGGCGCGCCATTCCACAGGCGATGGCCTCGTCGTCGCCGAAGGCGCGATCCCCGTGAATCTCGCTGAAATCGGTAAAGATTCGCTCGATAAAGTCCATGGGGTATGGCCGCTGGGGATGGCGGGCTCGCTCAATTCTGATCCAGGCCGGCGATACCGGCTGCGGTTGATTGGAATTCCCTGTTTCCGGTTCGCTCATCGGTTGTGAAGCCGCTCCGGGCAACCGTAAAGATTGCCCTGTTGCGATTCTACTAGAGAGGAGGTGGGGGGGCCTGAAGAGAGTTGTCAGTTGTAAGTTGTTAGTTGAAGGATCGGCTCGGCGGATGGCTCCCAAACCGAGAAGAGTCTTATTAAGTTCAGGGCGCCTCCGGTCCATTGCAATTGTGGACCAGGGATTGAAACTCCCGATCATCCTTCCAGGTCACTCCTGCCAGGTCACTCCTGCCATATCCCCAAGTGCCTGCCTGTCTGTTCAGAAAGGAGCCTCAGTCGGCGATCAGAGCCGAGGCTTTTTGCGCCATCCGATCTGACGGAAGCTCCGTCACGCGACGCAATCCGTCCGTCTCAATGCACCCTCATCTGCCTCTCACGCCTGGGCGGCTACGCTGCCGCCGCCGGGCAGTTCCCGCACCTTCGCCTGGTCCGGCGCGGGCAGGAATTTGCATAGATAATCGACCGGGTCGTCGGAGGCGGCCATCTGGCGCAGGTGATACTTCCACACATCGGGCTTGATGGTGCGGCGCGTAAATGGCTTGCGCGTTACCTGCACCACCGCGCCATTGGTGGTGATGCGCGAATAGGTCAGGGACGGCACGCTGAAGCTGATATGCGAGCCGGTGCGCCAGTAGCAGCGGGCAAACTCGTGCGAAAAAAGCAGGGTGTAATGGCGTCCCTCGCCGGCCAGCAGGGTTAATGCCTGCTCGGCGCCGGGCCAGACGGGCTGCACGTTGGCCACGAACCAGCGGCGAAACTCGAATCCGTTAAACTGGGCCTGATTGAGCAGCAGTCGCAACATCTCTTTCCGGTTCATATCACCAGTCCTTTATGCAAAGAGAAATCCGGGGGACGGAGACGCGTCGATGGCTGCGCGGGGGCCAATTGCGGTGCGGAGCCTTTCTGGCGTCTTCTGGATTGGTTAACGTGAAACGGGATGTGTTTTCCTTTTTCGTTTTTCGCGCACGGGCCGGGACGGTTCGATTAGCGGCGGGCAGGGGGAGCGGGGTTGGGCCATAAAATCAAGAGGGGGCGGTAAGGCGCAAAGCACTACGGTTGTGGTTCGAGGATTCCGGAGGGAGCAGGGGGTTTCAACCTCCTGAAAAATGCGACAAATCGACAAGGCCTTTAGGCCCGGGCCTTGCGCCTTCCACAGGATTTGCTGGAAATACAACTACAGGAAAGAGAAAGAGGGACGCTTGAGGTTGAGGACGGCAGGGCTATGGATGCGCGGATTGAGTTGTATGTTGCTGGGGGCCTCGAGCCTGAGTTGGGCCTCAGAGGCGCACACCAATCCATTGAACCGCGACCCGCTTGTCCGCGAAGCCTCTGAGCACTTTTACAACCTGGATTATCCCGGCGCAGTGGAGCGATTCGATCGATTTCATGCGGCGCATCCGGGCGATCCGCAGGCCACGGCGCTGCTGCTGGACGCGGTGCTGTTTCAGGAACTCTACCGGCTTGACCTGCTGGACACCACCTTCTACGCCAACGACGGCTTCCTCACCGGACGCCACGCCACCGCCGAAGACCCAGCAACACGCGACCGTATTCTGGCGCTGGCCGATGAGGCCATCCGCGAGGCCGACTGGCGCATTGGGCGGAACGCAAACGATATCGACGCCCTGTATGCGCGCGGATGGGCACGGTCGCTGAAGTGCACCTACGTTGCCATGGTGGAGCGGAGTTACGGCAGCGGGTTCCGACTGGCAACCAAGGCAAGAGACGACGCCGAGCGCGTACTGCAACTGGACCCCGACTATGTGGACGCCAAGCTGGTTGCCGGAGTATATGAGTATGTGGTGGGAGCGCTGCCGTTGCCATTCAAGTTTTTTATCGGTTTCGCCGGCATCACCGGCTCCAGGACCAAAGGGCTGCAGATGCTGATGGACGACGGCAATCGCGGCATCACCACCAGCGTGGAGGCGCGGACCACGATTGCGCTTTTCTTGCGCCGTGAAGGCCGCTACGCCGAGGCTATTCAAGTGGTGCGCAAGCTCCGGAGTGAATATCCGCGGGGCTACCTGTTTGCGCTGGAAGAGGCCAACCTGCGCAAGGATGCGGGCGAGGGCATGGGCGCTGTAGCGGCCTATCGCGAGATTATCGCCGCCAACGCCAAGCCTGGTTATTACTATTCCGCGCGCATGGAACTTGCGTACTTCGGCCTGGGCGACGCCTTGCGCGGACAGCGCCACTATGGCGAGGCGGCCGAGAGTTATGAGCAAGCCGCCGGGACCCGCAATGTGGGCCCGGAACTGAAGATCCGCTCGCTGCTGGCCGCCGGACAATGCCGCGACCTGAACCAAGAGCGCCAGTTGGCCGTCCGCGACTACCAGGCAGCCATCAATGCCGGCCCCAACACCTCTCGCGCCGATACTGCCAAAAAGTATCTCCGCAACCCTTATAGCGGAAGCTAATGCGCGCCGGACTTTTCATCCGCAAAATAGATTGATAGAATGAATACGATCTTAAATGGAGATAACTCGATGGAAGTTCGCCAATTGCAAATCTTTCGCGCGCTCGCCGAGGAACTCAACTTTACCCGCACCGCCGAAAAAGTCCACACCGTGCAGTCCAACGTGACGGCGCAAATCAAGGCGCTTGAAGAGGAGCTTGGCTCTCCGCTGTTTGACCGCCTTGGCCGCCGCGTCACTCTCACCGACGCAGGCCGCAACTTCCTGCCCTTTGCCGAGCAGGCGCTGGCCGCCATGGACCAGGGGCAGCGCGCCGTGCAGACCGGGGCCGAACCCAGCGGACCCCTGAAGGTCGGTATTCCGGAGAGCATTCTCACCTATCGTCTGCCGCAGGTGCTGCGCCTTTTCCATCGCCGCTTTCCCCACGTCGAGCTCATCTTCCGGCCACAGTGGGACGACGTGCTGCCCGTCATGCTCGAAACCGGCAAGCTCGACATGGCGGTCTGCATGATCGAGGCCAGCCCCAATGCCGCCATCAAATCCATCCGCCTGCGCGGGGAGAGAATCTTTCTCCTCGCACATCCCAGCCATAGCCTCGCCGGCCAGCGCACCGTCAAGCCCGCCGACCTGGCAGGACAATCCCTTCTCCTCACCGAGGGCGGCTGCGGATACCGCCTCAAGCTGGACCGCGTGATGGCCATGCAGAACATACGCCCTGGCCATATCACGGAGTTTTCCAGCGTGGAGGCCATCAAGCAATGTGTGGCCGCCGGCATGGGGTTGGGTCTGCTGCCCGCCATCGTAGTAGCCCGCGAACTGCGCCAGCATCAGCTCAAGGCCCTGCACTGGGCTGGCCCATCGCTCGACATCGCCACACACATTCTGTGGCACAAGGACAAGTGGGTCTCACCCGCCATGGCCGCTTTCATGGAGCTGGTCAGGGAGAAGCTGGAAGACGAGCCGGAGAGCGAAGACCTGATGCGGGCTTGAGGGAAGTATTCCCAGGCGGGCTTCCTAGGGAGCAGGGGGTTTCAATCCCCTGAATTCTCAGACAGAGTCCGGAGGGAGCAGGGGGTTTCAATCCCCTGAATTCTCAGACAGAGTCCGGAGCGAGCAGGGGGTTTCAATCCCCTGAATTCTCAGACAGAGTCCGGAGGGAGCAGGGGGTTTCAACCCCCTGAATATGCCGCAATTGGACAAGGCCTTCAGGCCCGGGCCTTTCACTGGCATACTAACCGTGTGTTCCGCTTAACCAGACCGACCACAACAGAGATCGCACAGCAGATCGCAGCCGCCGAAAAGCTGCCGTCGCACGAGCCGCTGCTTCTGCCGCTTGAACACGGCCCCGGCGAGCGGCGATTACCCGCCGGATTCGCTCATGACCTGTCCCGTTCGTTGCTTGGGCAGGGAGCGGATGTGTTCCACGCGGCAAAACAGGCCTTCGAGCGATGGGCGCCCTTTGACCTTGGCTGGGTGCGAGTAGCCAATCCGCAGGCATCCGTCGAAACCGGCCAAATGATCGCCGTGGAAATCCACACCTTCGGACTCTGGACGCTCAACCTCAGCCGGATTATTGACAAGGTGGAGACGCCCCACCGGTTTGGCTTCGTCTACTCCACCACTCCCATGCACATCGAAACCGGCCAGGAGAAGTTCCTCATCGAGTTCGACCCGGCATCCGGCGATGTCTGGTACGAATTGGAAGCCCTGTCCCGTCCACGCCATCCCCTGGTGCAGCTTGGATTCCCAATCGTTCGCGCCCTCCAGCACTGCTTTGCGCGAGATTCGCACCGGGGCATGTGGGAGGCAGTTGTTGCCGGGTCCATGACGCCACCTGTGATATCATCGTTGAGTGAGAATCGTACTTGATACGGCTGCCCTGATCAGCGCGATTCGGTCCAATACAGGAGCCGCCGCTGAGATTGTCCGTTTGGCCATCTTGAAGAAGTTTGAATTACTGATGGACTACAAATTGGCTTGCGAGTACCGGGAGGTTGCTTTGCGACCGGATCACATCGCCACCTCGGGAAGAAAAGCGGAAGACGTAGAAGATTTCATCGTCACGTTGGAATCGATCGCGATCCCCGTTTTCGTGGCTACCAGGCATAGGCCGCTTTCTCAGGATGTGAACGACGACATGGTTCTGGACGTCGCAATAAATGGCCACGCTGAAATCGTGGTTACGAACAACGTCAAAGACTTCGCCCTGGCGGCAGGTAAGTTTGGAATTAAGGCACTAACGCCGGGCCAATTCCTGATGGCAATTCGGAAAGGGGGTTGAATCATGCAAACAAACCCGAAAAAGAGTCCACCGAGTAAATTTCCACTTAGGCTCATGCCAACCGTTCGCAAGGGAGCCGAGGCAATCTCCCGGCGAGAGGGTGTTTCTCTGAATCAGTTCATCAATGTTGCGGTGGCGGAAAAGCTCGCTCATCTTGAGCATGAGGAATGGTTGTCCCGTCGGCCTCAGCTTACCGTCGCCAGAGTTGCCCAGGCACTTCGATTCCTGGACCGGGTTTCGCCAGACGCTCCCGCTCCGGACGACCAACTTCCCGACGGATACGTCTCTGTCAAAGGCACGGCCGAATACAAGCAGGCCATTCAAGGAGAATAGCCATGGAACCGTCACCGCACTTGGGAGTGCTTCCCACATCGCCAAAACTCAAGAGCGGAGAGCGCCCCATTGGCTTGTACAAAGGCCAGATCGAGATTGGCCCTGAGTTCTTTGAGACGCTTCCCGAAGAAGAACTCGCGCTGTGGAACTGCGAAGGGGACGATCCGCATCTGTAAGACGCCCTGTGAGGCTTCCTCACGCCTGTGGTAGCCCGCCGCGACAAAAAAGTTACAACCCCCGAAGAGTGAAACTGATACCCTGAATGCATGAAATTCGGCGTTCTGGTCTTTCCCGGCTCCAACTGCGACCACGATACCTATAACGTGATTGCCGAAGTCGCGCATCAGCCTGTCACCTTCCTCTGGCACGACTCTGAAGACCTTGCCGGCGTGGATGCGGTTTTGATTCCGGGCGGCTTTGCCTATGGCGATTACCTGCGCACCGGAGCCATCGCCCGCTTTTCTCCCGTGATGCAATCAGTGCAGCGATTCGCCGCCCAGGGAGGCCTCGTCCTGGGCATCTGCAACGGCTTCCAGATCCTCACCGAGGCGGGCCTGCTGCCGGGCGCGCTGATGCGCAACGCCGGTCTCAAATACATCTGCAAGCAGGTTCATGTGCGCGTTGAAACTGCCGACAGCCCATTTACCAATCAACTGGCAAAAGGAAACGTGCTGCGGATTCCGATAGGCCACATGGAGGGTAATTACTATTGCACGCCCGATGAGTTGCGCGAGCTCGAAGCTGAAGACCGCATCGCCTTCCGCTACTCGACGCCGCAGGGGGATATCGTGCCCGAAGCCAACCCCAACGGCTCATTGAGCAATATCGCGGGCATTCTTAACGCAAATAGAAACGTGCTGGGAATGATGCCCCACCCCGACCGGTCGAGCGAACTGCTGCTGGGATCGGCGGACGGCTTAAAGATTCTTGCATCGATGATCGAGGCTTTGGCGATCCGTTGAGGCTGTGGTTGCACCAAATCTCGATTTTGAGACCTGGGATCTCGACTCCATCCGCTCTCTACACCAGCCCCAGCCCGCCATCCACCGTCAAAATCTGCCCGGTAATAAACCTCGGTCCCGTAACAAAAAACAGCACCGCCTGGGCCACATCCTCAGCCGACCCATTGCGCATCATCGGCGTCCTGGCCGCAAAGCGGGCCACCTCGTCTTCGCTGTGATCGTCCATCTCGATTCGCCCAGGCGCAACGCAGTTCACGCACACTTCCGGCGCAAATGCCTTGGCCATGGCCCTGGTCAGCATGTGCAGCGCGGCCTTGGAAGCGCAATAGTGGGCATGATCGGCCCAGGCCTGAATCCCGCCCAGCGAGCCGATGTTCACAATCCGTCCTGAAACGGCGCGCAGGTGCGGCAACGCCTCCCGCGCCACCAGAAATGGCCCGCGAGCATTGGTCTCAAACACCGCATCCCATTGTTCCAGGCTCATCCGCTCCAGCGGAGCAGACTCAAATACTGCGGCATTGTTCACCAGCACGTCCAGCCGGCCAAATCCGCTCGCCACAGCATCAACCGCCCGTCGCACCTGGCGCTCGGAACGCACATCGCATTTCAGGGCCAGCGCGCGGCAACCGAAGAACTCAATCTCGCGAGCCGTCTCCACTGCTTCGCCGCGCGAACTCCGGTAAGTAATCGCCACATCCGCGCCCGCCTCGGCCAAAGCCAGGGCAATCTCCCGGCCAATGCGTCGCGCGCCCCCGGTTACCAGTACCGATTTGCCGCTGAGGAGTTGAGTCGCCATCACGGGAAAAAGCTTCAATCGTGTTCAGGTGGCAGGGCCCAGGGTCTCACTTCGGCGCAGGCTGGCTGGCCGGTGCGTCCGGTTGCGCTGTTGAGTCAGCTGGTTTGGCCGCCGGCGGCGCCGCAGCCGGAGTCTTGCCGCCAAGCGACGACCCATCGTGCTTATCGTAGATCGAGTACTGCGCCCCAGGCCGCTTCATCTTGATCTCAATTTCCAGATCGGTCTTGTCAATCTTGTAGTCGTCTCCGAAGGTCTGAAACCCGTGCGCAATCACCTGCAGCCGCACC
The DNA here is from genome assembly GCA_964458965.1 of uncultured Occallatibacter sp. Taxonomy (GTDB): domain Bacteria; phylum Acidobacteriota; class Terriglobia; order Terriglobales; family Acidobacteriaceae; genus Telmatobacter. The sequence continues at coordinate 1,662 of CAYWMR010000063.1, read as the reverse complement.
GTGGAGCCGACCGGGAGAACGTCGATGATGGCCTTGCCGTCCTCGTTGGTCTTCAGCTCCATATTGCCCTCGTCCTTGTCGCCCTGCATGGGATGAAAAACCACAGCCGCGTTCTCAATGGGCTTGCCGTTCACATCGCGCAGAATGGTCACTTCAATGCGGGCCGTCGGCGGCGGAGCCTTGTATTTGCGGCCGCGCTTGGTGGTGTCCTGCTGGGCTTGGGCGGCAAACGAACACACAGCCAGGCTCAACCCGGCCACGATAACGGTGAATCGAAGAAAGGAGCGGTGAAACATGCTGCCTATTGTAAATGGTTTTCACCAGGCCTCGCCAGAGGAAGTCCTCGGGGGCGCGAAGGGTAAGCCGGGAGCCGTCAGTTGTCAGTTGTAAGTTTTAAGTTGTCAGTTGTCAGTTGTCAGTTGTCAGTTGTCAGTTAAGATCGCCTGGTACGAGGTCGCGCTCGCTGACAGCCGATCACTAGCAACTGACAACTTACAACTGACAACTGTTCCCAGGCATTGCTGGGAACACAAGCTCACATCAAGACTCAAACAGCCTCTTTCACTTCAAAACCGCAGACTTTATGAGCGCATTACACTCATATTTTTATCGATTCCCCCTTGACAACCCCACCCCCAATTCCCTATCTTTAGCAATTGGAAGGCGAGAGTGCTAGCACCCCGAGGGCGGAACTGCTGAAGCAGACCCTCCGCTGCCAGTCAAAGGGGGAGCATCCCGCCAATTCCAAGGTCTTTTTTCACTTGTCACTACAATACCCGCGGCCAGGGCTCAACCCTGCCCGTGTGTGAAGGAGAAGCAAAGCAATGGCAACAACATCCGTTACAACCACCTTCACCCCGCTTCACGATCGCATCCTCGTCCGCCGTTTGGAAGAGGGCGAAACCATCCGTGGCGGAATCATCATCCCCGACAGCGCCAAGGAAAAGCCCCAGGAAGGCGAAGTCATCTCGGTAGGCAAGGGCAAGTCCAACGACAAAGGCGAGACCTTCCCCCTCGACGTGAAGGCGGGCGACAGTATCCTCTTCGGCAAGTATTCCGGCACCGAAATCAAGCTCGATGGCCAGGAGTTTCTGATCATGCGTGAGGAAGAAGTCCTCGGCATCATCAAGAAGTAAGCTACGAGCCGTCAGTTGTCAGTTGTAAGTTGTCAGTTAAGAACGCCCGGTACGCGAATGCGCTCACTGACAACCGATCGCTGATAACTTACAACTGACAACTTACAACTGTTTACCGACAACTGTTCCAAGGAGATTGAAGCAAATGGCAAAGCAAATTCTACACGGTGAAGATTCCCGTCAGGCGATTCTGCGCGGCGTAAACACGCTGGCGGACGCCGTGAAGGCGACGCTCGGCCCCAAGGGCCGCAACGTTGTAATCGAAAAAAAGTTTGGCTCGCCCACCATCACCAAAGACGGCGTGACGGTGGCCAAAGAGATTGACCTGAAGGACCCGGTTGAGAACGTAGGCGCGCAGCTCGTCCGCGAAGTCGCCTCCAAGACCAGCGATGTGGCCGGCGACGGCACCACCACCGCCACCGTTCTGGCCCAGGCCATCTTCCGCGAAGGCGTGAAGACGGTAGCGGCCGGCGCCAACCCAACCGCCCTGAAGCGCGGCATCGAAAAGGCCGTCACTGTGGTCATC
>CAYWMR010000062.1:0-16513 GCA_964458965.1 uncultured Occallatibacter sp. | reverse complement strand
CAAGGACCGTAAAAAATGCCTTGACAATGCCGACGATGTCATACACGGCGCTACATTCCGACCATTGCCAAATCATGCGGTCACGGTGACAGTTCGCAAGTGGGTCGGGAACAGGAAGGAGAACGATGCTGCGCGGACTGATGAAACTGACTTGGATTGAGATCAAGATCTTTCTGCGCGAGCCGCTGGGCGCGTTTGGAACGATTGTGTTTCCGGTGCTGATTTTTGTCGCGGTGGGTCAGTATGCCAGGATCGGAGTTCCATCGTCGATGCTGGCTGCCAGCAGGTTTACGCAGGTGGGATTGCCGGTCATGGTGTCGCTGCTTATCGCGATCAGCGCGGTTCTTTCGCTGGTTACGATTATTTCCATTTATCGCGAGGGCGGGATTCTGAAGCGGCTGCGCGCCACGCCGCTGCGGCCGGAGACGATCTTAACGGCCCACGTGCTGGTGAAGCTGATACTTACCGCAGCCACGCTGCTGTTGATGATCCTTGCTGGGAAGCGGTATTACCCGGCAGGCATCGACGCGCCTTTGTTCTCATTCACCATTGCGCTGGTGATCAGCACCTGGAGCATTCTGTCGATCGGGTTTTTGATCGCCAGCATTGTTCCCACGGCGCGGTTTGCGCAGCCCATTGGCGCGGTCATTCTGTATCCGATGATTGTTTTCTCGGGGCTGTTTTTTTCTGTGGATTCACTGCCGCCGGTGCTGCGTGCGATTGCGCACGTGCTGCCGTTGACCTTTGCTGTGCAACTGCTTCAGGGAATCTGGGTGGGCGACCGGTGGTCGGCTCATATGGGCGACATTGCGGGATTGATTGCGGTGTTTGTGGTTTGCACTGCGGTTTCGGCTAAGGTGTTTCGGTGGGAGTAGGCGGGCGATCTTTGTCCAAGGCTCGTGGAAATGCTTTCGCATTGCGTGCTATCCTCGGTGCAGCGGGATTCGCATGCACATGTGCGCTACACACGAATTGATGCTTGCGCCAGCTGGCATTCGCTGGTCGCGGTGGCGCGCGCGCATGATCTGCCCTCGGAAGCACCTGCGCGTGCTGCCCATGCGCACACGACCTAGCCTCTTCGCCAGCGACTAAGACCGGTTCGCCGACGCTCCTCATCCGCCCTGGCGAACCGGTCTCAGGTTCGCCGAACTCGTCGATCCCACAACGCCGGGGTCCGTGGCCGAGCCTTATCCCGAGCCACATAAACCGATTCTGCCGAGGAGACAAGACCATGACCAGAGAAGAGCTGCATGCGCAATATGGACCCAAGCTGGTGTGTAAGGTGCCGGGGCCGAAAGCCCTGGCCGGGGTGGCGGCCGATACGCGGCTGATCTCGCCGAGTTACACGCGCTCCTATCCGCTGGTGGCCAAGCGAGGACGCGGCATTCGCGTAGAAGACGCGGACGGCAACGAGTTTCTCGACTTTGCCGCGGGCATTGCCGTGGTCTCTACCGGCCATTGCCATCCTGAGGTTGTGGCGGCCATCCAGAAGCAGGCGGCGGAGCTGATTCATATCTCCGGAACCGACTTCTATTACGAAGGCATGACCGATCTTGCGGACCGGCTCTCTGCCGTGGCGCCCATGCCGGGGCCGCACAAGTTTTTCTATGGCAACTCCGGCGCAGAGGCGATTGAATGCGCCATGAAGCTGGCCCGCTACCACACCGGGCGGCAACAAATCATTTCGTTCTTTGGCGCGTTCCACGGACGGACGATGGGCGCGCTTTCGCTGACCGGCTCCAAGCCGCAGCAGAAACGGCGCTTCTCGCCGCTGGTTCCGGGAGTGACGCACATTCGCTTTCCCTATACCTATCGCGGCTGCACCGGAGGGCCGCAGGAGGCGGAAGCCTTCAGCATGGGCTGCGCGCGCTACATCGAGGAGAAGCTGTTCAAGACGATCCTTGCGCCGGAAGAAGTTGCGGCCATTTTCATTGAGCCTATTCAGGGCGAAGGCGGCTATGTGGTTGCGCCCGATAACTTCATGCGCGAACTGAGGGAAATCTGCAACCGTCACGGGATTCTGCTGGTGGTGGACGAAGTGCAGTGCGGCGTGGGACGGACCGGCAAGTGGTGGGCCATTGAGCACTCGGGCGTGGAGCCGGATATGGTTTGCATCGCCAAGGGGATTGCCAGCGGCATGCCGCTGGGCATCTGCATGACGAAGGCGGAGATCATGGATTGGGTTCCGGGGTCGCATGCGTCAACGTTCGGCGGCAATCCGGTTTGCATTGCTGCCGCGCTGGCTACGATGGACATTATTGAACGCGAGGCGATGGACAACGCCGCCCGCGTGGGCGAGTGGATGCTGGAACGGCTCGAAGGCTGGAAGCATACACACCCGCTGGTGGGCGATGTGCGCGGACGCGGATTGATGATCGGCATTGAGCTGGTGAAGGACAAGACGACCCGCGAGCCGGTGAACGCGCTGCGCAACAGGGTGGAAGTGCTGGCCTTCGAGCGCGGTCTGATGGTGCTGGGCTGCGGAGAGACTTCGCTTCGGCTTTGCCCTCCGCTGATTGTGAACATGCATGAGGCCGCGGTGGCTCTGGACATTCTGGAAGAGGCGCTGACGGAGGCGGAAAAGGAACACGCGCATTCCAGCGCGCTGGAGGTTGCGACGGCCTGAGCCGGTTCGCGGATCCTTTCGGCTTACTTGAGCTTTTCTTCGAGGCGCATGTTTGCGATCTCAGAGGTGCGATGCGCGGCGTGTTCCAGGTTCTGCGCCATTTCCTGTGTGGCCAGATGCTGCTCCTCGGCCGCCGCGGCCATCTGGTGTGAGAGCCCCGACAAGTCGTCGGTTTGACTGGCGATGCGGGCGATGCCATCCATGGCCGCGTTAATGTCGGCGCCAATCACATTCACCTTGGCTTGAATCTGTGCCGTTGCATTGGCTGTTTGCTCGGCGAGCTTTCGCACTTCGCTTGCCACCACGGCAAAACCCCGGCCATGAACGCCGGCCCTGGCTGCTTCAATGTTGGCATTCAGCGCCAGCACGCTGGTTTGCGTGGCAATGGAGGCAATCAACTCCGCAACCTTGGCAACGCCCGCGCTCGATGCTCTGAGCTTTTCGATGGAGGTCTGGCTCTCAGAGGCCGCGATGCGAGACTTCTCAGACGCTTGAGCAACCGCAGCGGCGTTCCGGGCTATCTCAGCGATGCTCGACTCGAGTTCATGCGTGGCCGTTGCCACCATTTGCAGATTGCCGTTGAGATGCTCGACGTCGGCGCGTTGCGCCTCTTGCGCGTGGCGAAGCCTTTCCATCGCCTTCTGAGTGCTGATGCCCCACAGAACGACCGCGCCCACATACTCGCCGCGCTCGTTGGTCATCGGCTCGACCTCGAGGTCCAGCTTCTCCGGCCCCAGATCAATGATTGCCTTGTGCGGAAGTTGGTGCTTCCCGGGATGTTTGGGGCCCGCCATGATTGTCTCGATCCTTGGCGGGGCTTTGTGGAAGATGTGGATGCTGTTGCCCACAATCTGGTCGACCGGGACAGGCAGATACTGCTGCAGGCTTCGCAGCGTCTTGCGAGACGACCGGTTGAGGTAGCGCAGGATCAGATCCCGGTCGCAAAACATCGCGTTGTATGGCAAAGCATCCAGCGCGAATTCGAAGCTGCGATCGGTGGCCGTGTCGGGCTGGGTTTCGACGAGCGCGCCTATTTGCAAAGTTGAGGGCGGCAAACTCCCGTTCCGATTTGAAAACAATCCTGCAAAGACACCATGCGCCATAGTCGTCCCCTCTTCTGGTTCAAGCACTCATTCTCTTGCATTGCGTCGGGTGCGGGAGGGAAGGAATGGTGCCCATTGAACAACTGCGGGACTGACTTCCCGAATGCGAACTTGCGTGTTCCATTTGGGCAAACGGACGGAGGGATTTGCGAGTTTGGCTGAACGAGCCGAGAATGGTGTGCGATGGGGTGGATGGCACAGGTTCGGATCACGGCGGTTGAGCGCACGCTCGCCGGATTGAGCTGGATTTCGCGAAGACGCGACGGGGCAGGAATGCCCGCCCGCCTGGTGACGGGAATCGACGGCGAGAATGCCGCCTTTTTTTACCTGCGGCGTAAGGGATATACCGTGGTGGCGCGGCGATGGTCGGCGGGCAATGTGCCTGGCGACCTGGACCTGATTGCATGGCAGGGGCCGATGCTTTGCTTTATCGAGGTGAAGACGCGAACCGCCCACGATATTGCACCCGCCGAATCTTCGGTTGATTCCCACAAGCGCAGCACCTTGCGCCGGTTGGCCCGGCAGTATGTGCGGCAGTTGCCTCAGAAGATTGCCCCACAGAGCCGCTTCGATGTGCTTAGCGTTTACATGGTGCCGGGGGAGAAGAAGGAGTTCGTACACTTTGAGGGGTCGTTTGGGTGGAGCGAACTGCGGGAATATGAGTGGCAATAGGCTGGATGTGTGAAATGAGAATGTGACCAAGTTGGTCACGAGGGGTAGAATGAGTTTATGCGAACCGCGAAGATCAGCGAATTGAAGGCCAAGCTCAGCGCGCACATTCAATATGTGAAGAACGGCGAAGAGGTGCTGATTCTGGATCGGAATATGCCGGTTGCTCGGCTGGTTCCTGCAGCGCCGGCGAATGATGAAGACGCGCGGAGGCGGCGTCTGATCGCAAAAGGTATTCTCACACCTGCGAAAACACCGCGCGTTGAGGGGCAAGAATGGCCCCTGCCAACTGGCTCACACTGCATTAGCAGAGAAGTGATGGATCAGGTTTGGAGCGAAGAACGGGATGGCCGATGAGCCTCCCGGACGCGTTTTGGGATTCAAGCGCACTGATTCCGCTTTGCATATTCCAGATTCAATCGGCGCGTGCGAAAGTGCTCTTCAAGAGCTTTGGGATTGTCGTGTGGTGGGCTACGCCCGTTGAAATCGTGAGTGGACTCACACGCCTGCAACGCATGCGTGAAATTGACCATGACGAATTCCTGCATGGCATGCGGCGAGCGCAGGGACTTGCAAATGTTTGGGATTCGCTGGCCTCGTCAACGAGCACTGTCCCCAATGCCTGTTCCTTGCTTGAGCTTTATCCTCTTCGCGCAGCCGATGCGCTTCAGTTGGCTATGGCCCTGGAGGCCTGTGAACACAAGCCGCAAGGCTATGTGTTCATTACTGCAGATCAGCGACTCGCGGATGCCGCTCGCCTCACTGGATTCACCGTCGAGTTCCTTTGAGTGTAGTTGCACATCGGCTTCACCCCTGCGCGTCCTGGAACTCCTCATGCCAGGCCATCTGGATGGCTTCCAGGCGGCTCTCGTTGGACTTGGCCGGGTCGTCGGCGAAACCCGCAAGCTCGGTGACGTAGCGGTGCAGGTCGGTGAAGCGCACGGTCAGTGGGTCAAGATCGGGAAACTTCTCCTGCAATTGAATGCCGATCTCCTCGGCGTCGGTCCATAGAATCTCACGCGGCATTACGATGGCTCCTTGTTGGTGGGGGTGGGGCTCGTGCTTTCCCAAAGGATATCTTGCCATGGCATGGGAAGTCTCAAAGGGCGGTGAGCATGCCGCAGGGGCTGAAGCCCACGTTGATTCTGTGGCACTTGCGGCACGGTCGAAAACCAGGGATGAAAAGGCGAATATGGATTCGTGCCTTCCCATGTCTGAAAATCCAGACATGGGGCACCCAGCGTCCGTGTTTTCATCCATATGTGTGGGCCGCAGGCCCATGGAGACACGGCTGAAGCCGTGCCCTAAAAAGAAACAGGTTCTAGATTGGGTTGGCGTAGGGAGAATCTGAGCGAGGGCGGTGGGAGTTTTGGGAATGAACTTAGCAAGTCAGCGCCCGCTTTGCGGGCAGAGCGAGTTAGCGAGTCAGCGGGTGGTGTGGGCGGAATAGGTTTCATGACTTCGTGGGTCGGCGAAGCCGGTGGACGACTGATACAAAGCATTCCCGAATCGCAGCGGAGGCGATTCTTCTTGCAGCCTGTTTAGCGACGATGTCCGCCGGAATGTCCGCCGCGTTGGGAGTGTTCTTTCGGAGGTTTTTCGGCATGGAAGCTTCTTGAGGAGCTGCCGCCGCCGTAGGATCTTTCACTGTTGTGTCCGCCTCCGAAGAGATGGAAGCCGCCGGATTGCTGCGCCCTGGACGGTGACTGAGCATAGCCGCGGGACATTGGGATGGGAGCGGGGGATGCGTAGGCGCGCTCGCCAAGATAGAACCGGCTGGGGGAATAGCCACGCTGGGCGTAATCGCCGGGACGCGAAGTTGCGACTGGCGAGGGCGAGCGCCAGGACTGCTGCGGGCTGGCGTAGGCGGGAGAGGGCCTTGCACCGTAAGATTGCCCGGAGTTGCCGTAGTAGCTATTGGCGGGGCGGGCATAGGATTGCGGTCGAACCGGCATGACTGGTTGCGGCTGGGGGCGGCTGTAAGCGTAATTCTGCGCGGGCGGGCGAGCGTAATTGGGCTGGAACTGGCGCGCGTAAGCCGTGGCGGGGCGGGCGTATCCGGATTGGTAGGGGGGCTGCGAATAGGACTGCGAGCGGTTGGAGCCGTACTGCCGAGCCGGCATGACGGTGTGTTGAGGCATGCCGTTTCGCGGAACCGCCCAGTGAGCGACCGAGGTACTGTTTGACTGGTAGTTTGTCTGGTGAAACAGGACCGATTGGGTGAGCCAGTTGAGGGCCCAGGCGGCCAGGCCGAATGGGGTGTGGTTGAAGGCCGCCATGGCGATGCCGGGGCCATATCTTACTGCCGCTGAGCCGGCGAAGGATGCCAGAGACCCGAGTAGTGAGAAACCGGAATAGGGCTGGACGGGCTGGCCGTAAACGTCCCAGGGGTTATAGGCGGGAACATAGGCCATCTGCGGGTCAGGCGAGGCAAGCTGTATGTAGCCCTGGTTGTCGCTAACCGTTTCCTGGGGAGTGTTCTGGAGGGTTCCGGCGTCCTGGGCGCGCTGGCGCAGGACCTGGATAGTCTGCAAAACGTCTTGCGGCTGGTTGTAGTAGGCGTTGCCGAGGTCGGTGGTCCATTGCAGATTCTGGTCCAAAAGGGCCAGCACCTGGGGAAACGCGGTGAGGGCCTTGACGCTCGGGTCCCACGGTTCCGCGTCGACGGAGTAGGCAATCTGGTTGGCGTCGACATTGCCCTGGGCCTGAAGCCAATGGTCGGCACCCACTACCTGGGCTGGATAGGTGGCGGCGACGAGCAGTTGCGCCACCAGCGAATCTGGATAGAGGGCGATGGGAGCGACCAGTTGCTCAAGTTGTTCCGCGGTAAGGGATTGGGCTGGCGGCTGCTGGTAGCCCTGGTCATACGGCTGCTGCTCCGGATAAGGCTGCTGGGTTGGATACGGCTGCTGAACTGGATATGGTTGCTGAGACGGATACTGCTGCAGTGCCGGATAAGACGGCTGTGCCGCATACGGCTGCTGCGCATAGGGTTGCTGCGGGTACTGGCCGTAGGCGTATTGGGGATTCTGAGGCCAGCCCTGCTGGGCGAACAGACTGCCCGGCGCGAGGATGAGCATGAGAAGCAACAGGCGGAAGAACCAGGCATTGCGCGCAAATTGAAGGCCGGAATGGGGTTTCATGTTTCCTCTCAGTAGCCCCGAAGCGAAACCTGCGGTGCAGGCCGGAGCGAACTCGATTGCGGCGCGGCCATTCCTCAGTGCGCTTATTCGCTCTCCTGTCGGGCCGCGACTCAACGAAGCGGCTTCGAGAACTTAGAGCGGATGACCGGTGTAGACCCGGTATTCGGGGGTTAGTTGCGGCGGGAATGCGGATTAGGGCGATTTGATGCTCGAGGGTTTGGGATTTCCGTCGAGTCTACGGGCGGGGCCTCTGCGATCCCAGGTCTCAAAATCGATACCTGCGGCACCCGATCTTTGCGCTTGAATAGGATGCGGGCCACTCGCTCTCTGAAAACGGTTCCGGCGGTTTAACAGCGCATGGTTTTTCGCTTTTGGCCGAGGCGGCCGGCGGCTTCGATCTTCTGGATGTACTCAATGGCGAGAGGGACTTTGCACGCTGTTTCACCCATTTCGACTTTGACCGCGCCGATCCGGTTTGCGGCGGCCTTGGCCGTTTCCAAGAGCGGTTTCACGTATCCGCCGACTGAGACAACGAAGCCATTCATGGTGTAGCGGACGCGATTCTTTGCGCCGTTTATCCCCTTCACTACTTTTTCGAGCAGGGACTCGATCTCCTTCAGATTGAGGGATGTGTCGGGAAGGGTGGCGACCAGGCCGGAAAGCGTACACCAGCCGGCGGAGGCCACGTGCTCCTTGTCCGACTGAATCCACTCAAGGGCCAGTTCGCGGGCGTGGGGGCTCTCGACCGTGACCCAGGGGACGGTGTATTCGGCAATCATCTGCATGTGGGCTGCGCCTTCGGCCCAATCGTTGAGCTGCTTGCGGGTCATCTGCGAGCCGTCGGCCACCATTCCGGCGAGGTACATGGCGTCCATGATGCCGGATGCATAGAGTTCAAGCGCGAGGGCCTGTTGTTTCTTGATGGTCTTGGCGATGAGCTTCATGTCGGCGGTGCTTACGCCGTAGACGCGGTCGGCGGCCATGCCGTGGCGGGCATAGATTTTGCGGGTGTTTTCTTTGCCTTTGCTCTTTAGTTCGGCCAGGATGGAGTCTTTGGTGGGCATGGGTTTCTTCTCCGCGCTTTTGCCAGGTTGCTGCTTTAGAAGCGTACCTCAGGGGCTAAAGCCCACGTTGATTTGATTGGCTTTGTGCCGGGGATAAATCCCCGGCCTACCGCCCGGCATGAGATTTTCCGCAGCCTGTTGACGCCAGTTTAACCGCGGTTTGAGTTTGGGTCTACTGTTTTTCCGAGGCCAGGTAGACGGCGACGCCGCCGAGCAGCGCCAAGGTGGCCAGCACCGGGATGAGCACCATGAGGCTCCAGCCGGAGTTGAAGAGATCCGATGGCACGAGGGCTTCAAGATGAAGCGCCGACGCTTGCGGCAGTGCCTTCAGCCATGGAAGCCAGGCCAGGCCTTGGGTGGCCTGGGAGGCAAGAAAGCCCGCGGCAAATGCGAGACAGACGGACAAGGCGAAGATCTGCGCGCCGAGGATAGGCTTGCCGACGCGTTCGACCGCTTCATTGCGGCGGCGCAGTTGAGCGCGCCACCAAAGCTGGCTCGGGGAGGGTAGATTCGGCTGGGCGGCGGCGTTGGTTCGCGCGGTTTGGAAGGCCTGGGTGACTAAAACCAGGTCGGCACAGGAGCGGCACTCGGCCAGGTGGGCGCGGAGCTCCGGGGTGCAGGCCAGCGGGAAGTGGCCACGCGCCAGCAGTTCGGCAACCTCTTTTTCGCGGGAGCAGGGACGAAGGGTCATGGCTCGCTCCGATCGCCAGGCGCGGGAGAAGTATTGGTCAGGGTTGCCTGAAGAGCGCCTAGCAGTGTGTCCGGATTCGTACTGAGCTTGCGGGGAGAGTTGAGGACTGGCCGGTCCTGGTTTTTGAGGAGACGGGCGATTTTGTGTCGGGCGCGGAACAACAGCAGGCGAATGCTGGTGGTTGCGGGACCGGTGACTTCGGCGATTTCGCGATGGGAGTAGCCTTCGGCGTGAGCCAGCCATAGAAGCTGACGGTCGCGGGGGCGCATTTGCGCAAGGGCCGGGCCGAGGATGGCTTGCGAATCGGCCTGGGCGGAGCTGGCTGTCGCGGCGAAGAAATCTTCCGGCAGGTCTTCAATGGAGGTGGAGCGCGGCCGGCGCCAGTGGTCGCGCAGCAGGTTGGTTGCGATGCGGAAGAGGTAGCGGCGGGCGGCGACTTCGCCGTCGCTTGCGAGGGAGACTGGAAGCGACGCGCAGAGGTAGCGGACGTAACTCTCCTGCATCAGGTCGTCGGCCAGCGACGGGTCGCCGGAGACGCGCGCGAGGTAAGCCCACAGCGGCCGAGCCGAGCGCTGATAAAAGCCGGCGAACGCGTCGCTATCCATGGCATGGATGGGCATATCGGCTGCCAGTGGCGCGTCGCCGGCGAAGAGGTTCGGAAGCACGGATTCCCAGGGTGTGGGCATAGGCGCTCTCAATGGGTTGGTGGCCGCAGGGGCTCACCGGGATTCTCTCGGGTCATAAGGAGGATTGACGCTGGTTGAAGATGCCGGACTTTCGGGCATGAGGCCGAGACGCGCCGCCAGAACCCAGGTGACTCCCGCAGAGATGATAAATCCAAGACCGGGCATGAGGACAACGGTTCCGAAGATGAGCATGGGGCCTCGAGTGTCGGTGCCTACGTTGCGGAGCAGAAGCAGGCCGATGCCGAGAAGAACGAGCACGATGCCAATCTGGAGCGGGGTGAGCACGCGTGCGACGGCGTTGGGGACACGCTGCTCGGGCTCGATGCCGGCCGAGATGGGCGCAGCTTCAAGGAAGCGTTTGCCAGCCTCGGTGCCCATGTAGGCCGCGAGTTCCTGGGTGGAGCTGAACTTGTCGATGAGGCGGCCGTGGACTTCGCTTTGCAGCTTGAAGATGCGGCTCCAGCGGCGGTGTTCGAGAATCTGGCGGATGATCCAGACGATGGCACCGAAAAAGCACGCGAGGCCAAGCACGACCGCGATCGGGTCCACGATTTGCGACGGGTCCGAACCGCTTGGACGTTGCCACAGCTCCGGCCAGACGGCGCGCTCGAGGGCGTGATCGCGGTTGCGCTCGCCATCCAAGTGCGAGAAGAGGTAGAACTCGGGATTGCGGGCTACTTCGGGATGGGCGAGAAGGAACTGTCCGAGCTGGGGATTGTTGCGGTTGACGTAGTCCTGATTGGAGAGCAGGGATGGATCGTGCTCGACGACGGTGGTGAGGGTCGGGCTCAGGCGAAGCAGCTTGATGAGCTCTTCCTGGGTGGAGGCCACTTGCTCGTCGTTGACGGGAGCGGGCTCGGCGGGCGGTCTTGCTGCTGCTGCGGGACGTACCGGCGGGGTCGGGCTGGCCGGCGGTGTTTGCGCAACGGCAAGCGATGCGATGAGAACGAGCGACGAGGCGGCGGAACGAAGAAGGCAGGGCAGGAAATGGGTTTGACGCATGTTGGTGGTCCCCTTGCTGAAAAGACTTGTTTGAAGTGCTTCTGCCTGTACAACGGATGAGGCCGGGGAGTGGTTAACAAGGAATCCTGGAAAAGAGGAGATTGGTGGCGAGGCTCGGGCCCGGGTGAACCCACTGAGGGTTTATCATCGAAAATGGCGCGGGGCTGGGACGGCGCCTCTCAGCGTTGGCGGAAGGAAACGCAGGTCCTTCGACTTCGCTGCGCTCCGCTCAGGATGACAGGCTTGATTTTTCTCTGCAAGGCAGGTTTCATTTTCTCAGGATGACAGGCTTGATTTTTCTCTGCAAGGCAGATTTCATTTTCTCAGGATGACAGGCTTGATTTTTCTCTGCAAGGCAGGTTTCATTTTCTCAGGATGACAGGCTTTATTTCTCTCTGCATGACAGGCTTCATTTTCTCAGGAAGACGAGCGTCATTTTTTGATCGATTCAGGTACATCACCAAAGACAGGACGAGATGCGAGCTAAGACAGCGGTAGTGCTTGGCGCCCAGTGGGGCGACGAAGGCAAAGGCAAGATTGTGGACGTGCTGAGCGAGCGGTTCAGCGCCGTGGCGCGCTACGCGGGTGGGCATAACGCGGGGCACACGGTGATTATTGGCGGGCAGAAGTTTGTGCTGCAACTGATTCCCTGCGGAGTGTTGCGGCCGACATGCAAAGGCATTATCGGGAACGGGGTGGTGCTGGACCCGATCGCCTTTTTGAGTGAAGTTGAAAAGCTGCGGAAGCTGGGCGTGGCCGTGGATGAGCGGCTATTTGTGTCGAACCGGGCACAGGTGATTCTGCCTTATCACAGGATGATTGAACTGGCGGCGGAGCGCGCGCCGGGGCGGCAGAAGATTGGCACCACGAGCAAGGGGATTGGTCCGGCGTACGAGGACAAGATGTCGCGGAGCGGGCTGCGGGTGGTGGATCTGCTGCAGCCGGTGCTGCTGAAGACGCACATTGAAGCGGCTTGCGCGGAGAAGAATGCGATTGTCCGGGCGCTGTTTGGGACAGCGACGGTGGCTCTTGACCCGGAGAAGATGTTCGACGAATATGCGGCGGCGGCGGAGCAGGTGAGGCCGTTTGTTGCCGATACGGGACGGTTGCTGAACGGGATTCTGGCCGGCGGCGGGAGCGTGATGTTCGAAGGAGCGCAGGGAACCATGCTGGACATCGACCACGGGACGTATCCTTTTGTGACGTCTTCGTCGGCTACGGCGGGGGGAGCGGCGACGGGGACAGGTGTAGGTCCGACGGCCATTGGCACGGTGATTTCGGTTACCAAGGCATATGTGACTCGTGTGGGCGAAGGGCCATTTCCGACCGAGATTGACGACGAGGTGGGCGAGGAGCTGCGGGCGCGTGGCAACGAGTATGGGGCGGTTACCGGGCGGCCGCGACGCTGCGGGTGGCTGGATATTCCGCTGCTGCGCTACTCGAACCAGGTGAATGGTGCGGAGTGGCTGGTGGTGACCAAGCTGGATGTTCTGGACGAGTTGGCGGAGATTCCGGTATGCGTGGGATACGAGATTGGCGGCAAGGTGACGGACGAAGTGCCGGCGGATGTGCAGGGATTGGAGCAGATCAAGCCGAAGTATACGAAGCTGAAGGGCTGGCGGGAGCGGACAGACGGTATTACGGAGTTTGAGAAGCTGCCGCAGGCAGCGCAGGAGTATCTGCGGTTTCAGGAGCGGGAGAGCGGCGCGCGGATCGGGATGGTGTCTACCGGGCCGGACCGCGACCAGACGATGGTACTGGGCGAGTTTCGCTCGGCGCTGGACGAGATTCACAGGTAAACTTGAAAAACACCTGCTGGGGTTGGGAGCCCTGACAAGAGAGGGATCGGATTCATGGTCAGCTTTTTGGTTCGGTTCAGGTTTGCCAAGGAAGATCGCGAGGATGTGGCGGAAACACTGCGTTTGCTGGCGGCGGCGAGCCGCCAGGAGCCGGGTTGCGTGAGCTACATTCCGCACCGCATAGAGGGCGAGCCGGACACTATTCTCATTTACGAGCAGTATCAGGACGAGAAAGCGCTGGCACTGCACCGTGAGAGTGAGCACTTCAAGAAGCACGCGGTGGGCGGCCTTTTCCAGAAGATGAAGGATCGCAACGTGGAGAATCTTGTTGCTCTCTATTGAAGCTGGAATAGCGTCCAACCCGCGAGGGCTGGTTGCGGATTTCGGGGCCTTCAAGAATGAATGAATGCAAATTCATAATGGGATAGCCCGAAACTTGTTGACCGCGGCACCTTTTCGGGGCTACCATCCGATACGCCAATGCCGGGTTCCCCAATCAAATCTTCGAGGCTTGTGATCCGCCGGGTGGCGAGCGCATGGATGCTCGTCGCGGTGCTGCTGCCGGCGATGTGCGCGCACTCGTCGCAGGCAGGAATGGCGAGGGCGCAAAAGCATGAGAGCCGCCACGAGATCGACCAGCTTGAGGTTGCGTGGAGGGAGGCAATTCTGAAAGGAAACACCGTTGCGATGGGCGCGCTGCTGGCCGACGACTACATGGCTATTACTGCGTCCGGCACGCTGCAAACCAAGGAGCAGACACTGGCCAGCCTGAAGAGCGGGCGCATGCATTTCACGTCGCTCGATCTTTCAGACCGCAAGGTGCGATTCTACGGGGGTACGGCGCTGGTAACTTCAGTTGCCGCAGTGCAGGCCACAACGGGCGAGGGGGCGATCTCCGGCAGCTTCCGCTATACCCGGGTCTATGTGCGGGACCAGGGGGGAGCGTGGAAGATAGTGCACTTTGAAGCCAGCAAGATGCGCGATCCGGGCGAGCACAAGTAGCCGGGCGGGCCTGTTTCAGCCATCCAGTTAGCAAGTTTTCTAAATTCTTTCCGGGCAGGCAATCGAATCCGTACTACAATATCGCTACACGATATCGCACCGGCAAGGGAATAGCCCGCCTGGCGGGGCGATGGAATTCGGGTATCCGCGAATCGACGACCGAGACAGGCCACACGCACCGGTTCCCCCAGATGCACGGGGCCTTCCTCAGTAATGACGCCATCGTCGAAGCCAGGATCAGGCTATAACCTTGATAAGCCTCCCGGTGAGCAGGGTACGGCACCAGTTGCGCACGCCGGAACCGTTCGGGCGTAGCGACAGAGGTAAACGAATGAAGCCGGCGCAATTGGCGAAGCTCAGAATCTTCTCTCTCTATTTCCTCCTTCCCGGGTTGGCTGGGCTGATCGTTTCCGCTATGGTTTCAGCGCACTATCTGGACACGCTGCCGAAGTGGCCGGCGCCCGAGGAGATGCGGATGACGCCGCGGGACATTCACGGCGTAATCGTGTATCAAACGGTGGAAGAGGATCGGAATCTGAACCTAATGGAGTATTCGTCTATCGGCGTCTTCCTGGTAGGGCTTGTGTCGGGTTTTGCGTATCTTGAAAAGTGGAACAGCGCGCGGGTTCGCGCGGCTGACAAGAATGAGGAATTGGCCAGGAAGCCAACGGGAGCGTGACCGGGAAAAGCCGATTGCGTTGCGGTGAAGCCGGTCTTCCGCATTAAGCCTTCTACAATAGCCGTATGCCTGAGCTGCCAGAGGTGGAGACGATTGCCCGCGGCGTCCACGAGCGTTTGCGCGGCGATCGCATTGTTCAGGCCTGGTTCAGCAGCCATCGGGAGCCGTTCAAGACCCCTGCCGCGAAGCAGGCCAGAGGCCTCGAGGGCCGGACGATTCTGGCAGTCGAACGCATTGGAAAACATATTGTCTGCGCGCTGGGTTCCGCTGGCGACAAAGATGTTCTGGATAGCAAGCCGGAAGCTCAATGGATTGTGCATCTTGGCATGACAGGGAGGCTGCTGGTGACCATTCCCGACGGTCCGGTTGCCGCCCACACGCACGCCCGCCTGACGATGGCCAGCGGCCGGGAACTGCGGTTTGTCGATCCGCGCCGGTTTGGGCGGCTGGAGTTCCGCGACCTGCGGCGCGGCGCCGGCTTCATCGCACCCGGGGACGAACCGCTGAAGATTGGCGCGGAGCAGTTTGCAAGGCTGTTTCACGGCAGGGAGCTGGCCATCAAAGCTGCTCTGCTGAACCAGCGCTTGCTGGCGGGGGTGGGTAACATCTATGCCGACGAGAGCCTTTTTCGGGCTGGGATAAGGCCACGCAGGCGTGCTGGCAGTCTGACACGAGCGGAGCTGGAACGGCTGCGTCTGGCGCTGCGCGAAGTGCTGGAACACGCCATCCGCCTGGGCGGATCGTCGGTCTCGGACTATGTGGACGCGGAGGGAGTGCGAGGGTTCTTTCAACTGGAGCACTGCGTCTACCTGCGCACCGGGCTTGCATGCCGTATTTGCCAAACGCCGATTCGGCGCATTTTGGTGGCTGGACGGGGAACCCACTATTGTCCGCAATGCCAGAAGTGAGGCATGATTCTATGGTTTTTGGAATAAATCATGGTCCCGCCTTTCAGAATCGAGACTATTTCAGGGGATCATTTCTGCAAGTAATTGAAAAGAAAACGTCTTCAAAATGGCCCGTAGATTGCTATAAGGAAGGTGCCAGTGATGTACCGGCTGCTGGAAAGAAGTTTGGCCAGCCCGAAGAACAACAGACGCCCGGCAAGAGCAACGCCAACTGAGCGGCCCTCAAAAGGGAAAACCGGCTGGGAAGTCTGAATCAGGGCGGTGGAAGCAAACCACCGTACCCAGGATATTTGGGAGGCCAGTGACCAGTGCAGGACAGGGGGGAAACGCCACTCCAGAGTGAGTGGCGTTTCTTGCGTTTGGGCTCCTCGTGACCAGAGTCCGATTGAGAGCTGTCCTCTCCCACTCATTTGCCTAGAGCATGCAAATGAATGGGGCACGGTGCATTTGCGGTTCATTCAAGACGTAACTCGCTGTGGCGAGTCGGACAGCCTCTATACTGAACCCACGATGAGTTTCCGAGTCCCAGTTGCTGACCGCAGACGATCCCAGGCACTCCAACAGCGCGCAGAGCGATTCTTTCCCGGCGGCGTGAATTCGCCGGTGCGGGCCTTCCGGGCAGTTGGCGGCGCGCCTCCATTCGTCGCGAGCGCGCATGGCGCATGGATCACCGACGCCGACGGGAACCGGTATATTGACTACTTTGGCTCGTGGGGCCCGATGATTCTTGGCCACGCGTTTCCACCGGTCGTCGAAGCGATTCAGAGAGCGGCCGGCAACTCCGCCAGCTTTGGCGCGTCGACGGCGCTTGAGGGCGACCTGGCTGAGCGTGTTACCGCATGCTACCCGGCCATCGAGAAGATGCGCTTTGTGAGCTCGGGCACCGAGGCGACGATGTCGGCGATCCGGTTGGCGCGTGCGGCCTCCGGGCGCAAGCTGATCGTCAAGTTCGAGGGCTGCTACCACGGTCACGCCGACGGGCTGCTGGTGAAGGCGGGCTCCGGTGTAGCCACCTTCGGGATTGCGGGCTCGGCGGGGGTGCCGGAGGAGATCGCCAGCCTGACCCTGGCGCTGCCCTACAACGACTTGGCCGCGGTGGAGGCGGCCTTTGAGGCGCACCCGCATCAGATTGCGGCGGTGA
>CAYWMR010000061.1:11719-16530 GCA_964458965.1 uncultured Occallatibacter sp. | reverse complement strand
ATGTGGGAACGGTGATTTCCACGGCCGTGCATGAGGCTTATCCGGGGCACTATATTCAGTTTCTGTGGCTTCCGCAGGCGCCGAGCCGTGTGCGCAAATTGCTGGGGGCCAATACGGACGTAGAGGGATGGGCGCACTACACCGAGCAGATGATGCTGGACGAAGGCTACGGACAGCCGGGAGCCGGCGCAAAGGATGAGCGGGAATCGAAGTTCTTGCGGCTGGGGCAGTTACAGGATGCGCTGCTGAGAAACGCGCGGTTCATTGTCGGCATCGAAATGCACAGCGGCAAAATGAGCTTCGATGAAGCGGTCACGTTTTTCCAGAAGGAAGGCTATCAATCGAAGGAGACGGCGATGGTAGAGACCAAGCGCGGGACGGTGGACCCGACTTATCTCTATTACACGCTGGGCAAACTGGAGATCATTAAACTGCGCGAGGACATGAAGAAGAAGCAGGGCGCTGCCTTCTCGCTGGAGGAGTTTCATAATAACTTTCTGAAGCAAGGTTTTCCGCCGATCAAGATTGTGCGGGAAGCCATGCTGGGAGACGATTCGCCGACGCTGTAACGGAGCGACCTGCGACGTGGATTCAGAGCATTTGTTGAAATGAGGATGGAGAAATGAGTAAGCCTGTACGAAAGGCAGTATTCCCCGCAGGCGGGTTGGGCACGCGCTTTTTGCCGGCCACCAAGGTAATTCCCAAGGAAATGCTGGCGCTGGTGGATAAGCCAATCATCCAGTACGGCGTGGAAGAAGCGGTAGCATCGGGCATCGAGCACATTATCATCGTGACCGGGCGCGGCAAGAGCGCCATGGAAGACCACTTCGACCATAGCTTTGAGCTGGACGCTACGCTCGAGCGCCGAGGCAAGCTTGATTTGTTAGCCGTGTCGCGTGGCGTGTCTGCTCTGGCGCGTATCAGTTATGTTCGGCAGAAGGAACCGCTGGGGCTGGGCCACGCCGTGCTTTGCGCCAAAGACCTGGTTGGCGATGAACCGTTCGCCGTGATTTTGCCCGACGATGTGATTGAGGCACAAGTGCCTTGCCTGAAGCAGATGATCGGAGTGTTCGATTCGAAGGGCGGCTCGGTGCTTGCGACCATGACCATCGAAGGGCCGGGAATCAGCGCCTATGGCGTGCTGGCCGGCGAGCAGGACCCTGAGAACGGGCGAATTTATAACTGCACCGGAATGGTTGAGAAGCCGAAGTTTGAAGATGCGCCCTCGAGCCAGGCTATTATCGGACGCTATGTGTTGACGCCGCGAGTGTTTGAGTTACTGGAGCAGACCGCACCGGGTGCGGGCGGCGAGATACAACTTACCGACGGCATCAAGGCGCTGCTGAAGGAAGAGAAGGTCTTCGGCTACACCTTTGAAGGCAAGCGCTTCGATGCCGGCGATAAGTTCGGGATGTTACAGGCGACGGTGGAGTTTGCGCTTAACCGGCCGGACCTTGGACCTAAGTTCCGGGAGTATCTGAAGGGGTTGGCGCTGTAAAAGCAGGAAATAGGGAACCGGGAATAGTTGAAAGCCGGTCCGCAAGCCTGCGTCGGCTTGCGGACTGCCTGACTTGACGCCTTTTACGCTTTCCACTTGATGTTGCATCCGATGGATGGGAACTGGTCGGTGGGTACGGGCGTTCCGGAGAGCACCTGGTGAATTGCCGTACGCAGATCCTGGCCGGTTACGGGGATACCGTTGCCGGGTCGGCTGCGGTCGAATTGGCCGCGATAAACCAGCCGGAAGTCGCCGTCGAAGAGAAAGAAGTCCGGTGTGCAGGCGGCCTTGTAGGCGTGACCAACAGCCTGTGTCTCGTCATATAAGTAGGGAAAGACAAAGCCATAGGTCTCAGCCTGTTGCTTCAAGCCGGCGGGACTGTCGGCGGGATGCGTCGTCGCGTCGTTGCTGCTGATAGCTACGATGCCCACGGACTCGCGGGCGTAATCGACTCCCAATTGTGCGAGGCCTGCTTCAATGTGCTTTACATAGGGGCAGTGCGAGCAGACGAACATGACCAGCAGCGCTTTCTTGCCGCGAAAATCATCCTGGCTTACGGTGTTGCCGGTAACTGCGTCGGTGAGGGCAAAGTCGGGGGCAATGGTGCCCAGTTCCAGCATGGTGGATTCAGTCAGTGACATGGGAAGCTCCTTGTTGTTGGGTGTTGCGGTTCCTGGTCTCCCATGTCTGAGAATCCAGACCTGGGGGACCCGTGCATTGTTGCAGGGCTTTCTAAAACAGCGGCGTTTGGCGGCCGGGCATGGTCAGGCCGAAGTGTTCATAGGCAAGGCGCGTGGCCACCCTCCCGCGCGGCGTCCGGTCGAGGAATCCGATCTGGATGAGGAACGGCTCGTAGACCTCTTCGAGTGCGTCTTCCTCCTCGGCCAGGGTTGCAGCCAGCGTGCTCAGGCCCACCGGCCCGCCGTCGTATTTCTGGATGATGGCAAGGAGCAGCTTGCGATCGATATCGTCGAAGCCGTGCGCGTCCACTTCAAGCATGGTGAGGGCGGCGTTGGCTGTGGGGCGGTCGATGGTTCCCGAGCCACGGACCTGCGCGTAGTCGCGAACCCGGCGGAGCAGGCGGTTGGCGATACGCGGCGTGCCTCGGGAGCGCAATGCGATTTCAGCCGCGCCGTCCTGGTCGATGGGCACGGACATCACCTCTGCGGAGCGGGAGACGATAAAGCGCAGTTCCTCTTCGGTGTAGAACTCGAGGCGAAGGAGAATGCCGAAGCGGGAGCGCAGCGGCGAACTGAGCAGGCCGGGGCGGGTGGTGGCGCCGATAAAAGTGAAGGGGCGAATCTCCATGACGTGGGTGCGCGCCGCCGGGCCCTGGCCGATGATGATGTCGAGTTTGTAGTCTTCGAGGGCGGTATAGAGCTTTTCTTCCAGCACCGGCTGCATGCGGTGGATTTCGTCGAGGAACAGCACCTGGCGCTCGCGCAGGTTGGTGAGAATGGCGGTAAGGTCGCCTTGTATTTGCAGGGCCGGGCCGGAGGTTTGCTGGAAGCCCACGTCGAGTTCGTTGGCAATGATGGTGGCCAGGGTAGTCTTCCCCAGGCCGGGAGGGCCGAAGAGAAGCACGTGATCCAGGGCTTCGCCGCGAGACTTGGCGGCTTCAAGGGCGATGGCCAGCTGCTCCTTGGCTTTGGATTGGCCGATGAATTCGCGCAGCCAGCGGGGCCGCAGTTTCAGCTCAAAGCCCTGCTCTTCGTCGGCGCGAGAGGCGCTGACCAGCCGTTCCGGGGGGGTGTCGCGGGCAATGGCCATGATGAAGGAAGTGTAGCGGGTGGGGGTTATGGGCGCAAACGCGGAGGCAGTAAGGCGGGGGTTAAGCATCCGCATGGCGAGCTGCATCAATGAGCGGAGTTTCGGATGAAATTAGCGGAAGACATCCCTCAGGGGTTGAAGCCCACGTTGATTCTATTGCTTTTGCGGCAAGACTGAAGTCGTGCCCTTTCAAAGCGATGAGTTCTTCCTGGCCTGCCAGAGGTCCTACTTCTTTGGCCGCTTGTAGAACGGGATGGGGACTTGTTTTGCGCGGGCTTGCTGGTTTGCGCGGACTTGGATCAGTACATCCTGACCGCCGGTGGCTACTTCCGTGGGCACCAGGGCTAGCGCTATGTTGGTCTTCAAGAAGGGCGCGGGACTGCCGGAGGTAACTGCGCCAATCTCTTTGCCTTCGAGGTCGAGGACTGGGTAGCCGTCGCGGGCTATGCCTCGGTCTACCATTTCGAGACCTATGAGTTTGCGGGTGGGGCCGCCTTGGGCCTCGATGGCCAGTAGCGCTTCGCGGCCTATGAATACGCCTTTGTCGAGCTTTAGCCAGCGGTCGAGGCCGGCTTCGAAGACGTTGATTTCGTGCGAGATTTCGTGGCCGTAAAGGCTCATGCCGGCCTCCAGCCGCAGAGTGTTGCGCGCGCCCAGGCCGCAGGGACGGATGCCGAACTCCTGGCCCGCGTTGAGAAGCGCGTTCCACATTTTTTCAGAAGTAGCCTCGTCGGCGGGGATATAGACTTCGAAGCCGTCCTCGCCGGAATAGCCGGTGCGGGCGATCAGCACGTTATGAATCCCCGCAACCTGGCCCCAGGTGAACCAGTAGTTTTTGATGGCGGCGAGATCGACCTTGGTGAGCTTTTGCAGGGTTTCAAGGGCGCGCGGGCCTTGCAGGGCTAGCTGCGAGTAGTAGCTGGAGTAGTCGCTGATGTGAATGGAAGGCCATGTGCCAACCTGCTGGCGAATCCAGGCGTAGTCCTTGTCTTTGGTGCCGGCGTTGACTACCAGCAGGTAGTCGTTCTGGCTGAGGCGGTGGACGAGAATGTCGTCGACAAATGTGCCCGCAGGCGTGAGCAGGGCGGAGTAGTGGGCCTGGCCGTCTTTGAGGCGGGAGGCGTCGTTCATGGTGATGTGCTGGATGGCGGCGAGCGCGCCGGGGCCGCGGAACTGGATTTCTCCCATGTGGCTGACGTCGAAGAGGCCAACGCCGGTGCGCACGGCGAGATGCTCGGCGATGAGGCCGCCGCCGGGGCAAGGATACTCGACCGGCATATCCCAGCCGCCGAAGTCAACCATCTTGGCCTTGAGGGCGCGGTGCGCGGCGTTGAGCGGGGTTTTCTTCAGCGGTGTGACTATGGCGGCGTCGGCGGTGGTCATGGGGATTCCTTTCGGCGATGGTTGCCTGCTTCTTACGATAGGGATTGGCAGGTGGCGGGGTCAAACGGGGCTGGCTGGCGTTAGGATGATTGGGACGAAGTTCAGGAGATGGAATTGCCATGAACATTTTTCGGGGAATCATGCTGATTGCGGCTGGATG
>CAYWMR010000061.1:0-11709 GCA_964458965.1 uncultured Occallatibacter sp. | reverse complement strand
GGGAGTCAGGCGTGGTGGGCTTATGGGTTGGGCGTGCTTGCGATTGCGATTGGGATTTGGCGAATGATTCGCAACCCTGATAGTCCGCTGGTTGAGCGGAAGACGCAATGAGCACAATGGAACGGCGGCGGCCGGAGAGAACTCAAGGCATGACGAAAAGGGCAATGGATATTGCGGTGTTGGCGGCGTGGGCAACCCGCTAAACTGCGCATGGTTCATACTTTTGCAGCAGGTTTGCAAGGAGGCCGGCAGGCGAGGTGGGAAAGATGGGGATGGCAATGAGCAATGCGCTGGCGCTCCGGGAGAGCCAATGAAAAGGCGCGCCACACGGCCCTAAATCCGCTCAAAACCCTCCAAAAGGTCGAGTTTTGGCAAGAAAACGCCTGATTCTCAGAGGCTTTGCTTACCATCAGGATAACAGGGATTGCTTCTGTTTTAGGCGATATGTTTATGATTCCAGACATCTTATACGAAATTATTCGGCGAAGTCTTGGCGAACCAATGTGCGTTTTTAGAGGGGTATAGGGGGTGGTTAGCGGTAAAAACGCGTCAATTTCTGACATTTGGAGCATGAGTAAGCGGTGAATCGGGTGCGGAAGGGCGCATTTTTGCATGCATTGCTATCACCCTCTTGAACCGATGATGCGCCAATGAAGGCAAATGATCTGCATACGCAGCTTGAAGGTCGATTTCTTGCTTGAGTCTCTTCCGGCTAATCTCGACTAAGTGTGCTGCGCCAGGCATAGCCGGCATCAGAAGATTCCCATATTGTTGGATTCCGGTTGCTCATCCCAATGAGCAAATAAAGGCCTCTATGGCAGGCAAATGGGCTGAAATCGCGCTAGCCATGGAACACGGCGGACTAATTCTCCAAGCACAAGTTTCGTATTCGGGAAGTCTTAGTCCATCCTATTCTCCTTTTCGAAAAACTCTTCCACATCCGTAATTGTTGTGGTCATGCGGTAAGGCGGCAGGCTGGCCAGGAAGGTTTGGCCGTAGCGCTGGCGGCGGATGCGCGGGTCGAGCAGCACCAGCACGCCGCGATCTTCAAGCGAGCGGATGAGGCGGCCGAAGCCCTGTTTCAGCGTGAGGACGGCGGCAGGTACCTGGTAATCGAAGAAGGGTTTGCCGCCGGCCTCTTCAATGGCCTTCATGCGAGCGGCGACCACCGGGTCGCTGGGAACTGCAAAGGGCAGCCGGTCGATGATGACGCAACTGAGCGATTCGCCCTGCACGTCCACGCCCTGCCAGAAGCTGGAAGTGCCGAAGAGGACGGCGTTGGGAGTTTCACGGAATTGCTCGAGCAAGGCCTTGCGCGGCGCAGTACCGTGCAGCAGCAGGGGAAACTCGAGTACCGGCAACAGACGCTCATAAAGATCGCGCATCTGGCTATAGCTGGTGAAGAGGCAAAACGCGCGGCCGTGAGAGAGCAACAGTACGCGCCGGATGCACTCGGCGGCGGCCTCGGGGAAGTCGGGCTCGCGGGGATCGGGCATGTTGGGCGGAAGATAGAGCAGCGCCTGTTCGCCGTATTTGAAGTGCGAGGGGACCACCAGCTCGCGGGCCTCGTTCATGCCGAGGCGCTTGCGCATGTGTTCAAAGCCGCCCTGCACGGTGAGCGTAGCGGACGTGAGCACCACGGTGGGAATGACGTCGAAGACGCGCTCGGCAAGGAGCTCGGAGACATCGATGGGCGTTGCCTGCAGGAAAGTGGTTCTCGATTGCGGTCGGAATCCGCCTCGGCCTGGGGATGCCGATTTGTCCTGGGCGCCCGAGATGCGGCGCTCCATCCAATAGACCATGTTGCTGGCGTTCGATTCGAGCAGGAACTCGAACTCGGAGCGCAGGCGGGCCACGCGCTTCCTGAGGCCGGGCGCTTCGTCGACGCCTTCCATTTCGCTGATGTCGGACTCGAGGCGCAGAAGTGTGGCGCGCACGGAAAGATAGAGGTCGCCAGAGGTTTCGAGAAACTCCTCGCGGCCGGTGAACGGCTGGCGGCCATCGCCTGACATGGGCAGGCCGGCAAAGAACATGCGGGCGCGGTCGCGGAGTTGCTGGGTGGCAGCGGGCAGGTTTTCGGCACCCTGTTTGCCGCGCAGCATGGCATCGGTGTCGCGTGCCAGTTCCTCGAATCGCAGGTTGCTGACTGAGAGTCCGAAGTAGCTTGAGGCTACCTCTTCCAGCTCGTGCGCTTCGTCGAAGACCACCGCCGCGGCCTCGGGCAGGATTCCGGCATCGGGAGCTCCGGCGGCTTCCTGCCTGACGCTCAGGTCAGCGAAGAACAGATGGTGGTTGACGATAATGATGTCCGACTCCAGCGCCGTGCGCCGCATTTCTGTAATGAAGCAGCGGCGATAGTCCGGGCAGGTCGAGCCGAGGCAGGCATCGGTTCTGGCGTCCAGCTTGTTCCACAGCGGGCTGGATTCGGGCAACCCTGAGATTTCAGCGCGGTCGCCGGTTTCGGTGGTTTGCTCCCACTCACTGATCTGGTGGAACTGGTCAATCTCTTCAAGGCCGCTGAGAATGGGCTGGCTGCGCAACGCGGCCAACTTGTGGCGGCAGAGATAGTTGGCTCGGCCCTTCATGTAGCAGACGCGCAGTGGTCCGAGGAGGGTTTCGAGGAATGGAATGTCGCGGAAATAGAGCTGGTCCTGAAGAGCCTTTGTCCCGGTAGAGACGATGACACGCTGGCCGGTGCGCAGGGCCGGCAGCAGGTAAGCCAGGGTTTTTCCCGTGCCGGTGCCGGCTTCGACGATGAGGTGGCGGCGTTCTTCCAAGGCCCGCTCGACGGCCTTTGCCATATCGAGCTGGCCGGGGCGGAATTCGTAGGGGAGGGACGAGCGCGCCAGGATTCCGCCCGGTGAGAAGAACTCGTGGAGGGAGGGCAGGGAGCGGACCGGGTTGTCGGTGGCGGGCATCGGGGCTGACTCCATCATAGTGAGCGAGCCGTGCGATGGATTTTGTCGTGTGCACTACGGATCGAGCACTGAAGGGTCCGTCAGGAAAAATCCAGCACGTTCCCTTATGCGGCGGCGCTGGGTTCGCCCTTGCTTTGAACGAGGCTGCGCCCACCATCCATCCACCTGGCGATCATCAGGGCTTCTTCCGGACTGGCGACGAGTGCGGTGGTTGCTGTCTTCTTCATCCCTCTTTTGCGGAGATTGGTTGCGCGATGTGCGGCAATCGCATTTGCTGCCGCGGCGGAGAATGGATTGCCTGCTTTGAGGTTGATCTGGCTGCCGTGAATGTGCATGGAAGGCTCCCGCTTTTTGTCAGATGCAAACGCCGTTCCAGAGTTCTCGCTTCAGAATTGGAAAGAACTCATTCCGACAAGTCTCGAATCGAACATCGTTCGGTTGACTTCGCCTGGTGGACTAAGCATACTTAGTCCATGGCGTACACGGTGCATCAGGCGAAGACGCATTTGTCGCGGCTGCTTAAGGAAGCAGAGGCCGGCCAGGAAGTAATCGTGGTGCGTGGGAGCAAGCCGGTGGCCAAGATTGTGGCGATCGATTCCACTTTCTCGCGCAAATCTCTGGCGGGAGCATATGCGAAGGACGTTCATTGGGACGACGATGCCTTCGATCCGATGACCGATGAGGAGCTGATCCAGAGCGGCCTCGGATACTTGGTCGACGTTCCGCTCGTACCCGTGCCGCAGAAAGCCAATGGCGAATGACTTATCTGCTGGACACGCACACGCTGATCTGGTTTCTGCGCAGTCCCGCATCGTTGCCTGCATTGACTCTAGCGCTTATTGAAGATTCTTCGGCAACTTTGGCGATCTCGCTGGCAACTCCGTGGGAGATGGCGATCAAGACCTCAATCGGCAAGCTCGATGCTGCGGATATTGTCGACGATTTTGAATCGATCATGACGCGGGGACGATTTAACCTGCTTGTGCCGACCGTAGCCCAGGTCATTCGCAGCGGGCGGCTGCCCTGGTATCACCGCGATCCGTTTGACCGACTTCTTGCTGCCCAGACGCTTGAACTTGGTTTTAGCCTGCTGAGCAAGGACACGATCTTTGACGCCTATGGAGTAAGGCGTCTTTGGTCGTGACGCGAGAGTGAAAGAATCTGGATTTGAAGTGTGGACAGGAGTTTCTTTGGCTAAGTATCGCAGATCGGTTATTCCCACCAGGCCTGGCGCGGCGGTGTTGCCGCTGGTGGCTATTGTGGGGCGGCCCAATGTGGGCAAATCCACGCTCTTCAACCGGCTCACGCACAGCCGCCGGTCGATTGTGGGCGACGAGCCGGGCATTACCCGCGATCGCATTTATGGGGAGTACGAGTGGGCCGGAAGAGAGTTTCGCGTGGTCGACACCGGGGGCATTGTGCCGGACGATCCGGAGCTGATTCCAACAGAGATTTACGCGCAGGCCAGGGTGGCGCTTGAGGAAGCCGACGCGCTGGTGCTGGTGGTGGACGCGCGCACCGAGCTGGCAAGTCCCGACTACGACCTGGTGAAGTTGCTAATTCGCGGCGGCAAGCCGGTGTTTCTGGCGGTGAATAAGGTGGAAGGCGAGGCGATGGCTGCCGAGGCAGAGAACTTCCGGCAGCTGGGAATTCGCAACGTTTTTCCCATCAGTTCGGAGCATGGGCTGGGGATCGGGGACTTGCTGGAGGCAATTTCGGAGGCGGTTCCGGCGCCGCCTGAGGCTGAGTTGACGGGAGAAGAATCGCAGGCAGCGCAGGAGGCCGAAGACGCTGCGGCGGAGGAGGCGGAAATCTCTGAAGGCGGGCCGGCTCCGCCGGATGAGGAAGAGGATCCGCTTCGTCCGCTGCACAGGACGCACGGCGAGTTTGAGCAGCATGAGACATCGGTGGCCATCATCGGGCGGCCGAATGTGGGGAAATCGACGCTGCTGAACGCGCTTACGGGGACTTCACGGGCGATTGTCTCGCCCGTTGCGGGCACAACTCGCGACGCCGTGGACGAGGTGGTGGAGTTTGAGGGAAGCCAGTTGCGATTTGTGGATACGGCGGGGATCCGGCGCAAGGGCAAGACTCACCTGATGGCCGAGAAGATGAGCGTGGTGATGGCGCGGCGACACCTGGAGGCAGCGGATGTGGCGCTGTTGGTGATCGATGCGACGGACGGAGTAACGGCGGCGGACGCGACGATCGGCGGCTATGCGCATGAGAGCGGACGCAGCGTAATCATACTGGTGAACAAGTGGGACGCGGTGACGACGGGGCGGACAGACGGGAAACCGCCCGCCGATCGCGAAATATTCGAGAAGCAGTTGCGGAGCGTCTTGAAGTACCTGAGCTATGCGCCGGTGATCTTTCTTTCCGCGCTTGAGGCGACGGGGCCCGGCGCGAAAAAGCTGCTCCGGGTGCTGAACGAGGTGGTGGCCGTGGCGGCTGAGCGGCGCAAACGCGTATCTACCGGGCAGATGAACCGCTTCCTGGACAAGATCGACTTCCAGCGCGCGCCGGTACCGATGGCCAAGCGGGTTCGGATCTTCTATATGACCCAGGCCGCGGTTGCGCCGCCCACGTTTGTGCTGTTCACCGACCGCGACGTGAAGCTGCATTTCAGCTTTGAGCGGTTCCTGGAGAACCAGATCCGTGAGGCGTTTGGGTTCAAGGGGACGCCGATTTGGTTCAAAGTGAGGGCGCGGAACGCGGAGAAAAAGGATTAGAAAAAGATTTCGCTTGACAAGTTTCGAATCATATCTACAATGTAGACATGGCTGATCTCCTGGGAACTTTCGAGCAGTCCGTCCTCTTGTCGATCTTCGGATTGAGAGACGAGGCTTACGGAAGAGCGATTTTGAACCATGTCCAGAAGTTGCTGCAACGCAACGTCTCTGCCGGAGCGGTATATGCCACGCTGGAACGGTTGGAAGCCCGGGGGCTGGTTCTGTCGCGGCTTGCGGAGGGCAGTCCGGCGCGAGGAGGCCGTGCCCGCCGCTACTACACGGTGGCAGCGGAAGGGGAGCGCGCGTTGAGCGAAACACAGAAGGCGCTGACAGCAATTTGGAAGGACGTTCAGTTGCCAATTCAGGAGGGGCTATGAAGATGCCTTCGCATGCGCCGCCGCGATGGGCGGAACGTTTCCTGGAGCGCCTGCTGCCAGCGCGCGCCCGGCAGGTTGTGGTGGGCGACCTGCGCGAAGAATATGTGGAATCGATGTTGCCGCGATTCGGACGGCTGCGCGCCGATCTGTGGTACATCCAACAAATTGCGAGCTTTATGCCGCATTTCAGCCAGGAGCGTGGACCGATGGGAACGATTCTTTCTTTTGTCTCGTGGTTTTGTCTGGCCAGTACGTGCTGGCTGGCTGTGATGGAGATGTTGCTGCGCCACGATGGTTATGAACTGCGCGCCACTATGGCGGGCGGGTTTGCCCTCATTTGCCTGGCAACTATCCTGGTCAGGATGCTTCGCCTGGGAAAGCGCGCTGAGCGGTGGCTGTGGGCTGGGGCGGCGGTGCTGATTGGGTGCGGCGGGGAAGCATTCCTGCACAATGCGACCGCGGATCACTTCGAGGGATTTGCCGTTGTGATCTCGGTCGTTCTGCTGCTGCAAGGCACGCTGATGCTGATAACCCTGGGTCGGCCTGCAAAGGGCAACGCCCGCCCGCTTGAGACGACGCTCGGCTGAAATGCCGTCCGGCATCCCGCCCGGGGCCTCCGTTGATATTCCCGCCCACTTCTGAGAGGAAGCGATGATGTTCGATCTGCTCTTTATGGCCCTTTTTCTTGGCTCAGTGATTGCGCTCATTTGCGCGTTCATCATGATGATCCGGGGACGACGGCGCATTGCGACCCGGTTGCTGCTGACTTTGGCAGGAGGCTGGGGAGTCTATCTATCCATCGTTGCACTGGTTGCCGTTTCGACACCGCAGCAAAGCGT
Source organism: uncultured Occallatibacter sp. (assembly GCA_964458965.1). Taxonomy (GTDB): domain Bacteria; phylum Acidobacteriota; class Terriglobia; order Terriglobales; family Acidobacteriaceae; genus Telmatobacter. Next base: position 4,843 of record CAYWMR010000061.1, on the reverse strand, counting down.
CTCCATGGGGCAGGACCTTTGCTTCGACGAGATGTGCTTTGCGGTGGACCACGCCGAGACAGCCATGGAACTGGGACCAGCAGGCCGGCAGTTGAAGGCCAATGGAGTCTTCCATGTGATCACGGTTCGAGTAACCAATCACTCTCTCGGTCGGACGGAGAGCGAGGGCGGTTTGCGCGCGTTGCTTTGGGATGCGCAGAAACTCTACGAAACTTCGCCGGAAGGACAGCGTGCCTGGGAGGCAGCAAACGGAGAAACAGCGAAGCTTACAGTTCGATTGCAGTCAGGCGGGAGCGCCCAGAGCACTCAGGTCTTCGATCTTCCCAAAGAGTCCACGGCAGCGGGGCTGGTGTTGAGCCACGGGTTCACGCCGGGATACTTTGTTATCGGCGAATCTCCTCTTTTCCACAAGCCGACCATCTTGCGAATTGCTCCATAACCTTGAGCGAGTTGGAGGACATTCTTGCCGCTCACTGGGGGGGAGATATGGGCTGGTCGGACGAAGACGAGCTGTCCGCGGGCTGATCCAGTCTGGTCACATGCACGCTGGCCTCAGTCTCAGGGATCGTGCCGTCGTTGACCTCGACCTGGACTGGCTTGCCCTGAATCAGGACGCGCTGGACGGCATTTCCGCGGGCGGGAACCAGCAAACGCTGGGTGACCGAAGCCGTGGCGGAACGCACAGTGACGGGCACTTCCGCGGAGGCATAGCCCGAGTTTGCCACGTCGACTGAGACCAGCCAGTTGCCGGAGCTTTCCGCGCTGGGAAAGACACTGTGGATGCTCAGGTCGGGCAGGCCTTTATCCGCATTGACCCAGTCGGCGAAGAACCAGGCCAGGTCACGGCGCGAAGCCTGTTCGAGGAGCTTCTCGAACGAACTATGGCCGGAATTGGCGCTGGGAGAATCGGCGGCGGCATCGTAGGCGCGGAGGGTGGCAGAAAGCGCCGCGTCGCCGGCGATATCTCGCAGCATCCACAACACATACGCGGCCTTGGTGCGGTAATACACCGGAGAAGAAGCCTCGGCTAGCGGCTGGCCGGTGCTTTGGCCGGGGCTTTCCGGCTCCACCAGCGCCAACGCCGTCCGATCGGCTTCGAGTAGTCCGAGTGCCTGATCGCGGCCACCCCGCTTCTCGACCCATAGCGTGCTGATGAACTGGGCCACTCCTTCGTCAAGCCACGCCGGCGGTTGAGTGGAGTTGTCGGATCGGCGAAGGAACGCATGGGTTAGCGCGTGGACTAGAATGCTGTGCAACTGGTCTTGAGAGGCCGGGTGGACGGGCGCCGCAAGCAGGGAACCGGTTTCGTACGGAGCGTCGTTGGGGTCGGGAAGGTCAAGCAGTGTGAGCTGAGAACGCGGATGTGCCCCAAGCCAGTTTTGCAGGAAGGGCGTTACCGCTGCTGCCGCGGTGGTCCAGGCTTCGACGGTCGAATCGTTTTCCGGAAGCGTCCACAGAGCCAGGTTTGGGCCGGGGTGGAGCGAGCGAATGGCGATGAAGAGGCTGGGAGCTTCAAACGAGAGAGTTGTAACACCTGTGTCGGCTGTGGCTACGCCCGCCACTTCCTGCGCCGGATCCCTGGCGTCGGTGATCGCCAGAGGAGAAGGGTAGCCATTGATGAGGGCAATGGTCGGCGCTTGTCCGTGCGGATACTCGACCGTGAGGCGCAGCCGGAAATGAGCGCCGGCGAGGCGACGCTTGTGTTCGCCGATTTCGTCGAAGAGGCGCGCGCCGTCGCCCAGGATCACCGGGACGCTGGAGACCGGGTACCACACCACGTTGCCAAAGCCGCGCAGGCCAGTGAACGGGACTCCGATGCGGTCCCAGTCCGAGGCCAGGGCCACATCTTCCGGTGTCCCGATGGCCAGGAGACGTTGAGCGGAGGCGGCGATTGGCCCGGAGTAGGTAGCGTCGAGCTGCAGGGAGGCGCCCGGCGCCAGAGGCTGGCTGAGCGAGACCGCTGCCTCGTGCAACTGGCCGGTATGGTCGGCGTCGGAGTTGAGCGTGGTCACAGAGAACGACCCATCTTTGCCGGCCACGCGAATCCGCTCCCAATTGAGCGACGAGGAGATTTGGAGTGGGACGTGAGCCAGCGGGGCCTTGCCGTCATTTCGAACCGTGAGGAGCGCGCGAACGGCGATATTCTGCTCGGCTGTCCTAAGGTGGACGTCCAGGTCAAGGTCAATGAATCTAACGGCTTGGCGTTCGGGGTCCAACGCAGAAGGCTCGGCCGCCAACTGGACTGCGCTCGGGGGTGCGGCGGGGCCGGATTGCGTGGTGGTCTGGCCGTTCTCGTCGGTGGATCGGGAAAAGATGACCTGGCTGTGCGGATTCTGCCCGGCAGCCGGTGCGGCGGGTTGTTGCGCAGGCGGTTGGGGAGAAGCGGTTTGCGCCGCAGAGGACAAAGCCACCATGCCGGCGGCGGCCAATGCCACAGCACGGCCAAGTGAAAACCTCATGAACCCAGGCCTTTCTGTTTCCTCAATCCCTTTTGTGTACGGGGATTGGACGCGGGTGCGGTTGCCTGGCGAGCACCGGCTTGGAGATGGGCGGCGTTGCGGCGTTGGCGGAAAGCCTCGTAGAGCACCACGGCTCCGGCGGCCGAGACGTTGAGGGAGCTGACGCCGCCAGCCATGGGAATGCGCAACAGGTGGTCGCAGGTGCGGCGGACCAGGTCGTGGAGGCCCGCGCCCTCGCGCCCCAGCACCAGAACGCAGTCTCCGGTCAGATCGAATTGGTCGTAGTCGGCGGTGCCCCGCTCGTCCAGGCCGACGATCCACAGATTCTGACGCTTGAGCTCTTCCAGAGCGCGCACCAGGTTCACAACGCGGGCAATGCGAAGATGCTCGGCTGCTCCGGCGCTGGCTTTTACGGCGACAGGGCTGAGGGGAGCTGAACGGCGCTCGGTGAGGATGACGCCGTCCACGCCCGCTCCGTCGGCTACGCGCAGCAGGGCGCCAAGGTTTTGCGGATCCTCGACGCCGTCCAAAGCAAGCAACAGCCGAGCGGAGGGATTTGCAGCGCGTGGATCTGGCGTGAACAGGTCTTCGATGGAGAGAAACTCCTGTGCACGGACCAGAGCTACAACGCCCTGATGAGCTGGTGTCTTGGCCAGCAGAGTCAACTGCTCGCGCGACTCCTGCCGCACGGGAACGCCGGACTGACGCAGCGCGGCAACGAGGTGCTCGAGCCTTAGATCCTCGCGTTCGCGGGCCACCAGCACATGATCAAAACGCCGCCTGCCGGCCTTGAGGGCTTCTTCAACCGGGTGCAGGCCGTAGAGAACTTCCATAATGATTAGTGTAGAAGATTGGCGAAGATGGGAGTCAGCGCCCAGGATCAAAGCCGATTTTGACGGTTGCGAAGGCACTGCGAGTAAGGGGATTGGATCACTGAATCGATTTATGGAAATAAGGACAAACTGGAATGTAAGTCAATTTTTGAGATCGACTAACTTTTGCGGAGGAACACATGCGGGGAAACTTAGACCTCGCATAGAATTTCTGTACATTTACAACCATCTATTCCGTCTCTGATATAACTAGTTAAGAGTATTATAATGAGTGTATTACAAAGCATTCACTATCTTTATCTGAATCGTAACACCAGCTACGACTTACTCGCGGGAGGAATTTATTAACTTTCTGAGGGTTACATGCTCGTCAGTTGTGCATCTATAGGAGTATATTGCGGAGCAGAAGGAGTTCCATGCATGAAAAACACAATCCCCATGAACCAGCATCAACAGAGTCGGCACCAGCAACAGCAAGTCAATCAACAACAGAAGACGCGGCTTGGGCAGAAACAGGAGAAGCAAGTTCAGAATCCGGCCAATGTTCAGGACGAACAGCAGTATCAGGAACATGAGCACCCCGAGGCGCGGCTGACGCGCTAAGCTCGGTTTGCTTTCGACTCGTTCCATACCCTTTTTTGCAGTTGCATGCTCTCTCCCGCGACGCCGCGGGAGAGAGCATAAAAATCCATTCAAATTATCTGATCGAGGTCGTATGGATGGGTCGGCGGTTTACGGCGTCTGCATCCCCTGCCCCGAGACGCCGGGATGGACCTGGTCGACCGCGATCTCCAACGCGCCGATGTGGTCGCTGGCGACATCGTGGACGCCAACACGCAGGAAGTAATTGCCCTTCACAGGCACTGCGATCTCCTGTTGCGCGACCAGCCCGCTCCGCAGCATTCGGCGATAGTGCTCCTCGGTTACGTTGACCTCTGCCGTGGTCAGAAGCGAGTTGACCCGGTTGCCGGTCTGGTCATATACCAGCGTGACAAATTCAATGTTGCCGTGGCGCATTCCAGTCGCAGTTCGCACCAGGCGGAGGGCGCGGGCATCTGCTTCGATGAACACGGTGTAGGTGCGGAACGGCTTGCTCCTGTAGTCCGGCTCAAGGTAATTGTCCTTCGGAAGAGGGGCCGACTTGTAGAGCTTTGCGACATTGGCGGCCTCGGCAAGGCTGGCGGTCAGGATGATTTCAGTGGGCGGGGCCACGCCGAGCTGCATGGCGGCTTCAAATCCGCCTTTGGGGTGCTTGACCAAAACGCCCGCGGGTGGAGGCGTGGAAGGCACGCCAGGTTGCACAGCCGAGTCCTGGGTTGCGGGGCTCTCTTCGCCAAATGGATTGCCTGCGCGGGCTTTGTGCTTTTGAATTGCGGCCAGCAGACGCTGCTCCTGCTGAGCGCGGTCGATTGCGTAGTAGCCCTGGCGGCATTGCACCTGCACGCCTGGCCGGTCAACAGTGACCTTGATATGGCGGAACTGGCCGTTCCATGTCTGGTTGGTTGTGGCATACGCCAGGGTGTAGTAGTTGGAGCCGTTGGCTATGATCTG
>CAYWMR010000060.1:0-16749 GCA_964458965.1 uncultured Occallatibacter sp. | reverse complement strand
GGTCCAGCTTGTGCAGGGCCTGGCGCAGGTTGTCGGCCTCGTGCTTCTGGTCCTCGGCCTGGGTGGTGAACCCGGCCACCAACTGGTCGTGGCTCAAGGCCCGCTCGAGGGCGCCGCGAGCCAGGTCGTCGTGACCTTTTTGCACGGCCAGTTCGGCCTTGCGCCGCCACTCGGAGGCCTGCTCGACTTGCTCTGCGCGCTTCTTGTCCAAAAGATGTTGATCGGCAATGGCAATGGCAACCTGCGTTTTTACCTGCAGCAGTTGGTTTTCCATGTCCAGCACAATCTGTTTCAACAACCGCTCGGGATCTTCGGCCTTCTCGATCAGGTCGTTGAGATTCGCGCGGAGCAAGGTACCTACTCTCTCCAGCAGTGCCATAACGTCCTCCTTGTTGTTCTGTCAGCTTCTAGCTGCTAGCTTCCAGCTTCCAGCTGCTTCCTACTTGTTTGCTGCTTGCGGTCTTCGGCGCCGTGGGTGTCAAAGACAGCAAGCAGCGAGTTATGTTTCGCGTGCGGCTTGTTTGGACTTTCCAGGTCAACACCAAAGAGGCGATCCACCGTGACCTTTCAGGCCCGACGAGCTTTGTTCAAGTTGCGGCGCGCGGTGCGCAATCTCGGCCAGAAATCGCTCCTGCTCAGCAACGGCGATAACGAACTGGCCGCCTGGGACCGCGGTAACCATTAAGCGGTGCGTAGAAAAGACCGGGGCACTGAGCGCGCTATTCCAAACGCGCAACTCGCATATCGCGGGGTAAGATAAGAGCGTCTTCTTCCATCCCCGACGGATATAGAGGCCCTCTTCGCGCACCTCGTAGTACTGCGGAAGCGTGGCAAAGAGCACCAGAAAATAGATTGCGGGCCCGGGAATCAGTGGCCAGATCGGCTGGCCATGCGCGGCGAGCGTGGGGTAGAGCGCCAACGGAAGGCCGAGAAGGATCAGGCCAACTGCGGCCAGCAACGTGACAAGCCATGTGTCGTATCGAGTCTTGAATCGCATATGCGTTCCTCCTACTCCTTTCTTGCCGATCTTCGGCGCGCCGGGCACGCCGAAGACCGGAGTTATCGCGAGTTACTTCGTTCCCTCTTCCGGTTTGCTCTTGATGGCGGTCACCTTCGACATGAGCTGCTTGATGTCCATGCCGCTGAGGGCTTCAAACAATGCCGGAACCTGGGCTGCGATGCGCGTCATGTCGCCGGTAATCTTGTGTGCACCGGCGGCATCGTCGTTGCCCGTGGACACAATGGTGATGTGGTCCACCTTGCTTAGCGGCTCGGCCATGGCGCGAACAACGTCGGCCATGTTGGTGAGCAGCTTGTCCACCACCGCGGCCTGGTTCCATCCCTGGTAAGCCTCGGCCTTGACGTTCATGGCCTTGGCTTCGGCCTCGCCTTTCTGGAAGATGATGCTGGCCTCGGCTTCGCCCTGCGAGCGGATTGCGGCAGCGCGGCCTTCAGCTTCCGCAGTCAGACGAGACTTTTCGGCGTTGGCCAGGTTCTCGATCCGCTGCCGTTCGATCTCGGCTCCCTTGAGCACGGTGGCGATCAGTTCCTTTTCGTGGCGCGTAATTTCCGCTTCCTGCACCTTGATCTGGCCTTCCTTCTCGACCTGCTGCACCTTTACCTGCTCGGCGGTTACCTGTTGCAGCATGATGTTGGTCTGCAACTCGTAAGCCTTGTCGGCGGTGGCCTGCTGGCGACGGCTCTGCTCGCTGTATTCCGCCTTCTTGATTTCGAGGTCGCGCTGCGCCTCGGCCTGGCGCGTGGCTGAGGCCGTTTCGGCGATGACTCGCTCCTGGTCGGCCTGCGCCTTGGCTACGGCAGCTTCGCGCGTGGCGGTGGCGCGCAGAATGGCAGTGTCGCGCTCTGCCTGGGCTGTGGCCATCTCCGCGTCGCGCTTGATGCGCGCCACGTCAGGCCGCCCCATGTTGGAGATGTACTCGTTCTTGTCGCGAACTTCCTTGATGGTGAACGAGATCACCTCGAGGCCCATCTTGCTCACTTCTTCCGCGCAGGTTGAGCGCATGCGCTCGCCCACCATCTCGGGCTCCTTGACCAATTGCTCTACGGTCAACTGGCCGATGATACCGCGCAGATGGCCTTCCATCACCAGGCGAATCAGCCCCTCGCGCTGTTGCGGCGTCTTGGTGAGGAACTGCTCGGCCGCGGTGAGAATCGAAGGCTGGTCGCTGCGCACCTTGATCTGCGCTACGGCCTCGACGGTGACTGCGACGCCCTGCTTGGTGTAGAGGTCCTGCTGCGGCGCCACATCGAAGCTCATCAGTTCAAGACTCAGTTCGCGGCAGCTTTCCACCATAGGAAAGATCACCGTGCCATGGCCTTTGATGACGCGCGGCCCGCGGAATCCGTAAACGATCAAGGCCTCGTTAGGCCCGGCTTTGCGATACATCCGGGCCAGAATGCCCATGATCAGAATCAATGCAAGTACGCTGAGTCCGGCTACCAGAACAATTTCGTTTGTCATTGCGTCCCGGCCCTTTCGCCCGGGAGGTAAGTGGTTGATGGTTGACGTTCAGTGGACAGAAGACAGAAGACAGTGAACAGTGTGCAGTGGACAGTAAGCTGGAGACAGGCTCTAGTCCTTCAGTCCCTTCGTTCCTCGTCCCCCGTTCCTGGGAAAGATCTTGGCCAGGAATCCGAGCAGGAAAATCGCTACCAGAATGGCCATGTCGGTTAGAAGCACGGTAGTATCTGCGGTCATCGGAAACTCCAAATTTCAGTTGTCAGTTTTCAGTTGTAAGTTGTCAGTTATGGGTTTTCAACGATCGGTGGCTGTCGTCAATGTTTGTCCGCGGCAACCGATCCCTGTTCCCGATTCCCCGATCCCTGTTCTTCCAGCACTTCTTGCCAGCGCCGGACCCAGGCGACCCCTTTTTCGTAGCGGACGACGAACACCTCTTCGTGTCTTTCAAGTGCGGTGCCATCCTCTGATCGCGCAGGGGCAGAGCGGCGCGCGCCCAATTGCTCATAGACAATCTCTCCAATCCCGCCTGCCCGGATGGTGGCTGAAACCTGGCCAACCACGCCGGTAACCTCGGTTTCGTCGGCGGAAAGCTCGTGTTCGTGGGGCAGCATGACTTTGGTCAGGAACAGAAACACGATGGCACCGCCGGCAACGCCGCAGACCACGGCCAGCACCAGCACAACGCCGGTAACAAAGCCGCCATAGCGGGTTAGCAAATACCCGGCCGCGCCAAACCAGCACAGGAAGACCATGAGGGAAAAAGCATTCCACCAGGGGACGGTTCCACCACTCTGCGCCGACCCCTTTGCCATCCCGCCCGCATGACCAGCGTGGGGCACTCCGTGGGGTATCCCGTGCGGCAGGTGCGCCGCGGTTGGCAGGTGAGGCGCATGAGGGATATGAATGTGTCCGCCAAAGTGCCCCATGCCGCCCAGCAGGGAGACTGCGCTCATCATCAGCCCAATAAGAAAACAAACGAGATAGAAGGATTCCCAGGTCATTTGCGCGTCCCTTTCTTTTTCGCAGCGCCGTTGTCCCGAGGCTTTTCAGTCATATTGCTGTTCGCTGCTGCCTGCTTTTTTGGCCGCAGCACTTCGGTGAGCCGCGGCGCAAGGCCGGGTGTTTCCAGAATCGCTTCCACCAGCAGGAGGCACTCGCGCGAGTGTTCGTGGCGAGCCAGGGTGAGCAGCGCGTGCTTCAACTCCGGGTCGCGGCGGAAGCGCTCTGCGCCGGAAACCAGCCAGAGGTCGAGCTTGTCTTCCACATCGCGCAGGCCGCTCTGTAGTTCGGGGTGGTAGCCCTCGGGGTCGTCCACCAGGTAGCCTGGATGCACTTTGAAAAATGTGGCCAGAATTTGCCGCGTGGTGTTGGTGAGGTGCGGCCGTGCCCCGCTCTCAATTTGAGACAGGTAGCTCTGGCTCAGCTTGGAGCCGGTCTCGGCCTCGATGGCCCGAACCAGTTCCTGCTGGCTCAGGTCGCGGTCCAGGCCGCGGAGGCTGCCCTCGACTTCGCGGAGATAGCGGATTTTTTCGCCGAGCTTCATAAGGACCAGTGGATAGTGAACAGTGGTTAGTGGTTAGTGAAAAAGTGAACCAGAAAAACAGTGAAAAAGTGCACGGCGGTCGGTTGGGAAACTGCTAGTCCAAACTCGCCACATTTCTTTTTTGCTGCAATGGTACGCCTTTTGGTTGGAGGCGCATTGCAATATGCAATAGATATATCGCAATCTGCGATAAAATGCAAGCGAAATCGGAAAGAAAGTTTTGAGACGCGGATTTTCATTGGATTTTTGCAGCAGCGGGCGTGTAGAGTTAGCGCACGTCAAGGTGCAAGGAGAATGGATCGATGCCCAATCCTGTAGTGCATTTCGAGATTATTGGCCGGGACCTGAGTCTGTTGGAGGGGTTCTACAAGCAGGTGTTCGACTGGCAGGTCACTTCCGTGATGCCGGAATATTCGATGATTAACGCGGGCGCGGGAATTCCAGGCGGCATCGGCGCGATGGGACAGGAGCAGAGCTATGTCACGTTTTATGTTGAGGTTGACGATGTGAACGCAGCGCTGGCGCTGATTGAAAGCAAGGGCGGGAAAAAGGTGTTTGGGCCGCACACGGTGCCTACCGGACAGGTCATTGCCGGCTTCACCGATCCTGAGGGGCATTTGGTGGGGGTGGTGCAGCAGCCGACTGCCAAGTAGGCAGAGGCTCGTCCCACGGTGGCTTTCTCATGAGCAAACGAGCCAACCCTGGATTGTCCTTCGGCGGCGCATCCAACATTTCTGTGAATCGCTGGAAAGCATCATCGTCCAGATAGAAGTAGCGCTGGTCGAGCACCACCGATTCCGCTTCACGGCAGACAGTTTCCAATATGAAATCGGAGCGGCTCAGGCCTTGCGCCTTCGCCGCCCGATCAATCAGCGCCTTCTGGCTTGGGGTGATGCGAAGATTGATGTTCTCCGCGCATGACCGGCTCGATTCCTGGTTCATGGTACTCATCGACTTTTCCTCTTTATGTGCTATCAATCAACGTACATCGTCGTGCTCACTATGTTAACACCTGCACGGCAGAATGCCGTGCCCCAGCGGCGAAACCTTGGAAGCGCATTGCCTGTTGCCTCCTGCTGTGTGCCGTCTAGTCGTCGAGATGCTCTCTTATGATTAGGTCAACTCCGAATAATTTGGCTATTGATTCTGACATTGCGTCAAGTGACCTCGGCTCCGCTCCGCGGATTATCTGAATCTTGCGCTGTTTCTTGATGCTCGAAAGCGTATCGACATACTCTAGATCTAGATGTGCTCCGCCAGAACCTCTGGCAGGCAGTACGCGGTCCAGATGAAATGAAGTGATACTCCCTCTTGCAACGACGATTGCAGTGTCCTCATCTAACCCGATGAAGGCCTCCAAATCGGGCGTCCTGCCGACAATCGCATATTGACTTTGCATATTTGCCGGGAGCCGACGATAAATCCCCTTGTGAGACCCTTGAAAAATGGGATCACTGAAGTGCAAAGCTTGAATCTGGTTCGAGACAAAAGGAATGGTCATACGAATCCATTCGGCCTCTCGTTCGCTCAATGTCTGCATATAGCCATTTGCAACACTCAAACTACAGAACGTCCTCAATTCTGGATGCTTTTCATGGCTAGGGTCTACACTCCTTTTGTTCAGTTCCGGCGGCCAAGTGATAATCCTCAGGGAAGAGGGACCAAATAGCCATGTGTCGCCGATCGTATTAGAACTCGAATCATTCCTCGGTGGTTTTCCAAAAAGGCGACTAATATCCTCTACGGCTCTTCGATGGTTGTCTCGTGCATCTGGACTACCGCCCAGCAAAGTCGAGAACTCGGCAGGGGGCAGAAGATCAGGGTCACCAAGGCTCGAAAACTCGAACGGCATTACCTGCTGGGGAACGATGGGAAGCGAGTCCTTTATTACAACAACGTCTAGGAATTCATAAAAGCGCGATTTACTTACTCCGAATTTGGATTTCAGATCACAGATAGAGTCCATATGGGGAATGCCCAAATTGCATAAAAACTGAAGAAACAATTCGTGACCAGTCATGACAGAACTTCCTTTCGCCAGCTAATGCATTAAATTGGGGCGTACCAATTTGCTTTCATTTGTCCCTTCCTCGGTAAGTCTTGCTGCAACGGCGGACCGCGAGGAGCCATTCATCCCTGTCGAGGACTATGCAGATAATGAGCCATCGTTTTAAGCACTCCATCGCTGCCGAATTCGGAGGTCCTCACGCCGCGAAATCAATGAACCCACGTTGGGGGTCGGTGGAGATTAGCTTCACGGTCACCTTGTCGCCTACGTCGAGGCCTTTGCCGCCGCTCACCACCATTCCATCGACGTGCGGGTTGAGGGTGCGGACGAAGGTGCCGTACTTGTTTACGCCGGTCACTATCGCTGTGAAGCTCTGGCCGATGCGCGGGCGCAGCACCACTGCGGCGATGCGCTTCTGCATTTCGCGCTCCACCTTGCGCGCGCCGTCTTCCATGAGCGTGCAGCGGACGGCGATGGCGTTGAGGTCGTCTTCGGAGTAGGGCTGCGGCGCTTTGGCGAGCAATGCCTTCACCAGGCGGCCCGTCACCATGTCGGGGAAGCGGCGGTTGGGCGCGGTGGAGTGGGTGTAGTCCTGCACCGCCAGGCCGAAGTGGCCAGGCGAGGGTTCGTTGGGCTTAACGAGCACGTATTCGCCGGGGCCCATCAGCTTGATAACAGCGAGTGAGAGGTCGGGGAAATGAATGGGGTCCTTCTGCTTCTGGGCGAGCAGAAAGTCGTTGAGGGCCTTGGAGTCCGGCTCGGCGGGGAGCGTGGTTCCCAGGCCGTTCGCGACTTCGGCGATGCGGTCCCAGCGCTTGGGCGTGCGGACGATGCGGCGGATGGAAGCTACACCGGCGGCTTCGAGGGTGCGGGCGGTCACACTGTTGGCGGCCACCATGAACTCCTCGATAAGCGAGGTGGCGCGGTTTTTGATTTGGCGGACGATCTCAGTTGGCTGACCCGCCTGCATCTCCGGGCGTGTTTCGATGGTTTCAAGGTCGAGTGCGCCGTGCTGAAAACGCCCTCCAACCATGCGCTGAGCGGCTGAGTCCTGGAGCTTGAGCTGGGCGGCGAGGTCGGGGCTGGCGGCTACCTTGGCCGGCGCGGGGCCGGTGCCTTCAAGCCATGCGCCCACGGCGTTGTAGGCAAGCTGGGCGCGGTTGCGGACGAGCGCGGCGTAGACCTTGCCGTCAGATGTCGTGCCGGAGGCGTCTACTGCGAACTCGATGACGTGGGCGACGCGGTCCTGATTCTCGTTGAGCGAGGTAATGCCCTCAGAGAGCTCGACGGGAAGCATGGGAAAGACTGACACGCCGGTGTAGACGGAGGTCGTCTCGCTCTTGGCATGGCCGTCGATGATCGAGCCCCTGGGCACGCGCGCGTCCACGTCGGCCACGCCGATGAGCACGCGAATGCGGCCATCGGCGAGTTGCTCGGCCCACTCGATCTGGTCCAAATCTTTGGAAGTGTCATTGTCGATGGAAGACCAGAGCAGGCTGGTCAGGTCCTGAATTCCGGCAATGGCAGGCGGTGCTGGATGGGACTGAATGGCGGCTAATTCGGCATCGGTGCCGGCGGGAAACTCCGGCTGGAAACCGTGCTCGATCATGGCGGCGTGGGCCGCGGCAACGAGGTTGAAGCGAATGGGCTGGGTGGGTTGCATCGAGGAACTGCTCCTTTTGAAGCGAAGAGCAAGGCTACCACGGCAGGGGAGGGTGCGTGCGAGCCGGGATGAACATGGATCCGGCGTATAAGTAAAGAACTATAAAGACGCAGGTCCTTCGGCTACGCTCAGGATGACAGATATTTTTAAAGGGCTGTACAGAACTGTAAAGGGCTATAGAAACACGGGTCCTTCGGCTGCGCTCCTGATGACCGGCTTGTAAATCCATTGGAATCATTGGCCAATTCTCCGGTCATTTTAGTCGTAACTCGCATACGCGAGTCAGATGCTCAGGATGACAGATATTTTTAATGGGCTGTAAAGAACTTTTAAGAGCTATAGAAACGCAGGTCCTTCGGCTACGCTCAGGATGACAGATATTTGTAAGAAACTGTAAAGAACTCTACAGAACTGTAAAGAGCTACAGTAATGCACTTCCTTCGGCTACGCTCAGGATGACAGATATTTATAAAGGGCTGTACAGAACTGTAAGAAGCTATCGTGATTTGGGCCGTTCGATTGTGCTCCTGCCGGTTTTGCCAACTGGTTGACAGCAGCTGTTGCCGCTGCCTAGAATAAAGATGGACAACTTTATACATTTTGAACTAAATTGCAGGAAATACAGGCACTTGAAGCGCTTTAGCCTGGTTCCGGACAGGCTTTATGCCGTTGGCTTTTCATCATCGGCAGTGGAACAGGCCTTGAGGCGCGAAACGGCCTCGAGGACGGAGAGCAGGGACAATGGCAGATGCGCGCGTTAGTCCGCGAGAGCGGCTGGTGCTCACGGCCATCATCGAGCAGTACATCGCTACCGGCGAGCCTGTGGCTTCGCAGGCGGTTGCGAACGCGTTTGCGGATCGCGAGGGATTGAGTTCGGCGACGATACGCAACGTGATGGTATCGCTCGGCGAAGCGGGACTGCTGGAGCAACCGCATACTTCGGCAGGACGGGTGCCCACGGCTGCGGCGTTTCGCTTCTACGTGGAGCAGATTACGCAGGCCAGTCCGCTAGCGGCTCAGGTGGGCCGCAAGACCGCTGTTGGCCAAGCTGCAGGTTTGATGGCGCAGGGCACGGCTGGGTTGACGCCAGCGCCGTTGAGTGAAGCTCGCCGCGGCCAAATCGAGGACCACTTTACGGGCGTTGCCAGCTCGCACGAGTATCTCGAGCGCACCTCGCATGTGCTGGCGCTTATCTCGAGGGGACTTGGCGTGGCGCTGGCCAGTTCTCCCGCAGCCCAGGTGCTGGAGCACATCCACTTTTCCCGGCTATCGCAGGGGCGCGTTCTAGCGGTGCTGGTGACGCAGGCCGGCGCGGTGCTGGACCGCGTGCTGAACCTTGACCGCGAGCTTACGCATGTTGAACTGGAGACGGCCGCATGCTACCTGAACGAGAACTTTCGCGGCTGGCCGATCGAGCGCATTCGCGTGGAATTGGCGCGCCGGGTGGAGTTGGACCAGGCGGCCTACAACCGCATGCTGGCGTCGGTGGTAGAGCTTTGCCGCAAGGGCGCTCTTTCCGGCGACGAAGCTGGACCCGCAATCTATGTAGACGGCATGGCAAACCTGATTACAGCCGAGATTGACCGCGAGCGCTTGCGCCAGATGCTGCTGGCGCTAGTGGCCAAGCAGCGGCTGGTGGAACTGCTGACCGCATACGTCGACGGGCAGCAGCAGGAGGTGCGCGTGGTGGTGGGGCTGGACGCATCTTCGCCCGCGATGCAGGATCTGGTGCTGATTGGCGCGCCTGCTCGCCTGGGCGTGACCAATCTGGGAACTGTCGCCGTTATCGCACCCACGCGCATCCAATATCAGGAGATGATTCAGGCGGTGCGCTACATATCGCGGCTTTCCGAGCGAATTTTAGAGGTTCCCGCCGATTAGGAACCTGTTGCCGGCTGCTAAGCCACGAGTCCGGCGGCCTTCCCCGGCCATCTAACAGAAGGGCATCGACAACCTGCGGGGCAGACGGCGGGGCTCGCGCAAATTATGATGAAATCAGGCAATATTCATGTTTCGGAGAAATCGTAAAGTTATGCCAGAACAGGAAACAGAGTTGACCGTGATGGAACCACGGGATGGCGTTGTTGCGGCTGGGGTGGAAGAACCCGCCACCGGCGAGGCTGCGGATTCCGGCGCGGAACCAGAAGGCGCAGCGGAGACCGTGAGCCTGGCGGAGTTTGAGAAGTTGAAGGCGGAGCGGGACCAGTTGCTCGATCGGCTGGCCCGGATGCAGGCGGAGTTTGACAACGCCCGCAAGCGTGGAGAGCGCGAACGGACGGAGTTTAGAGATTATGCCACCGGCAGCGTGGTGGAGCAGTTTCTACCCGTCGTGGACAACTTTGAGCTGGCGCTCAAATCCAAGGGAACGGAAGAGCAGTTGCGCTCCGGCGTGGGTCTGATCGTAAAGCAGATGGAAGAGATTTTGAGCAAGCTGCAGGTGAATCCGGTTGCCACGGTAGGCGAGGCGTTCGATCCGCGTCTGCATGAGGCGCTGGGTGCGGTGGAGCGGGACGATCTGCCCGACAATCATGTGGCCGAGGAGATCCGGCGCGGCTACAAATTGCGCGAGCGGCTGTTGCGCCCGGCGATGGTGCGTGTCGTACATAATCCAAAACAGAGAAGCGAATGAGTACAAGAGTGGCCAAAGCAGACTACTACGAAGTCCTCGGGGTTTCCCGCGAGGCCGGGGACCAGGAATTGAAGAGCGCTTATCGGAAGCTGGCGCTCAGATACCATCCGGACCGGAACCCCGGCGACCATGGCGCGGAAGAGAAGTTCAAGGAGGCCAGCGAGGCCTACCAGGTGCTGTGCGATGCCGACAAGCGCGCTGTGTACGACCGCTATGGGCATGCGGGCCTGAGCGGCCAGGGTTCCGGCTTTGGCGGCGGGCCATTTGCAGGCGGGGTGGACATTGGCGACATCTTCGGCGATCTGTTTGGCGAGATGTTCAACGTGGGCGGGAGCTCGCAGCGCGGGTCGCGGCAGAAGCGCGGCGACGACCTGCGATTCGATCTGACTGTCGATTTCGAGGATGCCGTCTTCGGCAGCGAGACCGAAGTCAGGGTCCGCCGGCTTGAAACTTGCGCCACATGCCAGGGCAGAGGCAGCGCCTCCGGCCGCGGGCCAACCGTCTGCAGCCAATGCCAGGGGCGGGGCCAGCTTCGCTACCAGCAAGGGTTTTTCTCTGTGGCGCGGACGTGCGGCGCATGCGGGGGCACGGGCTCGGTCATCGGCGATCCCTGCCAGACCTGCCGCGGCGAAACCCGCGTGACCAGCGAGTTGAAGCTGAATGTCAAGGTGCCGCCCGGTGTGGAGGATGGAACCCGCATCCGCTATTCGGGCGAGGGAGACGCAGGGCGCGCCGGCGGTCCAAAGGGCGACCTTTATATTGTGCTCGCGGTGCGGGCTCACGAGTTTTTCGATCGCAAGGGCAACGACCTTCACTGCGTGATTCCGATCAGTTTTCCGCAGGCTTCTTTGGGCGCGGAGATCGAAATCCCCGGCATCGACGGTCCGGTGAGCCTGAAGATTCCCGAAGGCACGCAGAGCGCCAGGGAGTTACGCATTCGCGGACGGGGTGTGCCTTATCTGAACGAAAAGGGACGCGGCGATCTGGTGGTGAAGGTGGTGGTGCAGATTCCCAAGAAGCTCACCCGCGCCCAGCGCGATCTGATAAAAGAGCTGGCTGAGTCGCTGAGCGTTGAAAATAAACCAACCTCGCCGGGGCTGCTGGACAAAATGAAAGACTTGTTCAACTAGCGCGGGGTGGTTCGAATTGGATGCCGCGGTCAAAGCGCAAGCATTGCTATCACTGCTACCGCAATGCCTATCCACTGGCTGACGCGGTCAGTGAGGGCAAAAGCCACTGGGTCTTCATCGAGATCGCCGCGCGAGGCGAGCAGCCAGACGCGATTGAGCCACAGAATCATCAGTGGGACAATGAGCCAAAGCAATCTCGGCTGGCGGTAGAGCTTCACCACATCGGGTCCACTGATATAGATGGCGAAGACGACGACCGCGGCATAAGCGCTGGCGGTGCCGAAGCTGCGCATCTGCGGCAGATCGGCAAGCAGGTAGCCGCGCCCGTTGTTTGGCGTCGCACTGCTTGCGCGCAGGTTTTCGAGCTCGGCAAAGCGCTTGACGATGGCCAGCGAGAGAAACAGAAACATGGAGAAGCCGGCCAGCCAGTGGGAGATTTGCGTCTGGGTTGCCGCGCCTCCCGCCAGCAGGCGAAGAATATACAGGCCGGAGAGAATCATCACATCCAGCAATGGAATGCGTTTCAGAAAGCCTGAGTATGCGAACGCCGTTGCAAGATAAAGAAGCAACCAGCCATAGAACGCGGTGGGAAGAAATCGCGCAAAGGAGAGCGCAAACAGCAGAAAGACGAGGACGACACCAACCCCGGCAAATGGGGACAGATCGCCCGCGGCAAAGGGCCGGAGCCGCTTGCGCGGATGGCGGCGATCGGTTTCAATGTCCAGCAGATCGTTGACAATGTAGGCCGCTGAAGCGGCAAGCGAGAAACAGTAGAACGCCGCGACCGCTCTGAGCATCTGACCCATGCTCAAACTATGAGAGAGAAAAAGCGGCACAAAGATAAGCAGATTCTTGGCCCATTGGTGTAACCGCAAGGCTTTTATCAGGGACTTGAGGGGATGTGTGCGCTCCTCGAATGTGCGTGCGGGCCGGATGTTGCCAGCCTTGAGCGCCCGCTGCAAGCCGTGACTCGGGTTGGCCACCATGGCCTCGCGTGCCTGCGCCAGCAGCGGCAAATCGGGCGTGTCGTTGCCAATGTAATCGAACTCCTGCGAGCCGAGGCAGCTGCGAAGGCCGTCCAACTTTTTCGATCCGGTCAAATTGTTAGCGCCGTCTGAGCCCAGCACACCGCTGAAGATTCCCAGATGGGTTGCCACGCGGTTGGCCAGCGCAGCGTCCGCTCCGGTGGCGAGATAGATGGCGCGGCCTTTTGCGCACTCCTGCTGAAGAAAGCGAAGCAACTCGTGGTTGTAGGGCAGGTGCGCCACATCGAGAGAGATGGATTCAGTGATGAAAGCCTTGAACGCCGCTTTGCCGTGAAGGATTTGTCCGGGCAGCCTGAGCAGGAGCTGAGGGTGCGACCTGGCCAACACCAGCAACGAATCCACCAGCGTATCCGACTTGGCCAGCGTGCCGTCCAGATCGACGCAGAGCGGGACTTGCTCAGCATCGGGGAGGGCTCGGTTGAGGCTGGTATGGGGCAAAGGCTCACCTACAGGCGCAGGCTGACCTCAATGGCCTGAGCGGGAACATTTCAAGTATACAGGCGGTTTTGAGCAGATCGACCGGAGAACAAATCCAGAATGACTCAAGTATTTTCGCAAATGTGAGCAATACCGAACTGTATTTCTCACTTGTTGATGCGACTCTAAGGGGTTACCGCTGCAAGTGTCCTCAGCCGCATTTTTAAATGTTTCATCTGTGCAGTTGCGCACTCCGTGACAGGGCCTCGATTGTGCTTTGCAATAGACTGCCATAGGAGGGCGCCCCGATGGCGAGCGGTTAAGGGAGTTTGGATTGTTCTCCGGAAGAGAGTGATTGGTGGCGATGGAATACTCGAATTTAAAGTCGTTGCTTCGCTGGATGATTGTAGTTCCTATTCTGGTGACGGTATCGCTTGCCGGATTGCTATTTTGGGAGACGTTCGACCTGAATAGATCCTTACAGTTGGTTGATCACACCGATCGGGTTCTCGACCAATCCGGGCATTTGCTGAAGTTGCTGGTTGACATGGAATACGCAAAGCGCGGTTACATCGTAACCGGCGACGAGAGCTTTCTTCGTCCGTATCTGGAGGGCACAAACAGGTTCGATCCCGAGTACCAGGCGCTTTTTCAGTTGGTGGCTGACAGCCCCGCGCAGCAGCGGCGGCTGAGTGACGTTTATGCCGGCTATCAGGAGTCTGAGGAGTACGATAGCCGGATTATCGCTCTTCGCCGCGCGGGAAAGGCCGACCCCACTCTGATTGAGAACCGGCTAAGAAAAAGCAAGATGGATGCTCTTCGAGATGAGATCGCAGAGTTTCAGGCTGTTGAAGAAGGGCTGCGCACTGAGCGTGTCCAGGCGGCGCACCAGCGATGGACCTTCATGGTGACAAGCTGCCTTCTCATGGGCTTGGGGGCTGGGGTCTTTCTAGCGGTGTTCACTCGATACCATGTTGAAAAGCTGGGCACCAAGCTGTTGCAGAGCGAAGAGCGGTGGACTGCTACTCTGGGCAGCATTGGCGAGGCGGTGATAGCCACGGACAGCGAGGGCCGAATCACTTTCCTCAACCCCATCGCGGCCACTCTAACCGGATGGGGAACGGAGGAGGCTCTCAACCAGCCAATCGGAAGTGTGCTCAAGCTCCTGAATGAAGAGACGGGGATGACAGCGGACAATGAAGTGCTCCGCGTGCTGAGAGAGAAGCAGGTTTTGGCAGTGGCTAATCATGTGGACCTGGTGACAAGGGATGGACGCGAAATTGCTGTTGAGCACAGTGCCGCGCCAATCCTTGCCGGTGAGGGAAAAGTCATTGGCGTGGTGCTGGTGTTCCGCGACGTATCGGAACGGCGGCAAGAGCAGATAGAAACTGCCGAGCAGGCTGCACTGCTTGAACTGACGCAGGACTCGGTGTTTGTAATCGACATGGAGGGAGCGGTTCTTTTTTGGAGCCGCGGGGCAGAGGCGATGCTGGGTTACACCAAGGCCCAAGCCGCCGGAAAGATCGCGCACGAGATGCTCTGCACCGAGTTTCCGCTGCCGTTCTCAGAGATAAGAGATGAGCTGATGCGCGTGGGACATTGGGAGGGAGACCTGATCAAGACCGCTCGGGACGGCAGGCGCGTGGTGGTTTCCGGCCGCTGGGCGTTGCAATGGGGCAAGCGCGACCAGGCGCCCAGGGTGCTGGTCATCAACAGCGACATCACGGAACGCAAGCGTGGGGAAGAGTCGCTTGTGTTGCAGAGAGAACAACTGCGGGCGCTGGCTGAACGTCTGCAGTGGGTACGCGAAGAGGACCGCAAGAAGGTCGCTCGCGACCTGCACGATCAAATCGGGCAAATTCTGACAGCAATCAAAATGGACCTATCGTGGATAAGCCGCCGTTTGCCGGAGTCGGAAGGGGAGGTGCTTGGACGACTCAAGGAATCGATACAGTTGATCAATGACGGCGTCAAGGCAGTGCGCACTATCTGCAGCGGTCTGCGTCCGGGAGTATTGGACGATCTTGGCCTGGCGGCAGCCATTGAGTGGCAGGCGAGCGAGTTTGTTTCGCGTAACGGCATCCAATGTCTGGTCTCGGTTCCGCCAGTCGATTTGCACCTGGATGGCGATCGCGCCACGGCGACATTCCGAATCTTTCAGGAGTGTCTCACCAATGTAATCCGGCACGCGCAGGCAAAGACGGTTCGCGTGGCCCTGTGCGAGGAAAATGAGAACATCGTCCTGATGGTCGAAGACGACGGAATCGGATTCAGCGAATCCAACTTATTGAACTCTTTTGGATCTTTGGGACTGCTGGGGATGAAAGAACGTGCGCAGTTCTGCGGAGGCGACGTACAGATAACCAGTTCTCCCGGCAAGGGGACGACGGTCATTGTGCGCGTTCCCGTGGATATTCCACGCGCTGAGAGGAGCGAAGCATGCATATCCTGATCGCGGACGACCATGCCGTTGTGCGTCGTGGACTGCGAGAGATCCTGACGGATACTCTTCCCGGTGCTGATTTTTCCGAAGCCAGCAACGGGGACGAGGTGTTGAGCGGGCTTGGCAAAGCGCAGATTTCCATGCTGGTGTTGGACATCAATATGCCTGGGCGCAGCGGGATGGACGTTCTGCGCGATGTAAAGCACACATTCCCGCGGTTGCCGGTGATCATATTGAGTTGCCAGCCGGAGGAGCAGTATGCGGCGCGCTGCCTGCGGGCCGGCGCGGCCGCCTACATCAACAAAGAGAGCGCTCCCGAAGAGCTGGCAATGGCGACGAAGAAGATATTGAGCGGCGGCCGCTACATCAGCACCAGCCTGGCTGAAAAGCTGATCGATAATCTGGATGAGTCCGCAGGCAAGCCACTGCATGAGTCGCTCTCAGACCGGGAGCATGAAGTGATGAAGATGATAGCCGCCGGCACGCCGCTGACAGAGATTGGCGAAAGGCTCCATGTGAGTGTAAAGACCATCAGCACCTATCGAGCGCGGATTATGGAGAAGATGCGGATGACGAGCAACGCCGAGTTGACCCGCTACGCAATGACGCAGGGGCTGATCGATTAGGCTGGCCCGCCAGGCTATCAGGCCGGTGTAGGAAAAACCCTACAGCGAAATTGGATAAACCCTACAAGAAACGCGGACTAAGCTGATGCCAATTCCCTATTTGGCGGGATATTGTTGTTACAGGTCGAAGGTTCAGCCCGAAGAGCGGATAAAACAATGAATATTCTGATAGCGGACGACCATGCAAACGTGCGGCGCGGACTGAGAGAGATAGTGCTCGATGCGTTCTCGGACGCTCATTTTTCCGAAGCCGCCAATGGGGATGAGGTACTTGCCCAGCTGGTTGATTCACAGCCAGACGTGCTATTGCTTGACATCAATATGCCGGGCCGCAGCGGGTTCGATGTGCTGAAAGATGTAAAGCGTATCTACAGTCATCTCCCAACGATCATGGTGAGTGTGCAGGCTGAAAGCCAGTATGCGCTGCGCTGTCTGCGGGCGGGCGCTGCTGAATATGTCAACAAGAACAGCGCTTCAGAGGAACTGGTTCCGGCGATCAGGAAAGTGATGGAAAGCGGAGCAACGCTGCAGCGGAGCCTGGCTGGAATCTAATATTCCGTTTCTAAAGTTCGTCACATAAATCACCAAGTGCAACCACAGAGGCGAAGTGCAACCGCAGGTTGTTCGACTCCCTATGTCGCAAAAAGCGCGCAAAACCCCGCTCAGGGTGAGCAGTTCCATGCTCCTGATGAACGGGGCGGTTGAGCTTTGTGGTTTCCCGCCCATCGCTAGAAAAAAGCGATGGACGGGGCACAGTGCATT
>CAYWMR010000059.1:0-16775 GCA_964458965.1 uncultured Occallatibacter sp. | reverse complement strand
ATCGGCTGGACAGAATTTGAAGTCATCGGCGACCGGCTCGCCATGCGTATTACGGATCAAGTATGACAATGACGAACAAAGTATTTGACCGTGCGGTGCCGGTTTGGGAGCGGCCAGCGGCCCGCATTGAGCCGCCCATTGCGGCGCCCATTACTCCGCCCATCGCACCGGCCACCGCGAATCCTACCGCGCCTCCCATTGCACAGGCCATTGCAGCGCCCATTGCACCCGATCCGATACCCTCGTCCGAATTTCATGCTGTGCTCAAGGAGTGGGAGAGCAAGCCCGTACATAAGCCAGCCCTAAAACCGGCCAAGACCTGGACCGGGTCGCGCGTGTGGTCCTGGCTGACCAGGAGTTATTCAATTTCGAAAAGCAAGCGAATGCGCGTAGCCGAATCTATTCCCCTTGGCGAAAAGCGCTTTGTAGCTCTTCTTACTGTCGATGGCCGCGAGTTCCTGATTGGAGGAGGCTCATCGGGTGTGTCTCTGCTCTCGCAGTGGAATTCGTCAACAGAATCCCCGGCTTCTGGCAAGCAGAAGTTCGGCTCCAGAGAGTCTTTAGAATGAAATTCCGAAGCGCTGCTGAGCGCCTTGCAATCCATCTGATGATTTTTTTTGCGCTGTCGGTTCCCGTCTATGCGAGCGGCCTTCAAGCGAGTGCGGCTGCTCGACTGCTAAAGACCGGAGGCGGCGTGAGTGCGTCCATATCCGCCCTATCGGCCTCCCCCCGAAACAATTCCAACTCAACGCGAACGATAAGCAAATCAAAGGCCCCGGCGTCATCGTCCGCGGCGGATGGCGCCTTGTCGTTCAAGATCCCCGGAGTGGGCGGCGAGCAAGTCCCGTGGTCCATTGTTATCTTACTCACGGCTCTCACGCTGATTCCAGCAATTCTTGTATGCATGACACCGTTCGCGCGACTGTTGATTGTCTTCCACTTTCTTCGCCAGGCTCTCGGACTTCAGACCACCCCTTCGAATCAGACGCTCATCGGGCTTTCGGTGATTCTGACATTCTTTCTAATGCAACCGGTTGCAACAAGTATCTATCAGACCGCAGTCGTCCCAATGCAGGCTGGACAGATCACGGCTATGGACGCCGTGACTCTATCGAAGGACCCGATGCGCCATTTCATGGGTCACTATGTACGCGAAAAAGATCTAGCTCTGTTTCTTGAGTTGGCGAAGGAACCCACGCCAGCATCGATGAACGATGTGTCGCTGCGTGTGATGCTGCCTGCCTATATTCTTTCGGAGTTAAAAGCGGGCTTTCAAATCGGCGCAGTATTGTTTCTTCCATTCCTGATCGTGGACATGGTCGTGGCATCGATTACTACCTCAGTGGGCATGCTTCAGTTACCCCCCGTTGTCATTTCCACGCCGCTGAAGCTGCTACTTTTTCTGATGGTGGATGGCTGGCATCTTTTAATCGGATCTTTGATGAGGAGTTTCTACTAACGCCATGAATGTCGATCAAGTGGTATTGCTCGGACGATTGATGCTGCAGGAAGTAATGATTCTTGTCGGCCCGATATTGGCTGTTGCTATAACTGTCAGCCTGGTTGTCAACATTGTTCAAACTCTAACATCGTTGCAGGACAGCACCATCTCGACCGTGACTCGCCTGCTCTTCACCGGGGCCGCACTGTTTCTTATGATGCCCTGGATGTGGCGTCATCTTGCGCATTACACTCTGACTCTGTTCTCTGACTTTCACGTGTATCTCACATGATCGAAGTTCCTGTGCTTTCAATCATTTCCGGTCTGCTGACTATTGGCGTGCGCCTCTCCGGGCTTATGCTGTTCGCGCCATTGTTTGGAAGCACGGCGATTCCCGCGCGAATCAAAGCGGGCCTGGTTATAGCTCTTACACTGCTGTTGATGCCGGTGGTTGGCAAAGGAATCGAGACCTTCACGCTCGCCGATTGGCCAATCCTGATCCTCACGGAGTTCGTGATTGGCATTGGAATGGGTATCGCAACCAATGTTGTTTTTGAGGCAGCACAAATGGCGGGCCAGGTGCTGGGAATTCAAATGGGTTACTCACTGGTCAATATCCTGGATCCGAATACCCAGGTTGAAACAACAGTGATCCCCGTCTTTTATCAAACGATGGCCATGTTGCTTTTTCTCAGTATGGATGTGCATTTATGGCTGTTGAGAGGAATTGCTAACAGTTTTATTTACCTGCCACCGGGCACTACAAAGTTGAGTAGCATGTTTACCCAGGCGGTGCTTTCAACAGGCGGACTCTTGTTTGGATTGGGAGTGCAGATCGCCGCGCCTGTACTGGCGGCTACGCTGGTAGCGGATATTTTGCTTGGGCTGCTTGGCAAGGCGTCAACCCAAATGCCGCTGATTGTTCTCGGTCCTGCAATCAAGAGCCTGCTTGGCATCTTCGTATTGATCGCAACGCTGAAGTACTGGCCCGATCTTTTTCATCACTTGTTTCAGAACTCAACTGCAAACGGCGAACACATTCTTCGAATCGCACGGTGAGGCGCGATGGCTGACTCAAGCAAAACCGAAAAAGCGACACCCCGACAGCGACAGAAGGCGCGGGAGCGGGGCCAGGTGACTCGATCGCGCGAGCTTACCGGTGCTCTTTCCATGTTTGTTGTTGCCGGAGTGATTGCCCTTAGTGCACGGCAAGGGGTAGCTGATTGGACAGAGTTCTTTCGAAATTCGCTCGAATCCGCCAACGCCGACACGATCGGCACAAACGGCCCGCTGCTGTTCTGGACCAGCGTGGAAGCAATGCGGTGGATATTCCCAATGCAATTGGCTGCGCTGGCGGTATCGCTGGTTGCCGGAGTTGCACAAGGCGGTTTTGTATTCGCTCCTGAAGCGATGTCGCTGAAGTTTGAGCGTCTCAGCCCTGCGAACCGGTTGAAGCAGCTATTCTCTCCGACGGGGTTGAGTTCCATTCTGAAGTCATTAATTCCGTTCGGGGCCATTATATGGGTTGGATGGGATTGTGTGCGCGGCCATTGGGGCGAGATCCTTGCCAGCTCGTATGCAGAGCCCAGAGCGTTTGTGGCCATTGCAGGAAACCTGCTTCTTGAGGTTCTATGGAAGTCCGGCCTTGTTCTTCTGGTATGGGCCGGTATGGACTATTTTCTGCTTTGGGTGAAAAGTGAAGGCGACCTGAAGATGAGCCGCCAGGATTTACGCGATGAGTTGAAGAGCACGGAGGGCAATCCGGCTAGCAAAGCCAGAATCAGGAAGTTGCAGCGGCAGGCACGGCGGAAGCAGATGATCAAGGCCACGGAGACCGCATCGGTAGTGATCACGAATCCGACGCACTATGCAGTTGCGCTGAAGTTTGAAATGACGATGCAGGCACCGGTCGTAGTAGCAAAAGGCCTTGACCTGCTGGCGGCGAAGATTAAAGAAATCGCGCGCGAACGCGACATCCCAATCATGGAAAACCGGGCTTTGGCTCGGGCTCTCTATAGAAGCGTCGAGGTCGGGGACGCAATTCCGTCCGCGCTGTATCATGCCGTCGCTGAGATTCTTGTACTGGTCTTCAAGGCTCAGCAGGAAGTTCAACGAAGAGAGGCTCAAAGAAGGGCCTCCGCTAACTCGTATGAAAGAGTGACAATGCTGTGAACAAGAAACCTGGGCTGCTGAACACGCTCCGAGCATCGTCCGATTGGTTCATTCCAACGGGTGCTGTCGCACTCGTGTTTGTGATGCTTGTGCCGTTGCCGAGTTTTGTTCTCGACCTGCTTCTTACATTCAGCATTACCGCGTCGGTGCTTGTGCTGCTGACTGCGATTCAAATACTCCGGCCAGTTCAATTCTCTGTATTTCCGAGTCTCATACTCTTATTGACCCTGATGCGGCTGTCGCTTGATCTGGCAAGCACGCGTCGAATTCTGCTGCATGGAAGCGAGGGCACTTCGGCGGCCGGAAAGGTGATCGAGGCCTTTGGGCAATTTGTAGTTGGCGGAAACTATATTGTTGGTTTCGTAATCTTCGTCGCCTTGATCGCCATCCAATATCTTGTGGTGAGTCACGGCGCTGTTCGCACGGCAGAGGTAACTGCGCGCTTTACTTTGGACGCGATGCCCGGCAAGCAAATGGCGATCGATTCTGACTTGAACACCGGCCTGATCAACGCCGACCAGGCTCGTCAACGTCGTGAGCAGGTGGCCAGGGAAGCTGAATTCTGCGGTTCCATGGACGGCGCCGCGCGGTTCAGCCAGAGAGACTCTCTGGCCACTATTTTAATTCTGGTCATCAACATTGTTGCAGGATTCCTCATCGGCGTGTTTCAGCACGGCGTCCCGTTCCAGCAAGCGCTCAAGACTTATACAATCCTCACCGTAGGCAACGGATTGGTTGCCATCATCCCGTCGCTGCTTGTCTCAGTAGCGGGCGCCATAGTGGTGACGCGCGCCGGCTCCGACCGCTCTCTCGGCGGTGACATACAAAAGCAGATGTTCTCGACATCCCGTCCATTGTGGATTGTCAGTGGAGTCCTGCTAGCCCTCGCGTTGATTCCCGGGATGCCGAAGTTATCGTTTTTCGCGCTCGGCGGAATCATGATGTTCACAGCCTGGAAGATGAAGCCTGCTGTGGTTGAAACAGCGTCGGGAGCGAAGGGCGCGGCGGGCAAGGGTGGAGCGGCTGGGACGCCTGCGATCGATGCCATGGATGCGGCCTTGAAGCTGGATGAACTGATGCTGGAGGTGGGAGTTGGCCTGGTGCCGTTGGTGGACGTAAAAAAGGGAGGTCAGCTGCTGGCGCGAGTGAAATCACTGCGCAAGAACATGGCGCAGCAGCTTGGATTCCTGGTGCCCTCCATTCATATCACCGACAACCTGTCGCTGAAGGAACGCGAGTATGTAATTTACCTGAGAGGGGTGGAGATAGCGCGATGGGAGATGCGGCGCGACCGGTTGCTGGCGGTGAGCTCAAATCCCAAACCTGGAGATATTGCCGGGCAGGAGACTCGCGAGCCGGCTTTCGACTCCCCAGCCAAATGGATCGCTCCAGAACATCAGGCACAGGCAATTTCGGCCGGCTACGCCGTTGTGGATCACACTTCCGTACTGGCTGCGCATTTAGCAGAAGTGATCAAGCAGAACGCGCATGACCTTCTAACTCGCCAAGAAACAAAGAGACTCATTGACCGGCTCGCCGACTCGCATCCGAAGCTCGTGGATGAATTGATGCCGAAGCTAATGACCCTGGGAGAAATCCAGAAGGTTCTTCAACAGCTGCTTCGGGAGCAAGTTTCAATCCGGGACTTCGGCACAATTCTGGAGGCTCTGGTGGATACAGCCTCTTCAAACAAGAATCCCATTGTGCTTGTTGAAGCCGTCAGGCACTCTCTGGGACGTGCATTGATCCGTCCACTTCTGAACGAGAGCGGTCTGCTAAGGGTGGTGACGCTGGACAGCGCCATCGAGGAAGAGTGTGTTCGCAGCTCGACGCAGGCTCCAAACATGGCAGGCGGTGGTGCACTGCAGATATCGGTGGCTCACAAGGTGTTGGCAGGTCTCCGGGCGATGCTTGGGAACCAGGTGACCATGGCGCCCCCGGTACTTCTCTGCGCCTCTCCGGGCAGATTCTACTTGAAGCGTCTTCTGGAACCATTTATTCCCAAGATTGTTGTGATTTCTCCCTCTGAGATACCTCCATCAATCCAGGTTCAGTCCATTGGTGCGGTGCGATGAAGGGATCTACATGTGGGTGATTAACGAGGTGAAGCAATGACGTCAGCAGAGATGGCGTACAAGACGAGCGCGGCGGAGATTGACGATCGCAACGAGCTCGTGATGCAGGAACTATCGCAGGTGTACTACATCGCCACGCGAATCCGGGAACGGCTTCCGCACTCCGTGGAGTTGGATGACCTGGTGAACGCGGGTGTGATCGGTCTGCTGGAAGCCAGCCGAAACTTCGATAGCTCAAAGAATTCCCAGTTCAAGGCATTCGCGAAGTTCCGCATTCGCGGAGCCATTCTGGACAGCCTGCGCGAGTCGGACTGGGGATCGCGCTCGCTGCGCAGGAGGGGGCGGGAAATCGCCGAGGCCACTGCGAGCCTGGAAGCACGGTTGGGACGGCATCCGGTAGAGTCGGAAATTGCCGAGGAGATGCATCTGGAGCCGGAGCACCTGCAACGAATTATCGCGCAGATTGACGGCCTTCATGTCGCAGGCCAGCAAGCCGCGTATTCGTCGGATCGTTCGGATTTGATAGATGTGATTGAGTCGGCGCCGAATCTGGACGATCCGGATCCTTTCGATCTGTGCCTGCAGGGAGAGGTGAAGGCTCATCTGGCTGAGGCTATATCGAAGCTTAGCGAGAGGGAGCAACTGATTCTCTCTCTCTATTACCGTGAAGAACTCACGATGAAAGAGATTGCAGAAGTGGTGGGAGTGGCGCTTTCGCGCGTGTCGCAAATTCGGCAGGAGATCATGAAAAAACTCAGAGTTCTGCTTGCACACCTTAAGGAGAACCCCTCAACAGCCGGTGCACCGGCAGGGAAGGTCGCATGAGCATGCGTGGCAGAAACGAATCAGAGGCCGGAATCCGGGAAACAAGAAAGGCGAGCGAGGGGAAGGTTGCGGACAAAGAGCGGCCGGTTCGCGTCTGCGATTTCAGATCCGCGGGCCGGCTATCGAACGAGAATGCGCGCGCCATGATCGCGATGAACGAGACATTTGCGCGCGGCCTTGCAAGCGGTCTGGATGCCTATCTCGGAACAGGACTGGAGTTGAAGGTGAAGGCCCTCGAGCAGGTTCTCGTCAAGGAACACATCGCAGCCGTTCCTCCTCTCAGCTATATCGTGCCGTTTTCTTTAAGCACCATACCAAGCACGATGATCGTTGAGATCGAATTAGACTTGGTGTTTCCCATCATCGAACTGCTTCTGGGAGGGACGGGAACATCCAATTCCGGCGCCCGCGATCTTTCGGAAATTGAAGAAGAAATCATGCAGGACGTGACTTCTCTTTTTGCGCGTCACGCCGAAATGGCATGGCACATGCCACGAATGTCGCTGGAAATGAGCCGCCGCATCAAAGCTTCTCAGCTTAATCAGTATTGCCCACCCAATGAAAAGGTTACCGCGATTCGCTTCGAAGTGGACATTGCTGGAGCGGCGGGGTCATTTCAGCTTGTGTTTCCGGGCGCGTTTGTCAATGCTTTAATCAAGCAAATGAAACTGGAAGAGCCTCAGAAGAAGGGCGGGTTGCGGAGTTTTCCCGCGCCAAACATTCGCGAGCGCATTCTTGATTGCGACGTTGTGCTTGAGGCAGGGGTTCCGCGTGTAAAGGTGGCAGTACGCGATCTGATCGCTCTGCAGCCGGGATGCGTTTTGAAGCTGCGAGCTCCGGTCCGCAACCCGGGAATTCTGACGGTAGAGGGCATGGAAATGTATGAGGCGGCTCCGGTCAGAAACGGGTCGCAAAAGGCAGCACAACTTGGCCGGCGCGTTCAGCCGGCGCGATGGGAAAGAGAGCGCAAAATATGAGCAATGAGGGAAATCATCTAGCGGCGCGGAGATTCTCCAGCGGCTTTGCACAATCGCTTTCAGAATCGTTGACCGCAGCGGCCGGCGATTCATGGCAGTTGCAGATACTGGACAGTCCATCCCCTTCGGCACGGCCTGGTTCGCCGGTCTACTTCCGGCTGACGATTGAGGGATTGCTTTCCGGAGACTTCTTCGTCGAGTTTAACGAACCGCAAGTGAGCGAGCTCGCATCCGCGATCTGCGGTCATGCCCTACAGGCGTTCAGCAATGAAGACGGAGAAGCATTGCGGAAGGTGGTCTCCGCTGCGATGTCCCGGTTCTCCTCATCTCTTCCAGCGGAATGCAATGTGACATCTGTCAAGGTTCAACGGGTGCCGAGTCTTGCATTCAGTGAGCTTTTTGAAGTTCCGCTGATCGCAAACAGAGAAGATCTTTCCGGCATGCCTGTCAGGTTTCACTTCACTTCAGAATTACTCGAGTCTCTGTCATCGGGGCAAGGTGCAAAGAATGATGCCGGGGGGAAGCGGTCTCAAATCGATCCTGTAAATCTGAACCTCGTCCTGGACGTGGAGTTGAATATGTCGCTTCGATTTGGCCAGCGCCAATTACCGCTGCGAGATGTTCTGGAACTGGCGAGCGGGTCTGTTGTGGAACTGGATCGTGAGGTTGACGACCCCGTTGAATTGCTATTGGATGGCAGGGTAATTGCTCGGGGCGAAGCCGTCATTGTCGACGGCAACTACGGTCTGCGCGTAACGGAAATCACGGAACCGATCACTTCAAACTTTGTCCGCTGAACACACGAGGAGGCAAGTAGCATGAATCTGAAACTGCAGCACATTCAGTCGGCAGTAAGACGGAGTTGGAAGGATATGCACGCAGTATGCGCCCACCGGGCGTGCCGCAACACAATGCTGATGCGGAGCGTGCCGCAGAGCCGGGTTGGAATCCGCGTGGGAGATATGTGGTATTGCGGCGTCGATTGCTTTGCGGAGGCTGCTTTCGTCCGGTTTTCCGCACTTAGAGATGGCCGGGTGGTGGAAATGCCGCACAACCCACGACTTTCCATAGGACTGGTCTTGTTGTCTAAGGGCTTCCTGACCGACGATCAGCTCCGATTTGCAGTGGCTACGAGCCAGCAGAATGGCGAGGATCTTGATTTGACTCTGGTTCGCCTGGGGCTGGCCAATGAGAAGCAACTAGCCACGGCCAGGGCGGCGCAATGGGGGTGCCCGGTTCTTGGAGGGGAGAGCGTCCGCCAACGAGTCGAGGCAGATCTTCCAACCACATTGCTGCGCACATGCTGGGCAGCGCCTCTGCGCTATTCACACAACGGGAAGAGCCTTTTGATGGGTTTTGTCTACAGAGTGGAGCATCGGCTTCTGCTTGCACTGGAGCAAGTTACGGGTTGCCGGGCAGAGCCATGCTTCATTACTCAGACGGAGTTCGAAGAGCAAATGAAGTGGCTGACAGTGGTGCCCGAATTCGATGAAGTGGTGCACGACGAGCCAAAGACCGCCAAAGAGATGGCGAACATTGTGGCGGGGATCGCAATTGACGCTGCGGCCAGAAAAGTCAGCTTCGTGCAGTGCAGGGACTATTTCTGGACCAGGCTTTTTGGCAGGCGGCGGACCGTCGACGTGCTGTTTCGCACCGCGGATCGATGGATTTGAGCGCGAAACGGGAGCGGTCTTCCAATTGTGGAAAAAAAGTTGAATTCAGGGGTAGAGAGATTGTGAGTAGTTGCCGATAACTGTGCCGAGAGGGCACAGTGCTCAACAAGACCACCCGCCGCGCCGAATCAAGATTCAACCCATTCACGGACTTCCAACCGTGGCAGGCCGATCTCTCCATTGATTGGCCGGAGATTCCTGTCCTCCCTGAAACTCTCCTACTGCTTGACCTGGAGGTACAGGAACGCTCTGTGGATCTTCGGGCTATTTCTGAACTGATACTGAGCGATCTGGGCGCCACCCTGCAAATACTGTTATTGGCGGGGCGTGAGTACAGCTGCGCGGAGTTTCGTCCAGACAGAATAGAGGACTGCATCTCAGACCTCGGCGTCCGTGCGTGTATGGAGGCAGTGTCAGCGCACACGGTTGCTCACAGTTGCGAGAGCAGCTCCATTACGGAGACGTGGGCGCATTGCAGAGAGATCGCTCAAATCTCAAAGCAAATAGCAGAGGAAATGCAGGATGTAGATCCAAATCAAGCCTATATGGCCGGACTGCTTCATGCCATTGGACTTCTGCCCGCGGTACTTGGATGGGCGGCCAGCAAGCAAGGCATATCCGATTTTGCGCTGGCCGGGTTCAAATTGGCGAAGAAGTGGTCGCTGGCTCCGTTCCTGGTGAAGTTTCTGAGTGAAATGCACGAGGAGAGATGCACGACCCGGTTGCCGGAGATTGTGCGGAAGGCTCATCTTTGCGCGATCAGGTCAGCGATTCAATGCCCATTGCAACAAGGCGCGGGCCCTCTGCTTTATAGATCGTTTTAGAGACAGCACGGCCGTTCCAGGCCGCCGCCAAAGCCGCATGGCTTTGGCGGCTTCATATTGTCTTCAGATGAGAGACGATTGGCCGCGCCTGGACCACAAGCGCGGCAAGAGCGCCTTTCTCATTCTTCCCTCATAAATTTTGCGGTTTCTGACCATTCAGGCCTCGTTTCCGGGCAAAGATTGCCTAGCGGAATGGCACGCGCATTGCATTGATGAATGGCAAGAGGGAAATATGGACAGTGGATACTATGCCGCGTGTACAGCTCTGGCTGCTCGAACACAGGCATTGGATACGATTGCCAACAACCTCGCCAATGCCAATACACCCGGATACCGGGCAGAGCATAACGTGTTCAGCGCCGTGCTTGCATCCACTGCAAGCGATTTCGGTTCTGGCCTGAACAACGCTGTCAACAACTACGGCATCATGAGTGGAACGTCGCTGGACCTTAGCCAGGGCGCGCTGCAAAAGACCGGCAACAATCTCGATCTGGCGATTCAGGGTCCGGCATTCTTCGTTGTTCAAACCGCAAACGGCCCCATGTATACGCGGAACGGCAGTTTTCAGGTTTCCGCAACCGGGCAGTTGATCACCCCGGCGGGCGACGCGGTAATGGGCGACAAAGGAACCATTTCGATGCTGCCCGGCAGTTCTTCTATCAGTGCGGACGGAACCATCTCTACAAACGGTGCGGTCACTGGCAAGATACGGCTGGTGGACTTTCCCGCAGGGACTTCGCTCCAAAGCCAGGGCGGCACATACTATTCGGCGCCGGCCGATACCGCCGTGACGGCGACAGGTTCGAGCGTGCAGCAAGGATCGCTCGAAAACTCAAATGTAAACCCCATCATCAGCATGGTGGAACTGATTACCGCGCAGCGGTCTGCTGAATCGATGCAGCGCGCGCTTTCGATGTTTAGTTCAGAGATGGACAAGACCGCGGCCACGGAACTGCCGAAGGTCGGATAAAGGAGCTCCACCATGTTTCATGCTCTCTACACCGCTGCCAGTGGAATGACCGCTCAGCAAATCAACCTGGACAATATCGCCAATAACCTGGCCAACTCCAGTACCAGCGGATTTCAGGCGCGCCGCGTGCAGTTTACCGATCTCCTTTATCAGAACGAGAAGATGCCCGGCGCGGCGGCAACACAGCTGACAACGGTAGCGTCCGGATTGCAGATTGGACTCGGTACCACGGCGGGAAACACCGAAATTATCCAGCTCCAGGGCGATTTGAGCAGCACGGGCAACCCCCTGGACTTCGCGATTCAGGGCACAGGTTTCTTCCAGGTTCTGCTGCCGAACAATCAGATCGGATACACGCGCGCAGGGTCGTTTCAACCGGATGCGCAGGGAGTACTGGTGACCGCGAACGGCAACGCGCTTCAGCCGGCAATCACCATTCCGGCCAGCGCGACCAATGTGACGATAGGCAGCGACGGCACAGTGAGTGTCACGCTTCCCGGCCAGACGCAGGCTCAGCAGGTGGGAGTAATCCAGCTTGCAAGTTTTGCAAACCCGGGGGGCCTGAACAGCATCGGCAACAACATCTATCTGCAGACCACCGCTTCAGGCAATCCCGTGGTCGGAGTTCCGGGGGGTCCAGACGGCCTGGGCACGATTCAGCAGGGAATGCTGGAGCAGGCGAACGTAAACATTGTGGATGAGTTCGTGGACATGATCATGGCTCAGCGGTCATACGAGTCCAATTCGCGTGTCGTCAAGGCGGCGGACGAGATGCTTCAGGGCTTGAACCAGCTGGCTCAGTAAGTGAGTTGCACAATGACGAGATATCGACTGATTTTCGCTTTGTTTGTTTATGCCGCCACACCATGGCAAGGCGCGGCCGCGGCCGGTCACTCTGAGATTTCGACGGAGCAGGTGGCGGGGGCGATAAGCAGAGCCGGGATGAGCGTTTTGGCCGAGCAGGTGACGCTGCTGTCGGATGTAGTGGCCCATACCGCGTCACCAAATCTGATTGTCGAGTCGATTGAGCCATGGGGCGCAGGTCGTATGAAGGTTCGTCTTGGCTGTGCAGGCAGCGAGGAGTGTCTGCCGTTTTATGTTTCTATCCGCTGCAACCAGGCGAGCGGAGAAAGGCCTGGCGGAGCACTGCTGGATCAGTCGTATGCGCCGGTGTCGCGGCCGGCGCCCAACCCAAGATCGTATGTTGTGCGCTCAGGATCGCGGGCCACTCTCTTGCTGGATAGAAACCACGTGCACATTCGACTCTCAGTTATTTGTCTTGAGAATGGCGCCGCGGGCCAGAGAATTCGCGTTGAAAGCAGGGATCCAAAGCAAACCTACGTGGCTGAAGTGGTTGAGGGCGGTGTTGTGAGGGGAAGTCTCTGATGACGATGAGAATAAAAACTCGCAGGTTGCAGGTCATTTCGATTGCGATATTTGTTTGGTGTTCAATCGCGGCTCCAAACTTATGGGGCAGTTCGAAAAAGCCGAAGAACTCCCCGGAGCAAACTCGGGCGAATTATATAAGCCGCCTTCAGGAACATGGCGTTCCTGCCCAGTCCGATAGGACGGTAGGCAGCCTGTGGTCACCCTCCGGGAACGCGCTGGGCGACATCTCCGGCGACTCCAAGGCAAAAAGACTGTACGACACGATCGTAATTCTGGTCGCAGTCCAGACCACCGCGGCACAAAGCGGGGATTCAAGCTATCAGAGGACCTTCCAAACCTCATCGGGGATTACGGGCCTGGCAGGACAGATTAACACCAAAGGTCTCAATCCACTTTTCAATGCCAACTCCGCGACCCAACTCAGCGGAAAGGGCGCAACCGATTCGAATACTACGTTTCAAACCAGCCTTACGGGGCAGGTCATCGCGGTTCTGCCAAGCGGAAATCTGGTGGTTGAGGCGCAGCGCAGAATCTTTATGAACAACCAGCACGAAGATGTAACGATTCGCGGAGTTGTGCGCCCCGTCGATGTCAGTTCGAGCAACACGGTGGCTTCCGCTGCGCTGAGCAATCTTGAAATTGAGATGAAGGGCAAGGGCATCATTGCCGACAGCACCCGTCCCCTTAACCCGATCACGAAAGCGATACTCTGGCTCGTTGGATTTTGAAATCGATGAAGCATGAATTGAACAATTCGAACTGTGGTTGCCAATTGCTGACATGGTGTGCCTTGGCGATGGGAGCATTATCCTCGGCTCTCGTCCCAAGTGCTCATGCGGCTGATGCAAGTCACGACGTGATGGTGCGAGACATTACCACCGTTGAAGGGGTCAGAGACAACCTGTTGGTGGGCTATGGCCTGGTTGTGGGCCTGCACGGAACCGGCGACACGCAACAGACCATGTTCACTGTTCAGACGCTGGCAAATGCAATGCAAAAGATGGGGGTCTTGATTTCTCCTGCCAGTGTGGTGGTAAAGAATGTAGCCGCGGTCTTCGTGACGGCATCCCTTCCGCCGTTTGCGCGGCCAGGGGCAAAACTCGATGTGACCGTGGCATCGGTTGGCGACGCTCACAGCCTGGACGGAGGCGTACTTTTGATGAGCGCGCTGCACGGGCCGGATGGGCTGGTGTATGCCGAAGCCCAGGGATCGCTTCTTCTGGGCGGATACTCAGCGGGCAGTGGCACCAACCGAAAAGAAGTGAACCCCTCCAACGTCGGAACAATCCCCGACGGGGCCATCATAGAACGAGATACGGCGGTGGATCTCAGCGGGTTCAAAACGGTATCGCTGCTGCTGCATAATCCGGACTTTACGACCGCTATGGCCGTGGCGGATGCAGTGAACGTGGAGTTTCACAAGACGGTTGCTTCCGCGCTCGACAGCAGGCGCGTGGACATCAGCGTTGCCGATGCCTCGGAGCAATCGGTGCCTCAGCTCATTGCGCGGGTCGAGAACCTGATCCTCAAGGTGCACACGCCGGCCAAAATTATCATCAACGAGCGAACCGGAACAATCGTGATGGGTGGCAATGTGAAACTCTCGCCGGTTTCAGTTATTCACGGCAGTCTCTCCATCCAGGTTGTCACGGAATACGCAGTGGCTGAGGCTGAGCCTGTGGCTGGGTCCAATGCGCGCCCAGGAGCAGAGCGGAGGGGGGGCAGGCAAGACAACGGCGCCGAGCCGGTTCTTGTGCCAGAGACGAACGTGAGCGCCGAAGAAGGTCCAGCCCACTCAATGCGCCTGGACGAAGGGGCCAACGTAGACGAGTTGGTTGCCGGACTACACGCCATTGGCACCACGGCCCACGATGTTGTTGCAATTCTTCAAGCCATAAAGGCTGAAGGCGGAATGCAAGCCGAATTGGAGGTACAGTAAATGGCAGCAAGTTCTTTTCTTAGTCTGGCGAGTGCCCAGACCAGCGCCCTGCAATCCAGGGAGGACAACATGATTCAGCAACTGAAGTCTCCAGCGGCCCCAACCGATGATGCCAAGATCGAAAAGGGCGCCAGGGAATTCGAATCAATCCTGGTTGGGAGCTGGTTACAGCAGGCCGAGCAGTCGTTTGCCACTCTTCCGGGAGCGGAAGACGGCAACGATCCCGGGCGCGATCAGATGATGAGCCTTGGTGTCGAAACGCTGTCAAAATCGCTGGCGGCCGCAGGCGGCATTGGAATTGGAAAAATGATCGCCAGGGCCATGCACGCCAATGCGGATAAGGCCAAGGCGCAGCAAACCGCATCGGCGGTATCAACAGGTCAAACACCGACCTCGGGAAAGATGCGAGGGATGGACTAGAATCTGAGGTGGATAATGCCGATATTGGCTGAGAATCAGACCAAGGAGACGGGATGAGAATCGATCAACTCAATCTAACAGCCAGCCAGCTTCAAAGCGAGCTGAGTTCGCAACAGGTTGGCGCACAGAAGACGGGCCAGGCGGGCCAGGCGGATGCTGGAGACCATGCAACTTTGACGTCTGCTTCGACGTCTGTCGATTCGCTGGTCAGCTTGGCTCTCAGTTCACCTGAGGTGCGTCAGGACACCGTGGATAGCCTTCGTCTGTCTGTGAGCAGCGGGCAGTACGAACTCGATCCGGTAAAAATCGCCTCTTCAATGCTCGATGAGCACGCCTGAGGGAAGTAACGCCCCGGGCGGGCAAGTGAGAGGTCTCGACAGAAAGCGCCAGGAATGACCACTGTTGTCGCCCAGGATCGAAATCGGAATGCGGCGGAATACCTTCAGCTATTGGAGGCGCTGCAAGATGAGCTTGGCAAAGCCATGCGGGCGATTGCGAACAACGCACTCGCTCAACTCGAAGACAGTATAGCGAGTCAGCAGGTCCTGAGCGCCCGTCTTGTGGTACTTGCAGACCAACTCTCACATCCCCCCAAGCCGGAATCGGTAACTCCCCCAACCGCCCTGGGTGACGACCTCATGCGCCGGATTGTTATTGCCGGCGAATCGCTGCAGAAGCTGAATCGAACCTATGCAGCCCTCTTACATCATTCCAGCCGCTCGACAGCCGCGATGGTGTCGCTTTTTGCATCAATCCAAGGACAGTTTCGGGAGGCTTCCGGCCCCAGGTTGAAGCATCAAACCTGGTCCTGCCAGATGTGACGCGTATGGGAGGCTTAAACACATCTCTTTCGATTGGATTGCAGGCGCTGGATACTGCGCAAGGGGCGCTGACCGCCACCAGCAACAATATCGCAAACGTCAACACGCCTGGATACACGCGCGAGGTTGCGCAGATAAGTGAGAACGGGGAGAACCAAACCGGCGACGAGGTTACGGGTGGCGGCGTTACGCTGGATGGGCTGCAAAGCATCCGGGACGAACTGCTGAACATACAGATTCAGCAGCAGACCTCACTGCAGAGCAGCGTCAACACGAAATCGTCAAGCCTGCAGCAGGTGCAGACATTCTTCACATCCAGCGGCGATGACATAGCGAGCGGAATTACGGCACTGTCCAGCAGCCTGGCTCAATTGTCTGCAAGCTCCTCGAGCACGGCTGCGCAGCAAAGTGTTCTTTCGAGCGGCCAGAGTCTTGCCGACGCCTTCAACACCACAGCCCAGGGGCTGACAACTGCTCAATTGGATGCGGACCAGCAAGTGCCACAGACCGTCACCCAGATCAACTCGCTCACTCAGCAGATCGCGCAGTTGAACACCCAGCTTGGCCAGGTACCGGCTGCCGAGGATGGTGGCACAACCCAGGACCAGCTCGATCAGCTGGTTCAGCAGTTATCAGGATTGACGGGCATCTCCATTACGCAGGGTACTGACGGCGAAACCATCACGACCGGGAATGGCACCCCGCTCGTTATTGGTGGACAGAGCTTCAATTTGCAGACTACGACAGGCACAAACGGATTCCAGCAGGTTCTCGACTCGAACGGGAACAACATCACCTCTTCGATCGAGGGTGGAACGCTGGGCGGAGCGATCGACATTCGCGACCAGGTGATTCCCGGGTTTCAGTCTCAGCTCAATACGCTTGCGACCCAGTTCGCCACGGCCTTCAACGCCGCGCAGGCGAAGGGCTACGACTCCAACGGCAACACCGGCAGCAATTTGTTCAGCGTTCCATCGAACACAAACGATGCCGCTGCTGGAATCAGCGTTGCTATCACGGATCCCTCGCAGGTTGCCATCAGTTCTGACGGCTCAGCGGGCAGCAACGGCAACGTTGCCAATCTCTCCGCGGCATTGACCAATACGCTGCCCTCCGGAAAAACCCCAGCCGGTGCATATGCGAGCCTTGTTTTCCAGGTTGGCAATGCCACATCCAATGCAAGCACCGAGTCGACGGCCATCGGCCAGAACCTGACTCAGCTTACCACTCAGCAGGGTGCGGTCTCCGC
>CAYWMR010000058.1:0-16780 GCA_964458965.1 uncultured Occallatibacter sp. | reverse complement strand
ATGGCCTCGACATGACCAGCGACCTGTACCGCGTGACGTCGAACATCTACGCGGCGGTGCTTGCAGCCGACCAGCCTTCGCCTATCGCTCCCGAGCTTGACGACGAAAAAACCGTGGCAGAACGCAAGGCGGATGCCAAGAAGCCCGGCGACGAAACTCCAGCCGACGAAGCCAAAGACGCGGCGAAGGACAGCGACGAGAAGGCCCATTCCGCGCCTCCCAAACCAGCGCCGAAACCGGTGAAGGTGGATCTGGCCGGAATTGAGACGCGAATTGTTGCGCTGCCTTTGCCTGCCGGCAACTACATCCATCTTGCCGGCGGAACGCATGGCAGCCTGTACTTCCTTGAGACTCCGGAATCAGGCCGCTTTGGCGATCGCGGGGCGACCCTGAGCCGCTGGCTGCTGGAAGACCGCAAGACGGAGCGGCTGGCCGAACACGTAGACAGCTTCGAGCTTTCCGCCGACGGCGAAAAAATGCTGCTGTCGTTATCGAACCGCAAGCCCGACGCGCCCGATGTTCCCGGCGCGCCCCCTCCGCCGTCATCCTGGGTGATCGTGTCGTCCAAAGCGCCCGTCAAGGCTGGCGATGGCGCGCTATCGTTCGCCGATCTGAAAGTTCACACCGATCCGCATGAGGAGTGGGCGCAGATGTACCACGAGGTCTGGCGCATCGAGCGGGCTTATTTCTACGATCCTCACTACCATGGAACCGATACGGCGGCCGACGAGCACCGCTTCGAGCCTTATGCGGCTTCCATCGCTTCGCGGGCCGATCTGAACTACATCTTCCAGGAGATGCTGGGAGCCTTCTCGGTTGGTCACCTGCGCGGCAATGGCGGGCGAATTCCAACCGGGCCGCATGTGCCGGGCGGGCTGCTCGGGGCCGACTACGAAATCAGGAACAATCGCTACTGTCTGGCCAAAATCTACACCGGAGGGCATTTCAATCCGCGCGAAAAGGCTCCGCTTGCGCAGCCCGGACTGAACCTGAATGTGGGCGATTGCATAGTAGCTATCAACGGCCAGGAGGTTACGGCCGCGGAAGATATTCAGGAGCCGCTGGAAGGCACCGCGGGACAGGTGATCAGCCTGCGCATTGTTTCCGCTGACGGCAAGAGCACGCGCGATGTATCTGTGCAGCCGGTTGCGAGCGATGCCAACTTGCGCAACATCGATTGGATTGAAGGCAACCAGCGCAAGGTGGACGAGCTTTCCGGCGGCAAGCTTGCTTATGTCTATCTGCCTAATACGAGCGAGGCCGGGTTTACCAATTTCAATCGCTACTACTTTGCGCAGACCCAGAAGCAGGGCGCCATTATCGACGAGCGATTCAACGGCGGCGGTCAGGTGGCCGACTACTTCATTGAAGTGCTGGGCCGCCACATCGAGTCGTATTGGTCGCCGCGTTACGGCACCATTGAGCATACGCCGAACGCGGGAATCTATGGGCCCAAGGTGATGATCGCCAACGAATTCTCAGGCTCCGGCGGCGATGCGCTGCCATGGCTGTTCAAGCAAGCCAAACTGGGCCCTCTGGTGGGCAAGCGAACCTGGGGAGGCCTGGTTGGTATCGGTCCCATTCCGGTGTTGATGGATGGCGGACATGTGACTTCGCCGAGCGTCGCATTCTTCTCTCCCAAGGGTGAGTGGGACGTGGAGAACCACGGCGTCGATCCGGATTATGTGGTGGAGCAGGACGCGAAAGCGGTGAGCGAAGGCCACGATCCGCAATTGGAGAAGGCGGTAGCCCTGGCGCTGGATGCATTGGCGAAACAGCCCGCCGCGCAGCCGGAACGGCCAAGCTATCCGAATTACCATAAGTGAACGAGTTATTCAGCCTTGAGATGGTTGCGCCTCACATAGAAGCGAATCTGGGTTTGAAGTAACAGCGCCCTGCGGTAATGTGCTGCTAAAACGCCACGCAAGTATCGGGAAGGCCGCTCTGCATGTATCAGGTAGTGCTCGATACGAACGTTCTGGTTGCAGCCATGCGATCTCGCAATGGCGCCTCCTATCGTCTGCTGGGCTTAGTTGGCGATGACCGTTGGCGGCCGAATCTCACTGTTGCCGTTGCCTTGGAATACGAATCCGTTCTCAAACGTAATTGCCGCGAATTCGGTCTAAGTGAACACGATATCGATGATGCGTTGGACGCCATATTTTCCCGCGCAGGGTTGCATCGTCTGTATTTTCTCTGGAGACCGGTGGCAGCCGACCCGAACGATGATCTTGTGATGGAGGCCGCGATCGCAAGTCGTAGCGACTTCGTGATTACGTTCAACAAGCGGGACTTTCCCGAAAGCCGGCGATTTGGAATCGCTTGTTTGACTCCCAAGGAATTCCTTATACTGATCAAGGAGCTGCCATGAAGAGCGTTCAACTTCCTGACGACGTTTACAAGCGGGCCGCGGAGCTTGCCGAGGCGGATCACGTCTCAGTCGACAAGCTTGTGGCGGCGATTGTGAGCGAGCGAGCGAACGATTGGTCGAGGTTGCAGGCTCGGGCGGCGCGGGGATCGCTCAAGAAACTAAACGCTGTTCTGGCAAAGGTGAGCGACGCTCCTCCAGAGGCGATGGACCTCTTGTAGGCGGGTGGCCCTGGTCTCATACCGAACATAATCAAGTTGAGGGTGTCTCCGGTACCTAGCCTTTGCGGACCGGGGAGGGTCAGGACGGCAAAGGCGGGTGGCCCCGGTCCCTCGCTTTTGGGGACCGGGGAGGGTGGCTACGAACGCCATTTCGCTTTAATCAGGAACTCTGTTGAGTAACCGTATCAAAATGTTTCCAGCTACTCGTGAACCAGCTCAACGCGTCGATTGAGCGCGCGGCCGGCTTCGGTGTCGTTGGCGGCTACCGGAGCGCAGGGGCCCGCTCCGAATGGTTCGAGCCTTGCCGCCGAGACGCCGTACTGCGAAACCAAACTCTGCACCACGGCGGCCGCGCGTCGCTTCGAAAGGTCAAGATTTGGCGCCAGCGCGCCGACATTATCCGTGTGGCCCACCACGTATAGCTTGAGATTCGGGTCCTGCTGGAGCATCTTCACAATCTCCTGCATGGTCGCCGCGGAATCCGGTTTCACTTCCGCCTTGCCGGTATCGAAGTGAATGCCGTAGATGGCCACATGGCCGCTCTTGCCAATGGCGCTCTTCAGGTTCGCGGCCACCACCAGGCCGCCTTCCATGGGCTTGGTTTCAATCAGGTCAAGATTGGTCGTGTCGGTGGAGACGTGCAGGCTTACGTACAGGTCGCCCTCGGGCCGCGAAAGCTTGCCGGAAAACTGATAGTGCCCGGCGCCATACCATAGGTCGGCCCAGTCGGGCGTCATGTGGAAGCGAGCTATGCCGCAGGCATCCGCCTTGCAGACAAAGACAGGTTCAAACCCGGCACCCTTGAGCGCGTCCTCATAGTTGCGATAGATTTCCAGTGGCGAGCGGCCTGCCGGGTTGGTGTACTCGATTCGAGTAATCTTGCCTTCGATCGTCTTGCTCCTGGGCGCGCCATTGGTGATAGGGCCAATGGGAAAGCTGAAGTCATCGAACTCGTGAGTCTTGTAGTTATCGATGACTGAGCCGGGATAGCGCGAGACGAGCGGCGAATCCTTGCTGCCTGCCACGTCTTTGGACTGGGCGGTAAGAAGGACGGTGGAGGCGGCAAGGACGAAGAGAGCGGCGAGTATGCTGTGGGGCGATTTCATGCAACACCATCCTGGATCCCCGGATCGGAGATCGTAACCAAGCATACGTGAACCAAACGCACGGTAGTCTCCCGAGTCCAAATGGGCAACACAAAACTGGCCGTCATCCTGAGCGAAAGGGGCCCCGAACGTCATTCAGTTCGGGGGTGGTGAGTCGAAGGATCTGCTTCTGTTTTCCTCAAAATCTCATAGCAGACCGAAGCCTGACTCCCAACCCTTGACCGGCCCATAGAGCAGGTGTGGCCTGAAACCTGAAAGCTCACAACCATCTGCATGCAATGCATGCACTTTTTCGCCCCATACAGGCATTCTTGCGCGCAAAAGCGCATCGAAAACGCTGTCTAATGCGCTCAATACGCACCTAAGCGGCCTTAGGACATGCTATTTTGCAGTAGTTTGTCACACGTTTGCCTGAACACATTGGCATACGCTGGGCAGTCCGTTTCAACATCGCAGTGTACGCATTTCGCCGCACACACGCCGGTGCGCCTTCGACAAGGCAGCCCCAGTCTCTAACCGCAACGAGGGTGCCACCGGTCCCTCGCATTTGGGGACCGGTGACGGCGCTGGAGGGGCTGCCTGCTCGGGACAGCGCCGCGTTGCCGAATTCCGCTGGCCTAAATTGTGGTGGACTGTGTAGGAATTGAGCATCTTGGTGAGGTCACAGCGCCCCTAGCACATCGGCTGCTAGAATGCTGCGCATGGAAACCATCCAATATAACCTTCCGCAAAGCCGCATCCCCCAAGCCTGGTACAACATACTTGCCGATCTCCCGTCGCCCCTCGCGCCGCCGCTTCATCCCGGCACGCTGCAACCCATTGGCCCGGACGACCTTGCCCCGCTGTTTCCCATGGGCCTTATTCTTCAAGAGGTTAGCGCGGAGCGGGAGATCGAGATTCCCGGCCCCGTGCGGCAGATTTATGCGCAGTGGCGTCCGTCGCCGTTGTTCCGCGCGCGACGCCTGGAGAAGGCGCTGGATACCCCTGCGCACATTTACTACAAATACGAGGGCGTAAGCCCGGCGGGCTCGCACAAGCTGAATACGGCCGTTCCGCAGGCGTATTACAACAAGATCGAGGGCACCAAACACCTGTCAACCGAAACAGGCGCGGGCCAGTGGGGATCGGCTCTGTCCATGGCTTGCTCGTTCTTTGAGCTTGATTGCAAAGTCTTTATGGTGCGTGTGAGCTATAACCAGAAGCCCTACCGGCGGGCGCTGATTGAGGCCTTTGGGGCCACCGTGACCGCCAGCCCAAGCATGGAGACCGAATCGGGGCGGGCGATCCTGGCGGCGCATCCTGACTCGAACGGCTCGCTGGGAATTGCCATCTCAGAGGCTGTGGAAGTGGCCGCGAAAGATCCGCACACCAAATACGCCCTGGGCAGCGTGTTGAACCATGTGCTGCTTCACCAGACAGTGATCGGCCTTGAAGCCATACAGCAGATGGAATTGGCCGCCGACGAGCCTGACGTGATCATCGCATGCGCCGGTGGCGGATCGAACTTTGCCGGGTTGGCCATGCCCTATGTGGGGCGCAAGATCAAGGGCCAGTCGAGTGCGCGCATTGTGGCCGTGGAGCCGGCGGCATGCCCCAGCATGACCAAGGGCAAGTTTCTATACGACTTTGGCGACACCGGCCACCTGACTCCATTGGTAAAGATGCACACGCTGGGCAGTACCTTCATGCCGCCAGGAATCCATGCCGGCGGCCTGCGTTACCACGGCATGGCGCCGCTGGTGTCGCATGTGCTGGACCTGGGATTGATTGAGGCCGCTACGGTACAGCAGTTGGACGCGTTCGCGGCGGGCATCACATTTGCGCGCGCGGAGGGAATTGTGCCCGCTCCCGAAGCCAACCACGCGGTTGCTCAGGCCATAACCGAGGCGCTGAAGGCAAAGGAAGAAGGCAGGCAGAAGACGATTCTGTTCAACCTGAGCGGGCATGGGCATTTCGATATGCAATCGTATCTCGACTATCAGGCGGGCAAGCTGGAGAACTACGAGTATCCAGCGGAGGAGATTGCTA
Organism: uncultured Occallatibacter sp.; assembly: GCA_964458965.1. GTDB lineage: Bacteria > Acidobacteriota > Terriglobia > Terriglobales > Acidobacteriaceae > Telmatobacter. Next base: position 11,057 of record CAYWMR010000058.1, on the reverse strand, counting down.
TGGCTCTGGCGGGGTTGCCGGCGGTGGGGTGAGGCAGAGGCCACGCTGCCCGAATCTTTGATGGTCGAGTTATCCCAGGTCCGAGAATCCGGACCTGGGGCACCGACATTTGTTACCTATGGGAAATGGGCCAGCCGGTGCCTGTTTGGGATTGTTCGATCAGGCTAACCAAGTTGGACAGGCGAGTTGGATCCACGTCGCTGACCGCGATTACATCGAGATCGTCGTTGCTGAAACGAGCCACATGAAACCCTGCGTATTCTGCCGACGACCCGTACGACAATGCGGCGGAAGTTCTTTGCCGCACGAAGACGGACACACGGTGCTTGCCAATGCTGAAGAGCAGCAAAGCGGCAGGCTGGTTGTGGAGATATGTCAGGTTGGCCCCTTCAAGCTTTGTGTCGCCGGGCAAATTTTCAGGGAGATTGAAGCTGAAAGGTATCTTGCCCTGAAACCAGGGTTTTACCGTGTGCCTGTCGGAAGAGAGCACCTGAGGCGGCAGGTTCGCCGCCAGGGTTGCCACGTGCTGGTCGCAGGCTTCGGTCACCAGGCCGGCGTACTCCGACGCGGCGATCGTGGTTCGATGCGAGTCGCGCTCAAAGAGAAAAGCGCTCCCAGACACCAATAGCAATGCGAATGCGGTAGCCCAACCGGCGAAGCCAAATACCCTCAAGGGCTGCGGGGTTGCGCGCACTACAGTGGCTTTGGACGGAGCATTCTCTTCCCGTATCATGCGCGCCAACCGCTCCTCAAGTTGCGGGGGAGGCGCGAAGCGATGTCCCGCTCTTGCCGTCGAGCTCTTGAGCATGGTCTGAAACAGCGCGGCCGACGTGCAGGATGGGCAGCCGGCAAGGTGCTCATTTGCAGCGGCGAGTTGATCCGCTGAAAGCTCGCCGTCAGCTAGGGCGTTCAGCAACGCGGGAGTGAGGTGATCGGTCATGCGCGGACCTCGCTGGACAGTGCTTGAGGGGCAGCTAAATATTCGCGCAAGGCTCTGCGCCCTCGCGCAATCCGCGACATCACGGTGCCGATGGGAATATCCAGAACGGTGGCAATCTCTCTGTACTTCATCTCTTCAATGTCGCAGAGCAGAATCACTTCGAGCAGCGGAGAAGGGAGTTTCTCCATGGCATCGCGAACCGCGGCCTGATCCCCGAGGCGGATGAGATTCAGCTCTGGAGTTTGGCGGTCGATGGCGCCCTCGGGAACCTGCCTCGGCCCCGATTCATTGCTGCTCTCCAACTCATCTTCCAGTGCGATGGTGCGCTGGGCCGCGAGGCCGCTGCGGGAGGTAAGCCAGGTGTTGCGCAGGATGCGGAATATCCACGCCTTGAAGTTAGTGCCCGGCTCAAAGGTCGCGAATCCACGAAGGGCTTTCAGAAATGTCTCCTGCACAAGGTCCTCCGCGTCGGCGGGATTGCGGCAGAGCCAGACGGCGACGTTGTAGAGCGAAGGAAAAAGCGGCATGGCGAGCTGCTCAAACGCAGAGGTTTGGGCAGCGCGTTCGGGAGCCGATCGTTTCCATGGCAACCGCATCGTCACATTCGAACTATCTCATCTTCCCTACAGTTATGAGAACCGGCATTCAGCAAAATTATTCCTCGATTACGCGGAATAAATTCACTGCTGCCCGGTTTGCATGTGTGGAGGACTTTCCCATGAAAGATGCGAATCGCGACCTACCCGCCCAGACACAGGCTCAGACTGCCACGCCTGTCGACGCAACGCACATCAATCCGGTTGCCAACGATGGAATCGACCGGCGAAACTTTTTGAGCTGCATGGCCTGGGCAGGAACCGGCCTTTTGTGGACGATGGCGGGCGGAGTTCCCTCGTCCAGACTTTTTGCCGCAACACCGGGCGGGCAGGCGGCACGGGAACATGCAGGTTCGGGATTCAGCTTCGTCCAGATCAGCGACAGCCACATCGGCTTCAACAAGCCGGCCAACCAGGATGTAACCGGGACACTGAAACTGGCGCTGGACAAGATCAACGCACTGCCCGCGACGCCGGATCTTTTGCTGCACACGGGCGACATCACCCACTCGTCCAAGCCGGCCGAGTTCGATACGGCGCAGCAGCTTATCAAAGGCGTCAAGGCCGGCGAATTCTTTTATGTTCCCGGCGAGCACGATATAGCCAGCGACGATGGAGCAACGTATCTGGAGCGGTTCGGAAAAGGGACGCAGGGCAGGGGCTGGTACAGCTTTACTCATAAGGGCGTGCACTTCATCGGGCTCAACAACTGCCAGCAGGTGGACGCGATGGGAAAACTTGGCGCTGACCAACTGAACTGGCTGAAGGCGGACCTGAGCGGATTGCCGGCGTCGACGCCGATTGTGATCTTTGCGCATATTCCGCTGTGGATGGTATACCCGGAGTGGGGATGGGGCACACCCGATGCAGCGGAGGCGCTGACGTACCTTAAGCGCTTCGGCTCGGTGACAGTGCTGAACGGACACATTCACCAGGTGGTGCAGAAGGTTGAAGGCAATGTTGCGTTCCATACCGCGATGTCGACGGCATTCCCGCAGCCGGCGCCGGGGTCTGCTCCGCACGCCGGACCCATGGTGGTTCCCGCCGGCAAGCTGAAGAGCGTGCTGGGCATTGCCGAAGTAAAATACATTGCCAGGCATAGCCATCTGGCACTGGTCGATTCCCCGCTTGAGGAAATGTCGTGAAGAGAGTTCGTGCCGCGCTTGCCGGCTGCGCAATTGCACTTGTGGCCTCGCTGCTGCTGGCCCGCATCCATCCATTTGGAGACGCGGGCCTCTATCAGGCCAAGGGTGCGCAGCCGTCCATCCTTACCAACGCTCAAGCGCCGTCGCAGGTGCGGGACCTTCTGGTTGAAAAGTGCGCGGACTGCCACTCCAATCAAACCAGAGCGCCGTTCTACGGGCACTTTGCGCCGGCTTCATGGCTCATGGAGCGGGACATTGTGGAAGCACGGAAGGCTATGAATCTTTCCCTGTGGGACACCTATCCGGCTGACCGAAGGCAGATGCTTGCGGCGAAGATTGTGCAGCAGGCGAAGTCGCACCAGATGCCGCCGTTGCAATATCGGGCGATCCATTGGAACGCTGGAGTGGGGGACGAGGAAGTGAAGTTGCTGGGCGACTGGGCGCACGCGGTGCAGATTTCGGGCGGGGGTGGCGGGATGGCCGGCGAGGGCGACCCGGCGCGGGGCAAGGCGCTGTTTGAGAAGCGCTGCACCGGCTGCCATGCGCTGAATGCGAACCGCGAAGGGCCGAAGTTGCAGGGGGTTTACGGGCGCGCCGCCGGAATGGCGGAGGGATTTGCTTATTCCAAGGCATTGAAGGCGGCAAAGATTGTTTGGGACGATAACTCGCTGGGAAAGTGGCTTGCCGATCCCGATGCGTTTCTCCCGGGCAACGATATGGATTATCTGGTTGTCAAGGCGCAGGAACGGTTGGACCTGGTGAGTTACCTGAAGCAGGTTTCAGGCAGATAACTGGTTTCACCACAGGATTACATTCCTGGCGGTCAACACAGATTTCGGTTCGGCCATTTGTTCGGCCAGGTTGGTCTTCCGTGGCGCTTGAGAATGCAGAAAGACAAGACAGCAACAACTGCGGGACTGATTGAAGCTAGAATCCCATAACGTTGTATCCGCAATCTACATAAAGTACTTCTCCGGTCACCGCGCTGGAGAGGTCGCTGGCGAGGAACAGAGCCGCGCCGCCAACCTCGAGCTGGTCTACGTTGCGGTGCAGCGGAGCACGGTCGGCGTGGGCCTTCAGCATGTCGGAAAGGTCGCCGACACCGCGGGCTGCCAGCGTCTTGATTGGGCCTGCGGAAATGGCGTTGACGCGAATGTTCTTGGCACCGAGACTCCAGGCAAGATAGCGGACCGTGCATTCCAGTCCGGCTTTGGCCACGGCCATCACATTGTAGTTAGGCACCACCTTTTCAGCAGCGTAGAAGCTGAGAGTCATCACGCTTCCGCCCTCGGTCATCAGTGGAGCAGCCGCGCGTGTGACGGCGATAAGCGAATAGACGCTCACGTCAAGTGCAATGCGGAAGCCCTCGCGGGAAGTATTGATGAAATCGCCGCGCAGATCAGCCGGAGGGGCAAATGCGACAGCGTGGACGAGGATGTCGATTTTGGCGTATTTCTGCTGAAGTGCCGCGAAGAGGGTCTCGATCTCGGTGTCGTTGGAGACGTCGCACTGGAACCCCGATGCGCCTGGAAGTTCCTCGATGAGAGACTGGGCCTCAAGCTTCATGCGCTCGTTTTGATAGCAGATGGCCAGGGTTGCGCCGGCCTCATGGAGCTTTTGGGCTATACCCCAGGCGATGGAACGCTTGTTGGCCAGCCCGAAGACCACGGCCGTCTTACCCGCCAGATTGATCATGCTTTCTTTCTTCCTCCATGGCCCAGGCAAAAGGGGATGCCAGGCCAATCAATAGACAGAATATCAGTCACTCAAGAATATCAGCCGCCGAGGTCGACAAGTTCGACTTTGCCCACTGGACGATCGAGAAACCGGGAACCGAGACGCTCGAACTTTTCAACGGAGTCGGTCGCGAAGCAGCGCAGGGTGGTTTCAGGAGCGATCCCATCCGTTGTTTCGCCATCAGCCTGCGGATGAGTGGAACCTGATGGGTCTTGCTGGGTGAAGATGAGGGCTGCGGCCTCGGCTGCGGCCTCTGCGGAGTCGATGACTCGAATGCGCTGCGAAACAGCGCGAGCAATGAGCGGGCGCAGCAACGGGTAATGGGTGCAGCCGAGAACCAGGGTATCGGGATCAAGTCCTTCGGCGGCGGCCTGGGCCGAGAGTTCCTCAAGATAGATGCGGATGACTTCGGCGGTTACCGGATGGTCCGTCCAGCCTTCCTCAACCAGCGGGACCAGCAGCGGACATGCTTTCTCGATGGCGCGAAGGCCTTGGGCGCGGCAGGCGGCGGCATAGGCATGGCTTTGGACGGTGGCGTCGGTGGCGATGACCAGAACGTCGCCGGAGCGGGAAGCGGCGCGGGCAGCTGAAGCGCCGGGCTCGATAACGCCGAGAACCGGGACGGGAACTGCGTCTTGAATGGCGTCGAGCGCCAGGGCACTGGCGGTGTTGCAGGCGATGACGAGGAACTCCGCGCCTTGTTCGCGCACGAGGAATTGGGCGCTCTGTGCGGCGTAGCGGGCAATGGTGCGGCGCGATTTAGAGCCGTAGGGCAGGCGGGCCGTGTCGCCGAGGAAGGCGAACTGCGCCTGCGGAAACCGCTGGATGAGCGCGCGCAGCACGGTGAGGCCGCCGAAACCGGAATCGAATACGCCGATGGTGTGGGTCATGGTCTGCTCTTTGGCCTGGTGCGCCCCACAGCGTCGAGGGCTAGAAAGCATAGTTCTCTGAACACGCTCGCTGCGTAGAGATTTCGCGTACCCGCTTCGGCCAGAATTCTATCGATCTCACCTTCCAAGACTCGATATGCCGCAACCATCTCTAGCACCGGCGGCGCAGGGTTGCTTACGAATGCATTCCGGAGTTCGCTCAGAACGCCCTCGACCGCACCGAAATGAATATAGGGATCGGTGCCATCGAGATCGCTCATCGACTTTTGCAAGCGCCGCGGTGTAGACTCCCACAAAAACCAGGTGTGTCGCTTGGGATGCATCTTGGACCAAGTGATAGTGAGCCCAAGTTCCAGTGGCATATTGAATCGCGGCGTAGTTGGCGGCGCTACACTAAGCTCGACACGGGAGAGGTCGTGAATCGAGTAACGGCAACTCTGAATCAACGCCAGAACTCTGTCGAGCCTGCGCTCTCCACCGGGAATCCCGGAGGTGATACAGGGATCGAAACCTAGGTGAGAGAGGCCTACGATGTACGCGAGATAGAGTTGATGAAACTCTGCGTCGTAAGGAATATTCAAGAAGACAGCATTTGGCTTAGTCGGCGGCAGAGGCATTCTGAAGCTTCTTTTCCTGCTTGATCGTGTCGCCGGTGGAAACTTGCTTCTCCCCGTAGAAGCGCACCCAAGCCTCATCCATCATGGCGCGCAGTCTTTTCTGGCGGGCCTTGGGGATGCGCAACCGCTTGATCCTGACTTCTAGCGGGTCGATTGGGGCCGTGACATGCGCGACTGGGCGAGGCATAGTTGCTCCTGATCCATCATACTGCGAATCCAAAGGAATAGAAACAGCAATGGCGAGACGCATCGATCACGGTCGAGCCACATCGTCGGTGGCCAAATAGGTGCGAGTCAGGTCTGCGTGGCCTGCCAGCGTTGCGCGCGTCTGGCCGTCAACCAGGAAGCGGACCTGGGTTACGCGCGGCAGGTTGGCGTGCAGGGTTCCGCAAAGAGATAACACGGTAAGTGTTTCGGTTTCAATGCCGGAGGGATGGCTTGCGGCGAAGGCGCCGGTGAGGTTGACTACGGCCAGCAAGGGCCGCGTGTCGCCCGGCCCGGAATCGCTGGGATTTGGGGCGGCGGGTTTGGGCCCGGCAACCGGCATGGCGCTGGATGCACTACTGTTGCCGGACTCCGCTCCCGGCTCTGGAGTCTGGACCGAAACCGGCAGCAGAAAAACCTGCGCGACAGAGCTGGCACCGCCAGCTACGGGGTGAAGGGAGCCAGGGGCGGCGTATAGATCGAGGAGCTTACCGAGAATAGCGCGGGCACGCTCGCCGGGGTCCTGTGGCAGCGGCAGGGACTGGGCTTGCCGCAGCAGCGAGTTGTCGTCGTCGTTGGCCACCACCAGGGTAGCCTGTTCGGCCGGCGCAACGGCGGGGGCCTGGGTGGGCGCGGAATCCTGGCCGGCCACTAGCCGCTGGTGTGCGCGCTCGCGCAGGTGCCACAGCACTCCGCCCATGGCCACCGAGGCAACCAGGAGAACGATGAACAGAATGGTCTGGTAGCGGGGAATCACGGCTCGCGCACCTCCGTTCGCCACTCCAGCAAGGCAGCCGCGAGTGCTTCGGCAATTTGTGCCTGATAGTCCGGATCGTCCAGATCCGCGAGCGGCGGCGAACCGGTGGCGCGATCGGGAGGACTCTTCGGCGCGATCTCGACGGCCACGGCTGGGCAGGTCATGCTGTCAACGGCTAGTAGAGCGGTGCGGCCCAGACTGACGGAAAGGCCTGCATGCAGCAGCGAGCTATTCACAACCCCGGCAAGGGCCAGGGAGCGGGTGACCCATGCTGCCTGTGCCGTTTTGAAGGCAGCGAAGCGGGTCGGCTCGGCCGGCGCCAGCGAAGAAGCATACAAGTGGACGCCGAAGCCGCTCTCCGTGGCGTGCAGGATCAGACAAGCCTGGGCGTTCGCATGGTTGGCGATGTCGGCGCGTCGGTTGGGGTCCACGGTCGAGTCGGATTCGCGGGTGGTGACCACCTGGATGCCGCGTGCGGCAAGGAGTGAGCGGAGACGAACGCTGAGCGCGAGGGTGAAAGCTTTCTCAGGGAGGCCGCCGGCGAGCTTTCCTCCGATGTCGTCGCCGCCGTGAGCTGCGTCCAGCACCACCACGAAGCGAGAAGGAGGACCGGGTGTGGCTTGCTGGGCGGCAACCGAACCGGCCCGCAAGCCTGCTGTAGCGACTATGGCCGCCAGAGCCATCATCAGCGGGGCACGCATCGGCACTGAATTAATCGAGCGCATAGATCGCCAAACCGCTTAGCAGCTTGGGAAAGAAGTCGGTGGATTTTTGCGGCATTACATCGCCGGCAAAAGCCACTTCGCGGAGTTGCTCCATGGTGACGGGGTTGGTGAGGAAAGCGACATTGGCTTCTCCGCGGCGGACTTGATCCACAGCTTCGCCAGCGTCGCGAAGGTACCGCAGATTGGTCTGTTCGCGAACCTTTTCCTCGTCCAGGCCGAGCAGCCGGTCGAGGATGATGGAGTGCAGGTGGCTGAGATCGAGTTGGCGCTGCCGCTCCGGTAGCTGAGCCAGTGCGGCGGCCACCGCTTCCGCTTTGGAGCGAAGCAGAAAAGCGCCGGCTGCGGTGACTGCGACAAAGGCCGTGCCTTCCTGTTTGCCGAGCAACTCAATGTAATTAGCGGCTTCAGCGGTCGACAGCGGCTCGACGGAGAAGAACTCCTCGGCGGCATGGGCGAAGGCCGCGGGATCGAAACCGGTGAGGCTGTGAACCACACGGTGCGTGGGCAGAATGACCAGGCCATCGGAATCCATGTTGACAAAGGTCATCATGACCGCAGCCTCAGGGTATGCCGGCTGAGGAAGGTTGTTCACGCCGTATTCGGCTTTGGCTGGCCCGTCCGGTGCATGCTCTTTGGAGTAGTTCAGCGCGGTCTCATAGCGATGATGGCCGTCGGCGATAATGAGCTTCTTGTCGGCCATTGCGGTCGCGAGCAGGCGGATGGCCGTCGGGTCGCCGACGCGCCACACCCGGTGAAGCACGCCGTATTCATCCGTAACTTCGCCTTCGGCGGGGCCGCTTTCGTCATACAGAATCTTCTCCACGCTCCCGGCGGGGTCGGAGTAGAGCATGAAAATCTGGCCGAAGTGGGCGTGCGTGGCCTTCAGCAGGTTGAGCCGGTCGCTTTTGGGCTTGGAAAGCGTTTGCTCGTGGCGAAACACAACCTCGTCGGCGTATTCGTGCAGCTTGCCCAGAGCGATAAAGCCGCGCCGTTCCTTCACATCGCTGGTTCCGGGGACGCGAAAACGCTGAGAATACGCAAAGATGCAGGGATCTTTTTCCTGCACCAGAACGCCCTGTTCGCGCCAGGATTTGAAGTCGCGGGCCGCGCGGGTATATACGCTTTCGCCGCGCTCCGCGTCAAAGAGCTCAGGCAGGCCCAGGATGATGCGGACCAGGTTGTAGGGGCTTCGCTGGTAGTATGCCTGTTGCATGGAGGGCGAGATTTTGTCGTAGGGCTGAGTGACAACGTCATCCAGCTTTACCAGTGAGGGATTGTAACGCCAGGCGCGAAATGGATAAATGCGGGCCATACGGAAAATCGAGCTCCCCGTGGAACGATTGGATTTGCGCACTGGACTCCGAAGTTGGAGCCATCGGGACGCTTGCACGCTCAGGCTCGATTGTATCCCAGTGGCTTTCGAGGGCATTCCAATTCAGTTGACGAACAGGTTGGTTCTTTATTGAAAAGCCGAGTGCAATCCGATGACACCAGCCACACATCAATCGTGGTAATATCGCGTTCAATCTTTGGTGTTGCTACATGAACACGCTTCATCGCGGGTGGGTCAATCAGGGCGGGCTTGGCAATCTCCGGCTGTTTCGCCGCCGGGCATGGATTTGCGCCGTGGCGGCGGTCCTGTGCGTGGCCGTGCGCGTACCTGGGGCCAGCGGGCAGGACCAGGAAGATCCGCTGAACAAAGTTCATACGACGCCGCCGGCAACGGCTACGCCGGCCACCGGCGCTCCCAAGGGCGCCGAAGCTCCCGCGGTAAGCGGAACCGCCTCGCTCAAGGTTCGTCCCGGCGAGCGCATCAGGCTGAACGTGGATATGGTGCTGGTGCCGGTCACGGTCACCGATCCCATGAACCGTTTGGTCACGGGCCTCGAAAAGGAAGACTTCCAGCTCTACGAGAACGGCGGCGAACAGAATATCGCCTCCTTTGCCGCGGAGGATGCGCCGGTCTCGATCGGGATTATCTTCGATCTCTCCGGCTCCATGAGTACCAAGCTGATTCGCGCCAGGGAGTCCATTTTGCAATTCATCAGGACAGCCAACCCGCAGGATGAGTTTTTCGTGATCGGATTCAATGACCGGCCGGAGTTGATTGAGGACTTCACCAATTCGGTGGAGGATATACAGGCGCGCCTTGCCACGGTACGCAGCGGCCATCGCACCGCGCTGCTGGACGCGATTTACTATGGCCTGACCAAGATGAAGGAGGCACGCCACGAGCGCAAAGCGCTGCTGGTGGTCTCCGACGGGGGTGATAACCGATCGCGCTACACCGAGGGCGAATTGCGCGCCCAGGTGCGGGAGATGGACGTGGAGATGTATTCCATCGGGATATTCGATTCGGCCGCCTCCACGCCAGAGGAACGGTCTGGTCCGCAGCTGCTGAACGACTTGAGCGATGAGACGGGCGGGCGGCTGTTCCGTGTGGACGATATTGCGGATATGGGAGACATCGCCGAGAAGATTTCGACCGAGTTGCGCAACCAATATGTGATAGGGTACCGGCCCAAGGTCCTCACCCGGGACGGCAAGTGGCGTAAAGTGAAGGTGAAGGTAAATCCTCCTCAAGGATTGCCCCCACTGACTGTCCATGCTCGCACCGGTTACTATGCGCCTTTGCAATAACGCGGTTCTCGCGATCCTTTTGTTCGCGGCAGTGCTCCCAGTGCCGGCACAGCAATCGCCTACCCCGGCTGCTGGTTCCGCTGGGACGCAGGCGCCGCCGAGTCAGGGTCCATCGCTCACGGTTGATCGCGACCCGGTAAGGTCGCCGGACGCCGAGCCGCCTAAGCTTGAGGGCACCGGATCTGTGCGCAGGCAGGGCGAGGGCTACATTCTGCACACCGACGTGGAAGAGGTGGTGCTGAACGCTACGGTGCTGGACGGCAACCGGCTGGTTCAGGATCTTACAAAGGAGAACTTCCAGGTCTCCGAGGACGGAATAAAGCAGACTCTGATCAGCTTCCAGCACACCGACCTTCCAGTCTCCATTGCAATCGTGGTGGACAACTCCGGGTCGATGTCGAAGAAGCGGCCTTCGGTAAACAAGAGCGCGCTGGATTTGATTCAGGCTTCGAACCCGCAGGACGAGGCGTTTGTGGTGAACTTCTCCGACGAGGCGTTCATCGACCAGGAATTCACTTCTGACGTGAACAAGCTGCGCGACGGGTTGAGCCACATTGAATCCCGTGGCGGAACGGCGCTTTATGATGCCGTGGTGGCCTCGGCGGACAAGCTGGTGGCGGACGCCAAGCGTTCCAAACAGGTGCTGATCCTGATTACCGATGGGGAAGACAACGCCTCGACGCTGAACCTGGAGCAGACCATCCAGCGCGTGCAGCAGTTGTCCGGGCCGGAGATTTATTCCATCGGGCTGCTGTTTGGCGACGAAATGAGCCGGGCCGAGGCGCGGCACGCGCGGCGGGCGCTGG
>CAYWMR010000057.1:0-16950 GCA_964458965.1 uncultured Occallatibacter sp. | reverse complement strand
GCTTCCGGTTGCCGAGAGCGATCCAGCGCCTGCCAGCCGCGGAAGAGACGCTTACCTCTCTGTCTATCCCATCTCCAGCACCTGACGCACTCAATGAGAAGTCGATTTCGGTTGCCGCGGAGAGTTCGCGGAGGCTTCCGATCGGTGAGTCTCCAACCTCAAGCAGCCTGCGGCCCTCGGGATTGATAGTCACAATGGCTTCTCGTGTATCAAGCACCAGTACGCCGCAGGGCATCGAATCGATGATTTGCTGAAGGGCGGCGCGGATCCGGTTGTTTTCCGCCAGGCTTCTGGTGAGCGCGTCGTTGCGTTCCGCCAGCTCAAAGCCAAGGTGAGCGACCTCCTGCTGCAAGTCGCGGTAAGAAGCCTCCAGTTGGGACGACGCCGCGATGAACTCTGAGAATGCGTCCGCCAGCAGCCCGGAGCCGTGCAGAGTGCCGTTGACGGCGCTGTTTATTGGAACGACATGAGAATACGGCAACATTTGCCTATCTCACTTGCACGATGAGTGCCAAACTGGAATTAACTTGTCCAGAACGGGAACTGAGACTAGAAGAATATGTGTTCTGGCCTGATTTCCCTGCCCGTTCCCACTAGAATCGTGGCCCGCTCAATCGCGTTGCGTAGCTCGCGCACGTTTCCAGGCCACGTGTGATTTTTAAGAATCTGCAAAGCTTCCCAGCTCAAGACCACTCCTGGATGGAATCTTTCGGTAAACGCAACAGCCAGCTCTTCCAGATCGCTCATTCGCTCCCGCAGCGGCGGCAGGTGAATAGGGAACACTGAAAGCCGATAATACAGATCGCTGCGAAATCGCTGTTCCGCGATCATGCTCTTGAGATCCGCGTTCGTGGCCGCAACCACCCGCACATCAACCTTGAGGTTGTCGTTGCCGCCAAGCCGCTGAACTTCCCCTTGCTCCAGAAACCGCAGCATCTTGCTTTGCAGCGACAACGGCATGTCTCCGATTTCGTCGAGAAAAAGTGTACCGCCGTGCGCCGCATGAATGCGCCCGATACGCGATTGAACTGCGCCGGTGAATGAGCCTTTCGCGTAGCCAAACAGTTCCGCCTCAAGCAGCGCTTCCGGGATCGCTGAGCAATTCACCACCACAAAAGGCTGTCTTCTCCGCGAGCTGATTAAATGGATTTCCTGCGCTACCAGATCCTTGCCCGTGCCGCTTTCACCCGTCACCAGAACTGTTGTGTCCCGCGCCGCAACCATGCGCGTCAGCGCGTAGGTGTTCTGCATCGGCTCTGAATCTCCAATCATCCCCCGAAGATTGATCTTGCCTTCGGACCGGTGATGAAAACTCTGGCCGGCGATCTCAGGAATGCCGTTGGTTTGGACGGCCCCTCCGCGGTTCACCAGATCGACAAGCTGCGTGGATATCGCCGTCGGTGATGTACTGCCGATCAGAAGCTGGCCGGTATGAGAGTTCAGCGTCATTATCTGCGTATTCGGATAGCGCAGTTTGACAATACCGTGGAATTCATTCGGCTCAAGATCCGGCAGCATCGGATCCAGCAACAGCACTCCGTCGTAGGCGCCTCTGTCTTCCAGTAGCTCCAGGGCTCTGGTGCCACTTCCTGCCTCGAAGACGTTCCAGCTTGAAGCCTCAAGTTTTTCATGAAGGATTTGGCGAATCTTCGAATTTGGGCTCACAATGATTACGTCGATTGGAAGGCAGTCTTCGTGCCTCACGAATTGAGTAGCTGGATTTCCCATAAGATAAAGGCCCCCTATAAATACCTGTTGAAATGAAAAATCAATGAGAATGCTACGCCCATCCCCCAGGCGATGGATCCCCACAAGTTAATGTGAACCTGCTCAACGCGAGCATTCCCGCGCTCTATATAGCTGACCAATTTCGCAAATAGAATCAGCACCCCAACCTGCACTGCCATTGTTCCAGTCCGTCGATTAGCGGTTCAATCGCGTGGACTACCCCTGCTATTCTTCATGCTTGCTCCCCGCGCCCATCGCTAACTTCGTATCCCACTCCACGAACCGTGTGGGTAAGCTTGCGTTCCCCAGGGCGATCTACCTTATCGCGTACGTACTTCATATAAACGTCAACGATGTTTGTTGAAGGATCGTGCGGAGCCTTCCACACCTCTTCAAAAAGAGTTGCCCGTGGAACCGGCCGCCCGGCGTGGCGCATCAAGTACTCCAGCATTCCAAATTCGCGTGGAGTCAACTCAATCTGCCTGCCGTTCCGATGAACACGGTGCTCCGCCCGGTGGAGCGTCAAATCGCCCACTCTGGATGTATTCGGAATGAACCCGGAATGGCGGCGCAAGAGTGCTTGAATTCGAGCCTTGAGTTCTAGAATTGAAAACGGTTTCGAGAGAAAATCATCGGCGCCACTTTGAAACGCCATCACTTTGTCTTCGATGCGGCACCGGGCGCTCAACACCATCATCGGTAAATTCGGCTTGTCCGGCTTCACCCGCTGCAACAGGGTGATACCGTCTATTCGGGGAAGATTCAAATCGAGAATGAGAAGATCGTATCGCCGATTGTCTTCCAGTGCCCGGACAGCCGTCTCGCCGTCATGAGTCAGATCCACGTTATAGAGTCCACTTCGAAGCTCCCGGCTAAGGAAGGCGGCGAGCGAAGCGTCCTCTTCCGCGATTAGGATGCTACGCGTCGACGGAGTCTTGTTCTCCGGAGGTGCAGCTTCGAAAATTACTGGACAATAGCTCACCGAATTAGTCTTGCTTTCCGAAGAGATACAGGCTGTGATTCATATCACACCCAATCGCTCGTTCAAAAGATGCGCGTGATTTAGATCACACGCATATGCTCCCTGTCCACATTGCTGCAATATGCGACACCTTACGGAGTTTCTAAGCGAGAAGTCAACAACACTAGAGTAACCAAAAGGTAATCACAGGTAACCAAATGGTGTCATTTGACGGCTCAAAAACGTTTCTGACCGCGAAACACTTCATAATTTTACCGCTAGCCTGGAGAAAGCGGAAGTTCTGTGAGCGCATAAGTATCACATAGTGAATTATTGTCCGCACTACGACACATGGTGCCTCTCCGTGGAAACCCGTTTTGCCGATACATTAAACTTGAGTTCTTGACAGAGAGTGGAGAAAGCATGAAGAGATTTGAGTTTAGAGGTCCACGAATAACCTGCGACCTGCCGGTTGAGCTTACTATCGGAGACTCTACGTTGCCTGTGCGTTGCACTGAGATCAGCAAGTCAGGTATGAAGTTGGAAGTTGGAAAGCCGCAGGAGGTAAATTCTTTCGGCAAGGTATCCATGAGCCACGACAGCCATCAGTTGGAATTCCGTGTGCGCTTCGTGCACGCGGAAGAGAACCATGTCGGCGTCGATTTTATTTACTTGTCTGCCGCTGATCGAAAGTCCATGGCTAGCCTGGTCGATTCTCTCGCAGCGCCCGGAGGCGAAAAAAGCCGCTCCATTTGATACGTATTCAGGTTCGTACCCGCTACTGGCTGGATCGGTTACTGCGGGGGCGCAGCAAGCTTCGAATGCAATTCAGCGCTTGTCGGCGCAACCTCTACTCCGCTTTGCGATGCATACTGGACGATCAGCGAGATTCTGCGATTCGATGGATCTTCCGGCTTCTGCGGCAATCGAAGGCGTTGATCGGCGAAGCCGCGTACCTGTGATATCTGGTCCGCCCGAATCCCCTCAGCCTGCATCATGCGCCGAGCCTCGTTAGCACGATCCGATGACAGGTCCCAGTTGTCATATGCCTTGATCTGCGAGTACGGCTTGGAATCGGTGTGCCCTTCTATCGAAATCCTGTTCGGCAGCTTGCTGAGTTCGGTCGACAGCACTTGCAGAAGATCCTTCAGGGCCGGGGTTGGATTTGGGCTCCCCAACTCGAAGAAGGTGCCTTTTGCAGACTCCATCAACTCGATTCTCAGGCCTTCCTCAGTGATTGTGATCTCGATCTGGCCCTTCAGCTTGTTGTTCGGGTCGAGTTTGTGAATTGATTTCTCAAGCTCCTCCTTCAGCTTCTGCAAGTCCTCTTTTTTCATCGCCACATATACGCCGCCGCCATTCTTGTTACTTCCCACCATCTTTGAGTTTCCACGCGGGTCTCTGAAGTAACCGCCTACGGCTTCTTGAACCTCCTTGCTGGCATTCATCATCCATAGCACGATAAACAAGGCCATCATCGCGGTAACAAAGTCCGCATAGGCGACCTTCCACGCACCGCCATGACTGCCGCCATGACGTGCCTTCTTCCTTATGATGATTACTTCCGAGGTCTCATCAGCCACAGTATCAAGCCTTTCCAACCGCTAGCACCCCCGCGCCCTCCGGTGCATCATCCCTTTGGCGACAGGCCTTTTCCACTTCCTGAAAGCTTGGGCGAATGTGCTCGGGAATTGCGCGGCGGGCCATTTCAACCGCCAGTATCGGGGACATTCCCTTGATGAACGAGAGCATCACAATGCGCAGAACATGGTAATAGGCATGCTCGTCATCAACCAGTTTCGTCAAAATCGATGCCAATGGCCCCACCATTCCGTAGCACAGCAGGATGCCAAGAAACGTTCCCACCAGCGCAGACGCGACTTTACGGCCAATCTCTTCCGGTGGGCCGCCCAGCGAAGTCATGGTGACCACGACCCCCAGAACTGCGGCGACAATTCCCAGGCCAGGCAATGCATCGGCTACCGTTGTCAGCGCCGACGCCGGGCTCGTCGCGCTTGCATGATGGACCTCCATGTCCAGCTCCATCATCTGGTCTACATCAAAAGGAGTGGCTCCGCCCGTGATTGCCATGCGCATCGTGTCGCACACAAAGTCTCGGATGTGGTGGTTGTTCAGGAAAGCAGGGTATTTTGAAAAAAGCGGGCTTTTTTCAGGCTCCTCAATGTCGCCCTCGATCCCTACCAGTCCATCCTTCCTCGCTTTGTTGAAGAGATTGAACATCATCTTCAGCGAATCGATGTAGCGGCTCCTGGAGAACTTCGAACCCCGCAGAATCGAGGTCAGGCCACTCGCAATTTTTTTCAGGATGTGCATCGGATTTGCCGCCAGCAGTGTCCCGATCGCAGCACCCCCGATAATCACAAACTCCGACGGTTGCATCAGCACTGCCACCGGCCCCTTTTCCATCATGAAGCCGCAAAGTACAGCGCCGAAAACGATGAGAATTCCTATGATTGAAAACATGTGCCTCGATCCCCTGGCATGCGCTTGCCGGAAAGCCGAACTAATCCTCTGCCGCCTCTCGAAGTAACGCTCGAGTCAGAAGCATCGACTGTCAGGTGGTTATCGGCAGGTAGGTTGGTATTTTCTAGCGTCGCAATCCTCTGGAAAAGCGGCTGCCGGCGAACCCGGATGCCACAAAAGCTGGACACAGATGAAGGCCGTACAGGCAATTGTGGAGCAACTTCGGAACGCTGGCTGTTTAGCGGCCAAATGGCCTTGGCGCCGTATTCTCCACCACCACCAGGTCAACACGGCGGTTCATCTGCCGGCCGTCCGCTGTTGCGTTGTCGGCAATGGGCCGAAATTCCCCGTATCCCGCAACTGAGACTTTCCTGGGGTCAACCCCGGAGTCATTCACCAGCAGCAGCAGAACAGCCATTGCGCGGGCCGTCGACAGCTCCCAGTTCGAACGGAATTCAGCTGTATGAATTGGCTGGTTGTCGGAGTGTCCTTCAACCCGAAGGTCCAATCCATGCTGCGACAATACCTTTGCGATTCGTTCAATCTTGCCTGCGGCGCCGGGAAGCAACACTGCTTCTCCGCTGTTGAAGAATCCCAGGTCTTTCAAGCTGATCACAAATCCCTCTGGGGTGACGCGCATGATCACTTCGTGGTTTCGAATTTCCTTTCCGATCGACGCCTCGAGCTGCTTTTGAAGCTCCCCGATATCCACTCCACTCGCTTGCGTTTTATTCTCTGCACCCTCTTTCTGAGTTGCATAAGCCATTCTCGCTTGCTCAGGCTGAATGGGTACTGGGCCAGGGGATCCGTTCAACGCAATGTCGCGGTATGCAACGCCATAGTCGCTCTGCCCCCCGGAAAATGCGCCCAGCTGCTGGAACCCTATATGAATAGCCTGGGAAAGCTTCTTGACCGTTTGACTGTCACGATATGAGCAGGCGAAAAGAACCACAAAAAACGCGAACAGCACGGTGATAAAGTCCGAGTAAGAGACCAGCCACCGGTCATGATTATTCGGTTCTTCAGCGAGCCTGCTTCTCCTTCTCATTGAACGGTTAACCTCACCGGACTACGCCGTTCAGGCGCAGCCAGAAAGCTATTCAATTGCAGTTGCAGAGCCCTGGGATTGACTCCTTCAATGATTGAAAGAACAGCCTCAAGCGTCATCTCTTGGATTACCTGTCTCTCGCGCAAACGAATCCTCAGCTTCCCTGCCCACGGCAAAAAAAGAAGATTCGCTGAGGCGACCCCGTAGATCGTAGCCACGAACGCGACCGCTATTCCCTTGCCTACTTCGTTGATGTCCTGAAGGTGTTGCATAACCTGGATTAGGCCCATGACGGCCCCCAGAATGCCGATCGTCGGTGCAAATCCACCTGCGGCGTCAAACACCTTTGAAACACGCTGTTCCTTTTCGCTTTCGTATTCCAGTTGCAGCTCCATCATTTTGCGCAGATCCGTTGCGCTAACTCCGTCAATTGCCAACATGAGGCTGGCTCGCAGAAACGGGTCTTGAATCTTCGCCAATTCAGCATCCAGAGACAGGATCCCCTCCCTGCGCGCTTTGTAGGCGTATTGCAGCAGGTTTTTCACCAGGGAGTCAGGCTCAGGCTCCTCGTTCATGAATACATACTTCAGCTGCATGACCGCGCGAATAACAAGCTTAAGGGGAAACTGAACCATCACCGCGCCAAGGGTGCCCCCAAATACAATCAGAGCCGCCGTGGGCTGCAAGACTTGAGCCAGCCTGCCTCCATCGAGAATCAGGCCGAGTCCAATTCCGCCCATTGCCAGAACGATGCCGCCAACGGTGCTTTTGTCTATGCTCATCACCACCCAGTCCCTTCACCGACCCCAGAGTGACTAGCCGGAACACTGCACAAGATCAACAGGGGTTTTCCGCATGCTTCCTCGTTCCCATCCCTGCACCTCGCCTGGACAAATTCCTCACCAGCCTTTGAGCACACAGCGATGTCAGGCTCGATCTGGAGAAATACTCACTATCGGCAACTGGATTTCAACATTCCAGTTACCTGCTCGTGTGGGCAGGACGCGAAACGTAAGAAGTTCGGATGAATGGAGGAATGTGGCCCGAACGAAAAACGTCCAACCGACGCCCTGTCAAGCTTCTTCCAGATGCTCATTTCTCTCCTGAAAACTGCGCAGGGCACACAAGACTTAAGTCTCTGAACAATCTTGTACACTATTGATAAATAATGCCATTAACACGGTTCAATTGCATCCGGAGCGTCATTCATCGTCCGCCATTGACAGACGCGCTAGCCCGTTGCGGAAAAGCTCGCCCCGGCGATAGGCTGGGACTTATCCCCGGAAGCGAACTGAGACTGCCATCCATCGCTCCAATTCGAATCACGGACCCCATCGCATCCGCTATTGAAATAATTCTCAAGAGTCACTGAAATCCTTCCAGCCATTTGCCGATTAGTCTTCATGCTTCCTAATAGGGTCGTAAAGGATCCTCAGACAACTCGCGGCCCGGAACCAGACTTTGACCCCGTCACCTTCCCAAACGAGGAGGAAGGCGACTTGACCATCTTGCCTCGTCCACGGCCATTTCGCGAGCGCAGACGTACTCGGCCCGTTGAAGATTTTCGCCATGAGGCCCTCGGTTCCATCGATCGACTCCTCATACACCACGAGAAAACAATCGAGACCCTGAAAGCAGAGCAGGACAGGTACCGCGCCATGTTTGAAGAGGCGCCGGTGGGAATGTTTCACCTCAGCCCTGACTTCCAACTCCTCTGCGTTAATCGCATGATGGCGCGAATCTATGGCTACGATTCTCCCAAAGAACTCATGACCGAGGTCGGAAGCTTCTCACTACAGTTTCTTATCGACCCACGCCAACTCAAGGAGTTGAGAAGCTCAATTGAAAAGAGCAATACCGCGGGCGGCATCGAGGCAGAAATCCGTTGCCGAAATGGCGCAGATAAATGGGTTTCGCTGAATCTGCGCGCAGTGCGCGATGAGTGCGGGCAGGTCACAAGTTATGAAGGGACCGCGGAAGACATTACCAATCGCAGGAGCGCCTCTGAGCGGCTCCGATTCCTGGCTCACTTCGACGCCTTGACCGGCCTGCCCAACCCCACATTCTTTCAGAAGCAACTGGATGATTTGGTCCAGGCTGCCCAAAGAAACAATCGCGTCTTCGCTCTGCTCGTTCTCGAGATTGTGCGATTCAAAATAATTAATGACTCCTTCGGACACAGCTTCGGCGATTGCCTTCTGCAGGAAACCGCGGAGCGGATCAAAAGAAATGTTGGTGAAAACGATATCATCGCGCGGATCGGAGGTGGCGAATTCGCAGTTGCGCTTGGTTCCGCGAGCTGTGCCTCCGAAGCCTTGGAAGCTGCTCAAAAAGTAGTCGGCAAACTAGCGGGAGAGTTTTGCATCCTGGGTCATTCTTTGAACGTCTCGTTCAATTTTGGTATTAGCATATTTCCCGATCACGCCGCGGATGGCCAGACACTGATTCAGAATGCGGATGTCGCCCTCTACGCCGCCAAAGAGGATGGCCCCAATAAGACTTGCGTCTTCACCGAAGAAATGAATGCCCAGATGATCGAGGAACTAACCTTGGCGAACGGGTTGCAGTTGGCCCTGGACAGAAACGAACTGTTCCTCGTCTATCAGCCGCAGGTGGACATCCGAACCGGGAAAATTACCGGCCTCGAGGCCCTGCTACGCTGGCAGCATCCGCTGTTGGGACTTATACCACCGGCGAAGTTCATCGGAGTTGCTGAGCGTTGCGGATTGATTGTGCCCATTGGAGAGTGGGTATTGAGGTCTGCTTGTGCGCAGGCCAAAGCATGGCAGGACGCGGGACTTATCGCAGTGCCTGTCGCGGTCAATGTTTCCGCCGTTCAGTTTCGTCAGCAGGGATTTCCCGAAGTTATTCGCTCCATTCTGCGTGAAACTGGCTTTGATCCCAAGTATCTTGAACTGGAACTGACTGAGAGCCTGCTGCTGACAAATGCGGATGTGGTTTTCTCGATACTTAAGGAGTTAAGAGAAATGGGACTGAAGCTCGCAATCGACGACTTCGGAACCGGGTATTCAAGCCTTAGCTACCTGAGACAGTTTCAAGTCAATCGACTAAACATCGACCGCTCATTTGTTCGCGACGTCGCTGTGAATCCCGATGACGCCGCAATTGCAACAGCAATTATCAATATGGCTAGAGCGTTGAACCTCAATGTACTTGCTGAAGGCGTGGAGACTGAGGAGCAATTGCGCTTTTTTCAGGCTCAGCATTGCTACGAAATTCAAGGATTCTACTTCAGCAGGCCGGTAGGCGTCGGCCAGGCCGCGGGACAGTTGAAGGCTGTTTCCATGGGTCGCGCTTAAATATATTCAGTCGATTGATCCGGGCAAACGTCGAATTCGTCACCAGCAAAAAGTCTTTGCACCCACCTGAAAAGACCCTTTAGCGGAGCCGGATCCGTATTGAAACAGTGTGGGCACAAAACTGGTAGCTATCCCCAAGCCTGACGACAGAGACTCGCGCGATCGCGAATGCGCTCGGTGCCTGCATGATCGACTTGCCTGAGCTTCAATCGCAGCTTATCTCATTGCTCACGTCGATTGAGAGCCAGCGCCAAACAGACAGCGCGACCAGCCTCGAAGCCATGACACTGGAGGCGACGCTCAACCTGGCGCACTCAGGTAAACCACATATCCTCGTTAATGACATCGCGAACGAGGTCAATCGGATCACGCGTGCGCGGAGAACCGCTTCCCTTCAGCGCCGAGACGATCGGGCGCAGCATAAAAGAGGTCGGCCTGCTTACACGCCAGCTAGGCAAGGCAGCCAAAGGTCTGGGGATGGACCTGGCCACAATGGCCTGTGTTCATGAATTTGAACTCGTGTGGGTTTACGAATAAGGTGAAAGTTCATAAGCCTGTTTTTCAATATTTTGCAGAATCCTATACCCCATAAGGTGAAATCAAAAGATCGCACCAGGTGAAAGTTTCGCCGTCAGTTTACGCATAAAGTGAGATTTCCACCAGTTCATACTTCGGAAAGATTGTAACCAGCCTATCATCACTAACTTACTGCGCAACCAAACTGTGGATTGCCCGGTTAATTCTGAACCAATTTGAAGGACAGGGCCCGCGGCCGGGGGGATTTGCGCAAACGGCAGCTTCATCAAGTGGAGGAGTGTTCTGCACCTCACTCAGAGACGTTTCTAGTGGTGGCGGCCACTGTTCGTGTTCTGGTTAAGGCTGAGCCAACCGCGCAATGATAAACCATGAAGTAATAGAGTGGCTTCACTGATGTGCAGCCCAGAATATCGAGTTTTTGAAAATGGTCGTGAAAGCCGGGTTCTCGAAAAGGTCCGGATGGTGGCCCATGAAAATATAAATGTTCCTCGCCTTTACCTTTTCGTTTGTCCAGATTACCGGATGATCGCCCATCTTAATCTTGCTACCCGGCGTATATGTGTTCTCATTCACGCTGGCCAGCACATGAACGTTGGCGCGGGGAGACTTGTCCCAGGTATACCACTCCTCCTGCCGGATGACGAAGGGCGTCGCGACTCCTTGCATAGTTGGGTGAAATGCGTCCTCAACCGTGACCGTTCCGTCAGCGAAAGTGGAAATATAGCTGGTGAAGCGGATGCCGCCCATAAAGTTGGAGAACCATGGCCACATCTTGAAGCCGTCGAACTCGCCGAGCAGAGTTGCATGGTGGAAGCCGATCCAGCCACCTTTGCCTTCGTCGATGTATTTTTCAAATGCTGAGGCAGCCGTGGGCGTCCAGTTATAGGGCGGATAGTTGAGTTGGATGAACACTTGGTAGCGCGCTAAAAAGGCGTCGTCGATTTTATCAGTGTTTTGAATATAGTCCACAGTGAAGTTATTCTCGCCTGCCAACCTATCGAGCCAGATCTTTGCCGCGCCCACAAATGGTGCATGAATCCCACCCGGCTCAGCGATGGCGATAACTCGAAACCGCGGCTGCGGCTGCTTCGGCGAAGCAGCTTGGACGACAACAGAACTCATGAGCAACAGAGTCATCAGCAATGCCGCCATGGTGAGCAGTGAAAGAAAGCGCGACCGGCAACGCAGCATGTGGACCATTCCTTTCATTATGTTGACAGCGGTTGAAGATCTTACTTCGCCCTTGGCGGTGTCATTTCCAGAGCCCAGACCGCCATGGGACGCATGTACATCCCCGCGCGAAAATCTCCCGTGATATCCCATGCCTCCGGTGTTCGAAACCAGTAGCCTTTGTTCTCGTAGATCACCTGATAAAGGCCGTGAGCGGTCTTATAGGCTTCATCTTTCATGCCTTCGCTCATCAGCAGTCCCGCATACCCAAGTGTTGTTCCCACCCAGACTTCCTTGGCCTCCGCGTTGGTGAGAATCGAGCCATCGGCCGCCATGCCGTTGGCTGCGCCCATCTCGCCGTGGCCAAACTTCATCACGTTGAAATTGAATATCTTCTTCATTGCCGATACCTGCATGTCGTGGGGCACGATATCGCCGAGCCCGGTGAGGTTGGCGTACCACTGCCCGGCCAGCTGGTCAGTCTGAATGTCGTCCCTGGAAGCACTCTGCGTGTCGTAACGAAAGTATTCGCCGTTCCAAAGATGCGAAATATAAGTCTTCTGACCTTTCAGAAAGAGAGCATGATATTCCGCCTCAGACGTAGTATCGCCTAGAGTGTGAGCGGTTTCTTCGCCAGCGCGCAGGGCGGCCAACCAAAGACCGCCGGAGTAGGCGCTCACGCCGCTCGTGACCCAATCGTCGTAGGTCTGGTCTGGATACCCGCTGTTTTCCGGAACGCCGCCGCCATGATCGAACTGGCGTAGATATTTGATCGCATCCTTAATGGCGGGCCAGGTGTCGCGGAGGAACTGGGCATCCGTTCGACCTGTCAGGACGTAGTCGCGATAGACCATGAGAACGAACTTGGAGTCGAGGTCTTTCCAGTCGTTGGTATCTTGCCAGCCTGGCTCGTTAACGGCGATGAAGGGATCGCCCTCCGGAACGCCGAGATCGTGTGGAACGGCGCCGATTTTTTTGCGCTTGTGGGTCACGGGCTCGCCCGTCTGCTCGCTCTTCCAGACCCATAGCCCCTGTTCCGGCCACTCCTTCGGCACTGTATCTGCAAACTCGCGTAGTACCTGCTTATCGATATCCGGCCAGAATTTCAACAATGGAAGCGAAGCGTAGAAACGGACGTCAAGGGTACCGTAGTATGCGTAGTCGAAGCATTCAAGCAGGGCAAACGACGGAGCGGCGATGGGGTCAGAACCTGCCTTGCGTCCCCAGAAAGTTCCGCCGTCGGTGAGCGCGTAGAGTTCGTTGAAGAGCATGCCGCGGTACCACAACGGCTTGCTCTCGTCGTTGATATACGGCGCCTGCCACTTGTCTACTTCCACACTCCACTCGGCTGCGTGGAGCAGTCCATCGCGGGCAATCTTCCAGGCATTCTGACCGGAGGTTCCGTAAAAGTCGGTATAGCGCCGATTCCAGTTTCTTCCTTCGCCAAACTGAATTGTCGGGAAGTCCCAGGCGATCGCCATGGGGATAACTTTCCTCTCCCCCGGCTTCAAGGTGAAGCGCACGGCAATCGCGCCGGCCAACTTCTCTTTATCGCTGACCCACGATCTTCCATCGTTGGCCAGTCTGCCGCTTTTTGAGAATGGAGTCCAGACGGCTTTACCGTCTCCTGTTGCCTGAAACGTAGTCTGATAGCTGACTTCCACGCCTGCCGATTCGAGCGCCGCGACAGCGAACTGGCCGTCCCATTCATTGGGAACGTTGCCGGCGCGGTTTCTGTCGAAGACGATACCCTTCATCACTCCCGCGCTGCCGATTGTCTCGCTTCTCGAGTCGTTATGGTTGCCCTGATTCGGCGCTCCGGAGAAGTCGCGCGTGAAGGTGCGAAACCAGCCCGACATATTCGTCCAGGAGAGCAGCACCGATACAGTGACGGTTTTGTTGGTGGGGTTATCCGCGTGAATGCGGTAGACGGCCACCGGATAGCTGGATTCACGGTAATTATCAGGAATGACAGGCGAAAACTGCTCCAGCACTACGTGCGCCGGAAACTTGTCCCACTTGTAATCGAACCAGGACTTTGGAAAAAGCGCATAGTAGTCGCCCGCCCCAACCGGATAATCCCATTGCCAGCTTGATAGGTCGCTGCCCTTGGGATGTCCGTTCATCAGCACCTGGGCCCTGCCTTGGGCCTCGCCCTCCGACTGCTGGAACATTGCGAACTGGTTGGCATACACCGGCTCATACTTATGAACCGCGGCCTTGATATGCCAGCGCGCGAAGTCCCCACGATAGCTGCGAGAAAACGTCCCTGCTCCAAAGCCCCCTACTGGGGCGCCTTGCCAGTAGCCATCGTCAATGTCGCCGGGGGTGCGTGTCACTCCGGGGTTTTCCAGTGGCAGTCCCAGCGGGCGTTTCCAGGCGGCCTTCGGAATACCTTCCTGACCCGATGCGATGAAAGCTGTGGATAGACCGAGCGCGAATGCGAGGATATGGATCGCATAAATCGATGATCGCTTCAAAATGCCCCCAACTGGTTATCAGGATTCGTTCAAGACTGGGCCTGCACAGAGTACAAGGAATGGAGAATTAAACCACACATATCCGCAACCGGAGAAACTCGCGAAACGGCATCCGGCGTTGCTCTCTCGAAACAATGGCTACTGCTTGCGACCGCCGAGCCACAGCAGAGCATTTTCAAAAAAGAGATTCTGTTGCTGGCTGGTAAGGATCTTGCTGCCGTGACCCATATTGGTGTAAATCATCTTGTACTTGGTGTTGGTCCACGCAACAGGAATATCTCCACCAGTAAGGGTGTCTTTGAATCCGAGCGGATAGTTGGAAGGGGCGAGCGTCATCAGCACCTTGATATCAGGGCTGTAGCGAGGATTTGGCACCCAGCTATACCATTCGTTGGCAGGCGACTGAAAGCTCGCCTGGAGCCCCTTCATTGCCGGATGCGAAGGATCATCGATGGTCAGCGTGGCGGGCAGTGGAGGCCAACTGTTGCCGTAGAATACCGTTCCGAGAAAGTCGGCGAACCATGGCCAGGTTTTGCGGTTGTCCATGTACCCGGCAATATGGAAGCCGAGCCACGCACCTCCGTGTTCCATATATGCCTGAAAGGCCATGCGCTGCGCGACCGTGGAGGGGGCGTCGTCAAGCCATAGAACGACTTGATATTGCTTCAGGACGGTGGGGTTCAGATCGTCCCAATTCGTTGAAGCTTTGAAATCGAAATGGTCCCGTCTGGCCATTTCCTCGAAAAATGGGATGGCCTGCATGGCGAAGTCCATATGATCCTGCTCGACGTGAGTGGAGTGGAACGCGAGAACATGAAAACGTTGGTTCTGGCCAAAGGCCACAAATGCGGTGAGAATGAGAGCCGCCACGAGGCTGAGAGAGCGCAAGCGCCGAATCATCTGGGAACCTACTCTTGCGAAAAGGATCGTTTTCGAAGTTCTAAACCGGACTTTGTTATCTTTGATAATATATTCCAACGATGGGGTTATTTCATAGCATGGGTGCTCGCTTCAGCGTTTGCCATCCGATCTTGCCCATCTGCGGGTTTCGGCATATTTCCCGCGCCCGCATCATGCTGGCTTCGGCCATTCTCGCAGGTGCGGTTTCCGTTGTGTATGCGCAGAGCGGTGTGCCACAGGGCAGGATGATTACCAGTCTTGCTGTCGCGATCAACCCCGCAACGCACAAGGTCTATGCCGTGAATGAAGATGCGGGCACGGTGTCGGTCATGGATGAGAGCACCGGATCGACGCGCGTGGTGAAGGTAGGGAGCGCGCCCATCTCGGTCGCCATCAATCGGCTCACGGACCGAATCTATGTCGCCAACACCGGAAGCGGTTCGATCAGCGTGATCGATGGCACACAGGATGAAGTGATCGCGACTATCAAGGGCGAGTCCCATCCTTATGTGTTGGCGGTGAACGAATCAAGCAATAAGATATATGTGACGAATACTTACAGCAGTGCGGTTACAGTCATCGACGGAGCGACGAGCACAGCGCAGGCGCTGAAGGTCGGCTCCGCCGATGGAATAGCCGTCGATCCACGCAATAACACAATCTTCTTAATGGGCTATGAGGATCCCGACATCCGCGTTGTCGATGGCGCAACTGGAGCTGTCCGCAAAGTTGCGATTGGGCCGCATCTCTGGGGAATCACTCTCGACGAATCTTCAAGCTCTGTCTATCTTGCTCATACCGGAACCAGCGACATCGTCGCGCTGAACGAGCAGACGTATGATGTGAGGGTCATTCCGGTTGGGTCCATCCCCTGCGCCCTGGCGGTCAATCCGGTCACTCGGATGATCTATGCCGTGAACTATGGCGATGAGACGGTCAGCGCCGTTGACGCTATTAAAGGAAAGCTTATTGCCACGCTACCTGTAGGCAAACATCCGCAAGCTGTCGTCGTCGATTCGGTTCGCAACCGCATCTATGTTGCGAATGTTCACAGTGGCAGCATTACGGTGATTGATGGCACGAGAAATGCTGTGATTGGCACGTATGACGCGGGCACGAATCCGTATGCTCTTGCGGTGGATCCAGACGGTGGGCATGTATACGCGGCAAACTACGGCGAGCCGTCCTTTACTGCCATCGATGTTTCGCGCATCGCGGCTCAGAAGTAGAATCAGTTACCTGACAATATCGAATAGTCGCAACACCAAGCGTAGGGAAGCGCATCCGATTTACCGCGTATAGCAATGGAGAGCGGGAGGGGCGGGCAGTTGCCGGTCCGGATGGACTGTAGTTTGTCCACCGTTGGCGCAGTCTGCAGCACACTCACAGGATATTCCTTGACGATTTCGCGTAGCTTCAGCATATCTCTCAATACTTCGCATGAAGTTCTCGACGTTCGTCCCAAACGCCGGTTCCGGATCGTGTGCGCTTCTCCGATCCTTTGCAGTGGCCAATAAGACTGGCGCAATCTCCTGCTTACTGCGCCGGCCAGTTGTACGCGGCAAGCACCTTTCCATCGGTTCCGACCAGCACAATGGCGGCGGTGCCGCTCTCCAGCAATCCTTCAAAATGGCGTCGGCTGCGCACATCGTCAAATGCAACCTGCGGCCGGTTGGATTCGGATGTGAGTACGTACAGCGTTGCGGCCGGGAACATCGTGGGAGCGATCAGGATTCCGGGATCGGTCAGAGTCGTTGTATAGACCGGCGCAACGCCCGCAACCTTCAGCGCATAGCGATAGGCCTTGCCCACCAACTCGATATTGTCGCTCAGTTCCACCGGCAGCGCCGAGAACAAAATCCTCCCTTTTCCCAGCGTCCTTTCGACCCACACGTCTCCGTCAGGCGTCTGCGCCTGGCTCAAAGCCGTCGTCTTGTTGCCTGTGAAGCTCAGTGCCGCGTCGCCCCACGGAAAATGCGCCGCTTGATCGCGAATCGTCAGCGGGACAGTGGTGTAGGGAATCCCAATCGCATCTTGCCGTCCCGTCGTGTGTAAATGTGCATCGCCATCAAATGGCCCTGTCACCAGTAGTGTCGCGCCGGCCTTCACGCGCTCCGTGATTGCTTGCCAGGCGGCATCCGTCAGTCCGAATGGAGACGGGAGCAGAATCAACTTCGGCGATCCGAGCAATTCGATCTGGTACTCGCCCACGGCGTATGCCTGCGAACGTGCAATCCCATACAGGGCGCGCACCGCATTCTGCTGCGCCTCCAGCGCATACGCCTTTGCAGAAGAAAGCTGCAACGATTGCGGCAGCACAAT
>CAYWMR010000056.1:0-16972 GCA_964458965.1 uncultured Occallatibacter sp. | reverse complement strand
ACAAGAAGCCAGATCAGCGCGCCTGGATGCGAGTGCGTTGCGAACAGCCACGACACGCCCGCGAGACACGTTGAACAGCCCGCCGCGCCAATCAGCAGCAGCGTCTTGCGCCCCAGCTTGTCAATCAGCGACATGCCCACCAGCGTAAACGTAAAGTTGGTGGCGCCGATGGCGATGGCCTGCTGGTCGCTCGAAATCTGGCTGAAGCCCGCCGCCGCAAAAATGTTGTTCAGGTAATAGAGAATCGCGTTGATGCCCGCCAACTGATTGAACGCCCCAATCGAGATGGCCAGAAACAGCGGATAGCGATACTTCCAGCGGAACACCGGCTCATGGGCCGTTGCGTGCTCTTGCTGCAGCGCGGCGCGGATGTCGGCAAGCTCGGCCTGCGGGTCTGGGTCGCCCATCAGCTTGAGCACCGCCAGTGCTTCGTCGAAGCGGTCGCGCCGGGCGCTCCAGCGCGGGCTGCGCGGAATGCCGAACAGGAGCGCGAGGAAGCCCAACGCCGGCAGCACCGCTACGCCCACTTGCCAGCGCCACTCGGCCGCGCCCAGGTGCAGCGTGCGAATGGCGTAATTGGAGACGTAGGCCAGCAGGATTCCAAACACAATGTTGAACTGAAACATGCCTACCAGGCGGCCTCGCCACCTGGCCGGCGCAAGCTCCGCAATGTAAACCGGACCCAGCACCGATGAAGCGCCGATGCCCAGCCCGCCCACAAATCGGAAGAGCATAAATGACGGCCAGTTCCACGCCAGTCCGCAGCCGATGGCGGAGACGACGTAGAGCACGGCGGTGAGCCGCAGAGCCTCGCGGCCGCCCAGCTTTTGTCCCGCCACGCCTGCGCCCAGCGATCCCACTACGGTGCCGACCAGCCCAATGGCGACGGTCTGTCCCATCTGCTGTGGGTTCAATCCATACAGCCGCACCAGCGCATCGATGGCCCCGGAGATAACGATGGTGTCGAATCCGAAAAGAAGTCCGCCCAGCGCGCCGGTGAGCGTCGCCTTCATCAAGTGAGAGTTTGGCCGCATGGTTCAGAGCCCCCGGAAATTCCCAACCATGGTACAGACTGGGTTGCAAGGCGGCAAACCGTGCACACGCGCGTGTGCCGCTCGAGCCCGAAAGCCTTGTCGATCAGATCAATCCTGGAGAGTCTCCGCTTCGCAAGTTTTTTGACGCCGCGAATCTGCATTGGTCGGGTCAATGGCAACAACACGCAACTTCCATTCCCCTGGCTTCAATCTCAATTCCAGGCAGAGGCGGGAAACACCGCCAGCAGCCGGCAGCGATGGTTTCCCACCGCGCTCCAAGCCACCGTCATTTCGCTTTCCATGTAAGCGCAGTCCCCCGCTTCCAGCACCTCCTGCATGCCGCCCGCATCCAACTGCAACTTCCCTTCCAGGACATAAATCATCCCACTCGCATCGCGAAAACCATTCATCGCGCACGCAGCCCCGGCAGCCGGAAACTCCACCAACTGGACCACCTGGCGTGCAATTTCCCTTTGCTCCCTGCGACCAGAACGGACTTGCCGATCGTCTTCCGGACTCAGCGGGTGGTTGGAACCGGCCGGGGTTGGATTCCCGGCGTCCGTCAGCAGGTTCGCAGGCCGGGAGGCGTCCGCGGCTGGGCTCAGCAGCGTAACCTTCATCGATTCGAGGCCACGGCCTTTGCTCTGCAGGTGAGCCTTGCGGGTAATGGAGAGGGTGTGGCGCGCGGGCTCAGAGAAAAAATGGCTCATTCCCACACCGTATACGCGGCTGATGGTGGCCAGAGTCGGAAGCGTGGGGATCATCCGATCTGTCTCAAGCTTGGAAAGCAGTGCGGTGGAAAGCCCTGTTTCGGCCGCCAGCCGCGCGAGCGTCAGCCGCTTCTGCGTGCGAAGCGTGCGCAGCTTCAAACCGATGCAGTAGGATTCCAACGCCCACTGAGCGTATGTAATGGTTTTGGCCATTGAATGTCTCCTTTTTTTTCGAGGGCCTATACTCTTCTTTCGTGCTTATACTCTGGTGAGCTGAGGGCCTTGTGGGACGCCCCCATGCGGGGATTCGATTTGGAAACGTGAACCCATGAAACAAGTCTCCCAGCCAACACGGTTCCGACTCCGGACAAATCTCTGAAGTTTTTCCACTTGGCTCCGCCGCTCGATCAGTTTCCCGAGATGAACAGGTGATTGAGGTCTCTGGCACGGTGCAGGAGCGTCCATTGACCGCTAAATCCATCAGAATGAGCGCCGTCGATTCGTTGACCGCAGGTTCGTGTTTTGCCGTTCGGGGTTCTGTTACCACGTTTTCGATGAGAATTGCAGTTAACTATTCATTATTGAGCCAGATACGACAGGATAATCTAGTTACTATATAATTAACAGGTAACCTGTTTTGGATTACTGGAAGCGGAAGAATCTGCTTGAAAACCGCTTCCATTCGCCTTTGGAGTGTGCATAATCGGGATTAGATAAGGCGACCGGACGGTTAGAGAACCGGCGCCAGGCAAGTATGATCACGACTTTTTCCCTGGATTTTCCCGAAGCAGGTTTCCCAGATGCTGGCGGCGGTGGTTGCGGTTTGCCTTACGCGAATGGCGACCAGCCGGCGAGCAGATATACCAAAAACCGAGGAATTGCGTTGGAGAGTAAGAAGGAAGCAGAAGCCCAACCGTCGGGATCCCGCGTGTCGCGGGAAGCCGGAGCACGCGAGAAGTTATTTGAGGTTTCGGGACAGGGATCTCCCAGCCCCGGCAAAGTGGAGGATGGGCCTGCATTCTCCTTTGGAACGTTCCGCATGGAAGCCGACGGGACGCTGTTGCGCGGAGAGGCGGTGGTTCACCTGCCGCCCAGGGAGTTGGCCGCGCTTCGATTTCTTGCGGCCCGTGCCGGGCAGATTGTTACACCCGGAGAACTGCGAGAGGCGCTGTGGGGAGATGTGCATGTAACCGCAGACAGCGTTCCCCGGTGCGTCTCTTCGCTGCGCGCGCGTCTGGATCCCGATGAATGCATACAAACGGTCTACAAGCGCGGATACCGCTTCTCAGCGGAATTGAGGCGGCAAGAGCCTGCGCTCGCAGATGGCCTGCCCAGGCTGGCCGTTCTGCCGTTTGAAAACGGTTTCAATATCCCAGAGCATCTGGGCCCGGCCATCGCCGAGGAGACCATTACGCGGCTGACGGCTCGACGGCGTCCTGTGGCCAAGATGCTGGCCCGCGATTCAGTGTTTACGCTGTACCGGCGAGGCCTGACGGCCCAGCAGATTGGCGAGACCCTGAAAGCAGACTATGTTCTGGCCGGCATCCTGTGCGCTTTGCCCGCTCATTACCGGCTTCGCGCGGAGATGATCCGTGTGGAAGACGGCACGCAGATTTGGGTTGAAGATCTGCTGGTGCCGAAGGATCGCGCCGCCGGCCTGGAGTCGGAGTTGGCGTCGCGCCTTTTATATCGCATGACCGCCGTGAAATGGCCGCTTCCCAACCCGCTGACAGTCCCGGCGCCTGACCCGCACTTCGTTTCCGGCGGCTCCCTCGTCCAGCGACGATCGCCAGTGGGCGGGGCTAAGGATCAAATCTTTGCGGCGGAGGCTGACGATGGAGCGCCTGTTGGGGCGTCAGCTTACCCTGAAGCCTACAACATGTTTCAACGCGCCCACTACGAATGGCAGACTCTGCAGCGGCATCGCATGCAGGATGGGCTGCAGAGCCTGCTGAGAGCTACCGAACTCGATCCATCGCTGATCGCCGCCAAGGTGGACCTGGTTCGCCTGTGCGTGACCCAGACAGCCTATGGAATTATGTCCCCGGCCGCCGCGGCCGAAATAGTGCATCACACCGCGGAGTCGATTGAGGATATCCCGATTCAAGCCCCGGCCATTTTGCCCTCCCTTGGTACTGTCAGCTTCAACACGGATCATAATCTGGCTTCGGCGCTTTGGGCGTTCTCGGTATCTGCCCATCTGCCGCACGATCCGTGGACCACACGCGCCCGGGTGATGTTCGCGCTTGGCCGGCATCGCATTGAAGAGGCCATCGGACTATTGCGGGACGCTCTGCTTGAGGACCCTTTGGCCCCGTGGCTGCACGCACGGCTGGCCTGGGCGTTGCATCTGAACGGACAGGCTGCGGAGAGCATGGAGCAGATGGATCGCAGCCTGAAACAGTTTCCGGGGCATGTGGGGATTGCCATGTATGGGGCTATGATTCTGCCATTCAATGGGGATGCGGCGCGCGGCATGCAACTGGCGGAGGACTTGGCGGTGAGCCAGCCGTACTTCGATATTGTTGAATCGCTGCACGCATACGCAATGGCCTGCGCGGGGCAACGGAGCGAAGCCCTTGCGGTGCTGGAACGGCTGCAATGGCTGAGCCGGGAACGCTTTGTGCTGAACTCCTTTTTGCCGGCTGTTTATGTTGCTTTGGGCGATCATGAGTCCGCGCTGTCAGAGCTGCGCGCCGCTGAGCAGAACCGATGTCCATGGTTTTTCCAGATGCTTGCCGATCCGCGGCTGAAGCCGCTCGACGGACGGCGCGAGTTCGCCCAGATGAAGGATATCTTGACTCGCATGGAAGCCGCCGCCCAGGGCGGTCTGATGCTGGAGCACTGAGGGCCGATGCGGCTAAGGCTAGCTTCAGCTTGAAACATTGATCAATGGGAGCGTGACTGCGGGATTCAGGGGCGCTGGGCTATGGCTACGCGGGGGATTTGCTGTAGGTCGGGAACGAACTCGATGCTTTGGAAGCCGGAGGCGGCGAGGAGATTGGCGATGGCCGGGGATTGGTTGTAACCGATTTCGAGGACGAGGAAGCCGCCGGGGACGAGACAGGGGAAGGCTTGCGGGATTAGGCGGCGGCAGATGTCGAGGCCGTCGGAGCCGGCGAAGAGAGCGAGGGCGGGTTCGTGGTCGCGGACTTCTACGGCCAGGGTGGGGCGGTCGGGCTCTGGGACGTAAGGCGGGTTGGAGACTACGATTTCGAATTGCTCGTTGGCTACGGGGGTTAGGAGGTCGCCCTGGAGGAAGCGGATTGCGGCTTTGTTGCGGGCTGCGTTTTTGCGGGCGATTGCGAGGGCTGGGGCGGAGAGGTCGATGGCGGTGATCGGTGTTGAAGAGCTTCCCTCAGGGGCTAAAGCCCGACTTGATTCTGGAGCTTTTGCGGCACGACTAAAGTCGTGCCCTGATACAGTGCCTTTGTCAGTTGCAGCTTGAGTTGGTTCTTCTGGAGGACATCCCGCAGGGGCTAAAGCCCCGGTTGATACCGGAGATTGTGTGGCACGACTGAAGTCGTGCCCTTTCAAAGCATGGGCGAGGGCGATTGCGATTGCGCCTGAGCCAGTGCCTACATCGACTATGCGTGGAGATTGAAGGCTTGCGGCTAACTCGATGACTTTCTCGACTAAGTGCTCGGTTTCTGGGCGGGGGATTAAAACGTCTGGAGTTACCAGGAACGGAAGGCCGTAGAACTCGGTTTCTCCTGTGATGTATTGGATGGGTTCGCCGGAGACACGGCGTTGAATCAGAGCTCGGAATTCGTCACCGTGGCTCCCCGGATTATTCCAATTGGCAACCAGCCAAGCGGTGTTTCTCTCAGTACCATGTCTTTTGAACAAAAGCAGAAGCAAGGACTCTGCATCGCGTCGCGCTCGTTCAGGGTGCGGTCCCGCGGCGAGCGCGTTTTCGCCCTCGCTCACTAATGCCCGAATGTTCTGGATACTTGCCGTAGTAAGCTTCATCCGCCATCGCCTTACGCTGCCTGGCTGCTGTCGGCCTTTAGCTGCTCGGCCTGGTAGTGGGCTATCAGTGCGTCGACTATGGGTTGCAGGCGACCTTCCATGACTAAGTCGAGTTGGTGCAGAGTTAGTCCGATGCGGTGATCGGTAAGGCGGTTTTGCGGGAAGTTGTAGGTGCGGATTTTCTCGCTGCGGTCGCCGGTGCCGACCATTTGCTTGCGCTCTTTGGCTAACTCGGCATTCTGGCGTTCCATTTCCATTTCATAGAGTCGGGAACGGAGGACGCGCAGGCCTTTTTCGCGGTTCTTGATCTGCGATTTTTCGTCCTGGCAGCTAACTACAGTGTTAGTGGGAATGTGGGTGATGCGGACGGCGGAGTAAGTGGTGTTGACGGACTGGCCGCCGGGACCAGAAGAGCAGAACGTGTCGATGCGAATGTCCTTGGCTTCGATTTTTACGTCGACTTCTTCGGCCTCAGGGAGGACGGCGACGGTGACGGCCGAGGTGTGGACGCGGCCCTGGGTTTCAGTGGCCGGAACGCGCTGGACGCGGTGAACGCCGCTCTCCCACTTCATCTGCGAATAGACGCGGTCGCCCTCGATGATGGCGATAACTTCCTTGAAGCCGCCGACGCCGGATTCGGATACAGAGAGCAGCTCGATTTTCCACTTGTGTTGCTCGGCGAAGCGCTGGTACATGCGGAAGATTTCGGCGGCGAAGAGGGAGGCTTCGTCGCCACCAGTGCCGGCGCGGATTTCGAGGATGACGTTCTTTTCGTCGTTGGGGTCTTTGGGCAGGAGCAGGAGCTTGATTTCTTCAAGCAGGACCGGCTCGCGGGGGGCGAGGGCGGCGATTTCTTCTTCGGCCATGGCGCGGATTTCGGGATCGGATTCGGTGAGCATTGCGCGAGCTTCGGCAAGGCCCTGGCGAACCTGCTTGAGGTCACGGAACTTCATGACGGGGGCTTCGAGTTCGCGGAGGGCGCGGCCGGCTTTTTGATATTTTTCGTGGTCGGTGATGACTTCGGGCAGGCCGAGCTGGGTGCTTAGCTCGTCGTAACGCTGCTCCATTTGTTCCAGGCGATCGATCATGTTTAGTCCCTCCGCGATTCCAGGCGGCAATTAGTGAAAAAGTGAATTAGTGAAAGAGTGAAATGGGCGAGGAACGGGTGTGGGCGGCGGGCGCCGCTAGAGGAGGGCCGGGATGGGGTGGTGGAGGGCCATGGTGCTGCTCTTATTCTAACTCGAAATTGGATGCGGAGACAGAAATTGGAGATTCGGGCAATCCCAGGTCTCAAAGGCGAGACCTGGGGCACCCGGGATTTCATCCGTGTCAACCTGTCGCACCCAACCTCAGAAGCACTCGATCTGGTCGCAGGGGTTCATTAGCGGGACCTGGAGACTGGAGTCGTGCTCGGGGTCGGAGTAGATGGTGATGGTGGCGGGTTGGTAGTCGGGGCGTTTGGCGGTCATGATGTTGGGGACGAAGGTCTGAGGGTTGCGGTCGTAGAGGGGGAACCAGGTGCTCTGTATCTGGACCATGACGATGTGGCCGGCCTTGAAGACGTGGTCCACATCGTGGAGCGAGTACTTGTACTCGTGGATAGAGCCGGAGCGCAGGGGTCTGGGGTTGGAGAAGGACTCAATGTATCGGCCGCGGAAGATCTCTGCGTTGGTGATGAGCTGGTAGCCGCGCATTTTGGGGTTGGGATCGGTGGCGGGGTACTCGTCGATGAGCTTGACCACAATGTCGGCGTCGTTGCTTATGGCTTCGGCCGTGGCGACCGAGGCGTAGATGTCGGCTATGACTTCGCCGGTGAGGACTAGGTCCTTTTTGAGGACGGGGAGACGCCAGACGGCTACATCTTTGCGATCGGTGACGAAGCGCTGATCTTCAGTGAGCCAGTTGAACCACTGCGAGCCATCGCTGTAAGTGGCTTGAATGGGACGATGACGGTAGGGGATGGGATCGGCCGGGTCGCTGACGTATTTTGCAGTCGAGTGCGATGTGGAGTCAGCCCAACTGAGCAGGCCCTGGCCCTGAAGATGAAGGCTGGTGGGCGCAGATTCGGGAGGCGGGAAGTGGGAGTAACGCTTCCAGGTATTGGAGCCAGTTTGGAAGCTGGCCGTGTCTTCAAGATCGAAACCGGGCTCGTCTTTTAGATAGTGGGCGAAGAATTTGGCCTCGATCTGGGAGCGGAATTCTTTGCCAATGGGCTGGGTGTAGTCGATGTTGCCCAGGTGGCGCGTGGTTGCGGCCCACGAGCCGTGACGCCAGGGGCCGAGCACGAGGAAGTTCTGGTGATTGGTGTCGTGGGGCTCAAGCGTGGAGTATTCGAGCTGGGGGCCGAACATATCTTCCTGATCGTAGTAGCCGCCGACGGTGAGCGTGGGTACGGCAACGGTTGAGAGCGAGTGCGCGACGCCGCGTGAAGACCAGACGCTGTCGTAGGCGGGGTGGTCGAGGAAGAGACGCCAGGTGGGCAGGACTTTGGAGTGGGATTTCTTGACGTCCTGGGCAAAGGAACCGCGTTCGAGGAAATAGTCGAAGCCGTCGCGGGGATTGCCGTCCTTGCCTTTGCCGTAGCTGACTTCAGTGTCTTCCTTGCTGGATTCGAGGCCCATTACGTAGTCGTAGCCATAGGTTTGGCGGAATGCGCCGTTATGGAAGAAGTCGTCGCCGAGCCAGACGTCGATCATGGGAGCTTGCGGTGAGATGGCCCTGATGGCGGGGTGGGGGTCGATGCCGGCCATCATGGCGAGGAAACCGGGATAGCTGGTGCCGGTGACGCCAACACGGCCGTTGTTGTTGGGAACGTTTTGGAGGAGCCAGGCTACGGTGTCGTATGTATCGGTGGATTCGTCGATGGCTTGATGGGCAGGACTCGAAGAACGCTGATCGGCACTATGGTCAGCTAAGGGGCGCATCATGATGAATTCGCCCTCGCTCTTGAAGCGGCCACGAATGTCGCCGCAGACGTAGATATAACCTTCGCGCGCGAGTTCCGGACGGCTGGCTGAGAAGGACGCGCGGTTTGCGCCGTCGCAACCATAGGGGGTGCGCTGGAAGAGGAACGGGAGCGGGGTGGAGATGTCGGTCGGATTGAGAATGACGGCGTGGAGCTTGACGCCATCGCGCATGGGGATCATCACTTCAGTGCGCTGATAGTCGTGGAAGAGGTGATGGACGGGCGGGCCGGTGCGGGCGTAAGGGGTGTCGGGATCGTCGGACCGGGTTAGGCTGGCGGCTTTGCCGGAGGCGTCGATCGTGAAGCGGATGGTCAAGTCTCTGTCGTCGGGAGAAGTGAACTCGGTGGCGGAGATGGGCTTGAGCTCGGTGGGAACACGGCGTTCGGACTCTAAAAAGAGCTTGGCATTCTGGACGTAGAAGCTGTTGGGGGTGTCGGGCTCGATGGGGTTGGTGTATTCGCCGGATAGGGCCTCGAGCGTCGGCGCCGGGGATTGTGCGCGGGCAACAGAAGCGAGAAGCAGAAATGCAAATAGAATACAAAAGGCGGTTCTATGCGAATTCAACGGGGGAGCCTCCCAAAGGAATGCGTTGACTCCCCAATGATATTTGAATCGCTTGGCGTGCCCTTTTCGAAGCGCGCTTTTGTGACGGAAGCTTCTATCTCGGGTCAAGGTTTTTTCGCATGAGCTTTGACAGGACCCGTCCGGCCAAAGCGGTAGACGAGGCTCACTTCAGGCGTGCTGGTGACGGTGAAAAGCCTGGTCATTGGAAATTGATTTGTTGGGGTTATTCCCGGCGTAATGTCGGTCAGGTTGAAGTCGGGACTCTTGTACAGCAGGCCGCGATATTCGGCGCGGAGATCGAGCTTTGGAGTTAGTTTGAAGTTAGCGCCCGCACCAAAGACCAGTGCCGGGCGAGTCTGCTGGCGCGCGCCGGTGTCAGTGCTGAGCGGCGTAAAGAAAAGTCCGCCGCCGCCTACCTCAGTCAAAGTGGAAAAGCGCCTGGTTCGCGGCCCTTCAATTACTGAGGATACTGTAAGGTCGTACATGTTAGTTCGGACATTTCCCCGGATAAAACTGGACGAAGAAGGAAAGGTCGTCGTCGAAGTGGTGAGATACTCTTGTGCATTTGAATAGTGGTCGGTAAAGCGTGTGTATCCAAAATGGATGTTATAGCCGAGCCACGGGGTGAACGATTGGTGAAAGCTCCCGAAGACTCCCGCAGAAGGTGCGGCGCTCTGGGTCACTTGCGTGAATCCAGTACCGGGGGACGAGTACGGAGTGGTGAATGTTGGCATGCGCGCTGCCGTCAGATCTCCTTCGACGCCAATAGAAGCGTCTATGCCGGGGGTGAATTTGCTGGACTTCGGAGGCGGATCCGTGGCCTGTGCCGCTGCCGTTTGATTCACTGAAATGAAAGCAAGAAAAAGTGCAAAAGCTGGAATTGCCAAAGGACACGAGTCTGTCCTTAACCTCATATAACTCATAGGTCATGCCTCCTGAAGTATTTGCTTAGGTAGACGGAGGTAACCTATGTTGGTGAGCTACTTAGTCAATCGTTTGATTATCTTATTCTTCAGGATGACCTTTCTATCTCTTCAGCGTCTTTATAAGTTTATCTTGCGCCTGGATGTTATATTTTTCCCGTCATTTCTCCGCTCAGCGAATAAGGGCGCTCCATTCGCGGAACCGCACGCTATGGAAGCTTGAAGGAGAGATTTAATGCGCGTGGCCGTGGTGGTGGTGCGAGTGGGAGTCGGTGGAAGCGCCGGCCATTTCTTCAATGGGGACTACGCAGCCGTGGGATTCAGGGCAGCCTACGTGCTCGAACTGGATGGTGGTGTGGCAGATGTCGTAGTGGTCCTTGAGCAGGTGGTTGAGGTTGAGCAGGATGCAGGCGCTCTCGGAGGGGGGAATGTCGGCGATGGTGACGTGGCAGGCGAGGGCGCGGGACTGGGAGCCGAGGTTCCATACGTGGAGGTCGTGGACGTCGAGGACGCCTTCGACGGCTTCCATTCCGGCGCGGATTACTGGGAGCGAAACGCCGCGTGGAGTGCCTTCAAGAAGGATGTTGAGAGACTCGCGGACGATGCCGATGCTGGACCAGAGGATGAGCGCGGCGATGAGCAGCGAGAGGACGGGGTCGATCCAGTATTGGCCGGTGAAAAGGATGGCTGCGCCTCCGGCGATAACGGCGGCGGTGGAGAGGGTGTCGCCGGCCATGTGCAGGAAGGCCGAGCGCATGTTGACGTCGCGGGCCACTCCCCACAGCAGAGCGGCAATGACGCCGTTCATCAGGACTCCGGCGGCAGCCACGATCATCATTAGGCGCGGTTGGACGACGACGGGGACGGCGAGACGGTGGAAGGCTTCGATCGCGATCCAGATGGAGATGACGATGAGCGTGGATGCATTGATGAATGCGGCAAGTACGCCGGCGCGTTGATAGCCGAAGGTCTTGGAATGGCTGGCGGGGCGGGATTGGAAATAGACTGCGGCGAAGCTCAGGCCAAGGGCGAGGAAGTCGGAGACATTGTGACCGGCTTCGGAGAGCAGGGCCAGGGAGTGGGCGCGGAGGCCGGCGATGAATGTGACGACGACATAGGCGAGCGTGGCCAGCAGCGAGAAGCGGAGGACGGATTGTGTTCTTTTGGCGCTGGTTGGGGAAGTCGCCGCGTGGACATGCATGGGACTAGTATACCGGGGGTGGGTATGGGGTGCAAAGGGGTGGGCGCGGTTGGTGATGGTGTTGGCTTGGGTTTGCCCGTGATTCACGGTGTTACAAGCAAACAGGACTTCCGAGGTTTGGTCTAGCGCATGAGCGGCGCAGGTCCCGGTGTCCGCTCGATCTCACTCACCCGCACGTATTTCGCATCTATTCCGCCGGTTAACCAGATTGCGAAGTTGAACAGAACTGCGAACGTCGTCCCTGTAAGCCAGCCCGATACAGCATATGCAAAAGTCTGGACTGTGCCCCACAGGAAGTCCCAGGCAAGAGTTGAACGGACAAGGTGGAGGTTGAACGAGAACTGCGCAAATGGAAGAATGAGACCGAACGGAGCAAGCATCTCAGAAGCTTGCTTGTAAGAGGTCCAAATAAAGTATCCGACTCCAATGAGGCCGTAGACGACGCTGAACACGACGGCAACAGACTGCCATCGGACAGCCACAATGCGAGCGTTCATCATTGCAGGATTCTACTCCTGGCGGCATGGAGTAACGCAAAAATCTTCTGTTCAAAATGCGTTCTACAGAGTTCCAGGCGGGCTGCTGGCAATCCGGAATTTGAGCCATTGCGACCGCGATCCCACCCATCGCAAAAGGCGCGATGGATGGGGCACAGTCGGTTCAAACTTTCCAAAGCCAGTTCAGCTTGGGAAGTATTGCATGTGGTTGAGATCGTCAATCATGCCGGGCAATGCTGTGGGGCTCCATCCCAGGCGTTGCTGGGTCAGCGCGCTGGAAGCTGAAATGTCGTGACCCACGAAGAACCCAAGGAAACCAAAATGAGCTGGTGCCTCCTCGGCGGACTTCGAGACCACAGGCACCTTCAAGCCGCGGCCGATTGCCTCGGCGATTTCTCGCAGCGGCACGCCCTCTTCGGCGACCGCGTGATAGCGGGCTCCCGCTTCTCCCTTCTCAAGCGCCAGCACGTAGAGACGGGCAGCATCGAGCTTGTGGACCGCGGGCCAGCGGTTTTGCCCGTCGCCGACGTACGCCGACACCCCCTTCTGGCGAGCCAGGGCGATGAGGTAGGTGACCAGGCCTTGCTTGGTTGTGTCATGGACCTGCGGGAGCCGCACCACCGAAGCGCGGACGCCTTGTGCGGCGATCGCAGTTGTGGCATGTTCCGAAGCTACGCGGGGAAACGGAGAGTTGGCCGCGTCGTCCTCGGTGGTGAGACGACCCGGCGTATGGGCGACCCCGGTTCCTGAAGTGACAATCAAGGGGCGATCGGAGCCGGCAAGCACCTCGCCAAATGTCTCGATGGCCCGCTTGTCGATGGCACAGCTTTTCTCGAACTGGGAGAAGTCGTGGACAAAGGCACAGTGAATCACGCCGTCTGAGTTGGCGGCTCCACTGCGAAGGGTGTCGAGGTCTTCAAGATCGCCTCGCAGCACCTGGGCGCCGGCTTCGATCAGAGCATTCGCGCCCGCATCTGTGCGCGCCAGCCCAACTACCTGGTGACCCGCGTTGATTAACTCCGGAACAATGGCAGAGCCGATAAATCCTGTTGCGCCTGTAAGAAATACACGCATTCAAATTCTCCTCTGCTTGATTGGATGAGCAGAATTGGCGGCGGATTCCGGAGGCTGGATTGCGACGGAACCATTTTGAAGGAGCGAACGTAGTTGATTGAGAGTGTGGGCACACGGTAAGCAAGCCAAAGTTGAGCGAGGGTGAGTGAACTCAGATACCGGGGCAATTCGCGAGCGGGGATTGAGCTTGCGGCAGGCGGCGGTGATTGCGGGTCTGGGTTACCTGCTTAACCCTGTCAGTTATGCCGAGTATTCGCTTTACCCCAGGCTGGTGATTCCGGGCAACGTGGAACAGACCGCGCAGAACATTGCCAACCATGGGGGAGTATTCGCCGCCTTAATCCTGTGTTACCTGATCAACTTTATTGGGGACGTGGTGATTGCCTGGGCGTTGTATTTTCTGCTTGCTCCGGTAAACAGATCGCTGTCGCTGCTGACGGCATGGTTCCGGCTGATTTATACAGCAGTGGCGCTGAGCGGCGTAATGAACCTGGTGACGGTTTATCGGCTTTTGCATGAGCAGCAATATCTAACACTGTTTGCGGCCGGCCCGCTGCACGCGCAGATGGAACTTCTGCTGAATTCATTTCAGTACACCTGGTCGATGAGCCTGGTAATCTTCGGGATTCACCTCATTCTGCTGGGTATTTTGATTTTCCGGTCGGGCTACATCCCGAGGATATTGGGGATTCTGTTAGTCATTGACGGATTGGGCTGGATGATCAGCATGCTGAGGCCGTACCTATATCCGGACGTACACCTTGGATTTCTGTTTGTTACGTACCTTGGCGAGCTCATCTTCATGCTGTGGCTACTGATCCGGGGCTGGAAGATTCCGGAGCCTGCGGAGTAATTCTGATTGGAGCTTGTTTCAAAAATGGCCGCGGCGGTGTGATGGATCGTCCCGCAGGGGTTAAAACCCCTCGTTATTCTGGTGCCTTTCGGCACGACTAAAGTCGTGCCCTGATACAAAGCATGTTCTTGAAACACGCTGAAGCAGGGAGAATTGAATTGCTCGGCCGGTCTGGGGTTTGGTGCGTTATCCGCGGCCGGGGCGGAGGTGGCTCAGGTCGATGGGGTCGGGGTCGTCGTAAACGTGCTGGGCGGGCAGGCCCATGCGCAGGCCGGACCACTCTTCAGAGACGACGATGCTGTTTTGGGGGTTGCCGGGCTGGTAGCGGGCCGAACAGGGAAAGCCTGCGCGGACCTGTGCCGGATCTACCACTCCTGGCATGCCGGTGATGTCCTGCGAGCACTCATAGTCCACACCGCCGATGTGATAGCTATAGAGGAGCATGGTGAGGGTGCGGGCTGGTTCGTTTTTGGATGTAGGCGGGGAGTCGATGTCGTAGATGTCGAGCAACATGCCGTCTACCAGGCGGCCGGATTGGGAAAGGAACAGGCGGCGCGCGCGCTCGATTTCATTGGGGGTAGGACGCCTCTTGAACACCAGCCAGAGAGCGAGCGCGGTGAGGGCGGCCAGCAACGCCAACCCGATGGCGGATTCCCCGAGATGTGCGCTGAGAATGTTCATGAGAGGCGGGACGCCGAACCGTATGCTGGAGCGACTTGAGGTGACAGGTCCTGCATAAAGCATATCGCAGGCGGAAACGGCGCGCTTGATGTGCGGGCTGAAACCCGTACCCTTCGCCTGAAGCCTGTACCGTTCAAACGGCGTTGAGGTTTCCTGCTGCGATATACTCGTGACTGCATCTTGAATCAGTTTCTCCCCTGGCGGAGGCCGATTTCCGGAGGTTTTTCTTGGTTTTGAACGAGAGTTCCAGAGTGGCACATCATTCCCGGAATCGTAACGGGGCGCGCGAACGGATACGGTCGACCACCGTGATTTGCGTGCGGCGGAACGGCGAGGTGGTGATGGCCGCCGATGGACAGGTAACGCTGGGCGACCATGTGCTGAAGCACTCGGCAAAGAAGATACGGCGGCTTTATCAGGACAAGATTCTGGCTGGATTTGCCGGCTCGACGGCCGACGCATTCAGCCTGTTTGCGCGCTTCGAGACCAAGCTGGAGCAGTATGCGGGGAACCTGAACCGGAGCGCAGTGGAGCTGGCGAAAGACTGGCGCACGGATAAGATGCTGCGCAACCTTGAGGCGCTGCTGCTGGTGGCGGACAAGGGGCAGACGTTTCTGATCTCGGGGTCGGGGGACGTGATCGATCCGGACGAACAATTGGCGGCGATCGGATCGGGTGGGAGTTATGCAACGGCCGCGGCTCGGGCGCTGATTGAAAACACTGATTTGAGCGCGCGAGAGATTGCTGAGAAGGCGATGAAGATTGCCGGAGAGATTTGCATTTATACCAATGACCGGATCACGGTTGAGGAGTTGAAGTGAAGCAGTGAAGAGGTGAATGAGTGAAAAACTGAATGAGTGAAGAAGTGCAAACGTGAAGAAGCGTTTCCGGCGCTGCTCAAACCGCAAGAAACTTCAGTTGACCTCTTCAAAGATTGCTCGGCCTTATCGAAGCGTGTTGCAGCGGTATATGTATCGACATATACTGATATATATATTGGACTGACAGGAGGTTGTATGGGCTCCGCCGCTGTTTCCAGCAAGTCATCTCATTCCAAGCGACCGGCCAAGCCAGCGAAAGAGCGTGTGTTGATCGAGTTTCCCTGCGCCGCATTGCGCCGGGCCGAGGAGGCGGCGCGCGCCACCGGAGTC
The DNA here is from genome assembly GCA_964458965.1 of uncultured Occallatibacter sp. Lineage (GTDB taxonomy): Bacteria > Acidobacteriota > Terriglobia > Terriglobales > Acidobacteriaceae > Telmatobacter. The sequence goes on along the minus strand of CAYWMR010000056.1, from coordinate 1,346 downwards.
AGCCGCAGCGAGTTCATCCGCACCGCCGTCGAACTGCGGCTGGAGGAGATCGCCGCTGAGGACTTCGATCGCGAACTGGCCGAGGCCTGCATCGCGAACAACCAGCGCAATCTGGAACTGCTCAAAGAGTTTGAGCACGTCGACCGCGAGGCGTGGGCGGCGATCCCGTGACCGCGCAGCCCGTGCGCGGGCAGATCGTCGAGGTCGATTTGGACCCAGTCGTTGGGCACGAACAGGGCCGGCTGCGCCCCTGCGTCGTAGTCCAAAACGATGTGAGCAATCGTTTCGCCTCCACGACGATTGTTGTCCCCTTGACCGACGCCAGGCACTTCGCGCATCGGTCCCCGATCTATATTCTTGCGCCGAGGGGCGACGGAGGACTGAAGAAGGACAGCCTCGTGCTTTGCGACCAGATTCGTACCGTCGACCAGCTGCGATTTGGCCGATTCTTTGGCGTCCTTTCCCCAGAGACCATGATAGCGGTGGATCGGGCGCTGCTGATCAGCCTTGGCCTCGCGCGCGGCGGCAAAGCCTGAGAGAATAGAACCTGAAAGATATGGCCATTTACTTACCCGCATCCGCTGAAGAACAGGATCTCTCGCTGGACGAGTTGACGCCGCGCGAGATTGTGACCGAACTCGACAAGCATGTTGTTGGGCAAAAGGCTGCCAAACGCGCGGTGGCTATTGCGCTGCGCAACCGGCAGCGGAGGCAAAAGCTGCCGCCCGACATAGCCGACGACATCATGCCCAAGAACATCATCATGATTGGGCCGACGGGCGTGGGCAAGACGGAGATTGCGCGGCGGCTGGCGAAGCTGACGGGGTCGCCGTTTCTGAAGGTCGAGGCCTCGAAGTTTACCGAGGTGGGGTATGTGGGGCGCGATGTGGAATCGATGATCCGCGACCTGGTTGAGATTGCCATCGACATGGTGCGCGAGGAGCGGCTTGAAGAGGTGGAAGACCGTGCGGAGATGAACGCGGAGGAGCGGCTGCTGGACGTGCTGCTGCCGCCTCCGCCGCCAGCGCCGCCGGCTGCCGAGGGCCAGCTCAGCTTGCCTGGGACGGATAGCTATCAGCGCTCGCGGGAGAAGCTGCGGCAGCAGTTTCGCGAGGGCAAGCTGGACGACCGGCAAGTCGAGCTCGATGTGCGGGAGCGGAACACGCCGCAGTTTGGGATCATAAGCAACCAGAACATTGAAGACATGGAAATGAACCTCAAGGATATGCTGCCGAATATATTTGGGGGCGGCTCGAAGAAGCGGAAGATGAAGGTGGGCGACGCGTTCGACTACCTGGTGCAGGAAGAAGAGGGCCGGCTGATCGACATGGACCAGGTGAATCGCC
>CAYWMR010000055.1:0-17123 GCA_964458965.1 uncultured Occallatibacter sp. | reverse complement strand
GGCGGCCAGCGTTCCGGATGCGGGCGGCGTGGTGTTTGTGCCGGCGTTTGTGGGGTTGGGAGCGCCGCATTGGGATGCACACGCGGGCGGGCTGTTGATTGGGCTTCGCAGGGACACGAAGCCGGGACATATCGCGCGGGCCGCTCTCGAGAGCATCGCGTTCCAGGTGGCAGACGTGCTGGAGGCGGTTGAGAGCGAGACTACGCCGTTGGCCGCGCTGCGGGTGGATGGCGGGGCGTCGGTAAACAACCTGCTGATGCAGTTTCAGGCGGATGTGCTCGGGGTTCCGGTGGTGCGGCCCCAGGTGACGGAGACGACGGCGCTGGGAGCGGCTTATCTGGCGGGGTTGGCGTCGGGATTCTGGGCAGGACCGGCGGAGCTGCGGGCGAAACGCGAGGGCGATGTGCGGTTCGAGCCGCGGATGGCGGCGGGCGAGCGTGCGGCGCGGCGCGGACGCTGGCAACGGGCTGTGGAACGAGCTAAGGGATGGACGGAGTGAAAAAACAGTGGACAGTGAGCAGTGAACAGGGATCAGTTGCGGGGGGCGTCTCAAATCGGAAGCTGTGCTGGCGCGGCATACGCGGGCGTTGTTTTTGAACGCAAGAGCAGCGACGGCGATGGCAGAGCCGGTGGCGCGGCTGCTGGCGGGCGAGTTGGGCCGGGATGAGGCGTGGATCACGGCGCAAGTGATTGAGTTTCACGGCCTGGCGAAGCAGTATCGCGTGACTTGAAAGCGCAGCTCGGTTGATGTTTTTCGCTTCCCACCCATCGCCAGGAGAAAGAGATGGATGGGACACGGGGCATTTCTGTGCCCATGAACGCTACTCCACGCGCAGCGCCTGCATGGGGTCGAGTTTGGATGCGCGGCTGGCGGGCAGCCAGACAGCCAGCAGCGCCACGGCGGTCAGGATAACGGGAACCGTTACGAATACCATGGGGTCCCAGGCCTTGACGCCAAACAGGAAGCTGGCGATGAGGCGCGTGAGTCCGAAGGCTGCACCGATGCCGAGGATGACCCCGACGACAGCCAGCCTCATGCCTTGCCAAACAACCAGTTTGCGGATGGTGGCGCGATCCGCTCCCAGCGCCATGCGGATGCCCATCTCCTGGGTCCGCTGCTGCACGGAGTAGGCCATCAGCCCGTAGATGCCGATGGCGGCAAGCACCAGCGCGACGCCTCCAAAGATGCTCAGCAGCATCATGTTGAAGCTGTCGCGAGCGGTGGAGCGGGACACGATTTCATCCATTGGGCGAATGCGCGCAACGGGAAATCCACCGCTGGCCTGGCGCAGTTGCTCCGTGATGACCGGGATGAGCTGACGCGGATCGCCGAGGGTGCGCACCAGCCAGCCCACGGGGCCGATGCGGGCGTTGAGGGCGGTCATGCCGTCGGTCACCTGCGCCTGAGGAACGATCATCATTGGCTGCGGATCGCGATTGAGACCTCCGTCGTGGATGTCGCCGACGACGCCGACGATCTGGCGCGCGGGCTCATCGAATTCCGGGCCCACGCCTTTGCCGATGATGAGTTGCTGGCCCACCGGGTTATCTTTGGGCCAGTATTTTTTGGCCATGGCCTGGTTGATTATGACCACTCCTGGCGCGCCGGTTGAATCGCTCTCATTGAAGTCGCGCCCACGCAGGATGGGAATCTTGAAGACGCTGAAATAACCGGGTGAGACGTTCATCCAGCCGCTGCCCTGCTGGGCATCCTTGCCGGCGGGACGACCGACGATGATGAAAGGCAAGCCGAAGCCGCCTTCGAGCGGCAGGCAGCAGGTGGAGGCTGAGACCTCGACACCGGGGATGGCGTTGAGACGATCGCGGCCAGCGCGCGTGAGCTGTGCGACGCCGGCGGTCTTCTGGAAGCGGTCGCCGGTGAGCGACATTTCCATGGTGAGCACGTTGTGGGGATCGAAGCCCGGATTGACGGCGCGCAGAGCGAGAAATGTGCGGATGAGCAGCGCGGAACCGATCAGCAGCACCAAAGCGAGCGAAACTTCGCTGACGACGAGGACGGAGCGGGCTTTGTTCTGGCGGAATCCGGTGCCGGAGCGATTGCTGCCTTCTTTCAAGGAGGAATTGAGGTCGGAACGCGAGGCGCTGATGGCGGGAAACAGTCCGAAGAGAATGCCGGTAACCAGCGAGACGGCGAGAGTGAAACCGAGCACCCGCCAGTCGAGGCCGACAGCCGCACCGTCTTCGCCGATGCGCGGGAGTCCAGCGGGCGAGACGGCGAGCAGGGCACGGACACCGATGAAGCCGAGAGCCAGGCCGAGGACGCCGCCGGTGACGGAGAGCAGCACGCTTTCAGTCAGCAACTGGCGGACGATGCGCCCGCGTCCGGCACCGAGTGCGGAGCGGATGGCGAACTCGCGCTTGCGTCCGGTGGCGCGAACCAGCAGGAGATTGGCGACGTTGGCACAGGCGATGAGCAGAACCATGCCGACGGAGCCAAGCAAAACGAACAGAGACTTGCGGACGTCGCTGACAATGGTGTCGCGGAGGGGCTCAACGGCGAAGCCGGCTTTGGGGTCCGAAACTGGCCAGGTGCGGTGAAACTGCGTGTAAGCGAGCTTCATTTGCGCGTTGGCCTGATCCAGCGTTACGCCGGGCTTGAGCATTCCCGCAGCCAGAAAGTAGTGGCCCTGGTTGGTGCTGTTGGGCTCGAATTGGAAAGGCAAAAAGATGTCGGCTACGGGATCGGTTTGGAAGGACTGGCCGAGGACGCCGAGGATGGTGTAGGGTTCATTGCCGAGCGACAGCGTAGTGCCGACGATGTTGGGATTGCCGCCGAATTTGCGTTGCCATAGGCCGTAGCTCAGCACTACAACCTTGCCGCCGTCGGGCAGGTCTTCCTGGGGTGAGAAGGTGCGGCCCAGCATGACGGGTGCGCCGAAGAGGCGGAAGTAGCCCTCTGTGACATGGATGCCGTGAACCTGCTCGGGCCGCTCGCCGGTGATGTTGAAGCCGGGTCCGCCGAAGTCGTAGGCTGCCACTTCTTTGAAGACGCTGGTTTGCTGCTGCCAGTTGTGGAACTTGGTGATGGACGCACCTTGACTGTTTCCGTCGGGATAGGTGCTTTCGAACTCCACAATGCGATCGGCGTCAGGGTAGCCGAGCGGCTTGAGCAGCACCGCGTTGACCACGGTGAAGATGGCTGTATTGGCTCCGATGCCGAGGGCCAGGGCGGCCACAGCGGCGATGGTGAAGCCGGGATTCTTGAAGAACATGTGCAGGGAATGCTTGATGTCGTTCCAGAGGTTGGCCACGCGGTCGCTCCACTTCGCCGTGCGATGGGTTGGAGTCTTAGACGCAATCGAGCGGCGAATAGTTCAAGTTGTTTCTGCGTTCGGGCGGCATCGGGGCCGATACACGACCCTCATAACAACAAGAAACGGCGCCCAGTGCCCCGGAGTTGCAGAGGGAAAGTGTCTTCCTGAAAACTGGCTTGTGATGGCTCTCCGCGCCTCGGGATAAACCGGACCTTTGGTCTAAAACGCCTTGTATACAATGTCGGGGGCGGGCTGGTTGAGCAGGACAGTCATGACGAATGCGGCCAGACCAAGCGCGGATGCATAGACCACTCGAACGTAGCGGCTGGTGAGCACTGGCCCAGCTGCGGTCTTGATCGACAGCAGAGCCCCGCGCAGAGCTTCCCAAAGCGCGAGCACCGTTGTGGCACAAAGCCAGATTGCCAGCCAGACAACAAGCCACTGCGCGATGCTTAATGCGGCGAAGACCTGATCGATTCGCTTCCAATCGCCCCAGAACCAGAAAAGCGTGAAGGCAAACCAACTAAAGGTCAAGCCGCGGCCGAATGCTATATAGACGGGATTCTTTGCCAGCGCTTTGTAGCTCTTGCGGCCCATGGCGCGCGTCATGCCTAACTGCCAGAGCTTGTTGGTTGCGACGCCCCCGCCCTGCAACACGCCAAAGATCATGAATTCCGAGGTGCGCCCGTGCCATACGCCGACAAGAAAGAATGTTACAAAGAAGCAGAAAACGCCCAGAAGCGGCTCCAGTCGCCGCGAGGAGATGCGTCGCATCAGAGCCAATAGGAGCGGATTGTAGACGTAAGTCTTGAGCCAGGTGGACAGCGTGATATGCCACCGGTTCCAGAAATCGATGAAGGAGGAGGCGGAGAACGGGCGGTCGAAGTTCTCCGGCAGGCGCACGCGCATCAGGCGCGCCAGTGCAATGACGATGTCGATGTAGCCGGAGAAATTCGAATATAGAAAAAGCGGGTACAAAACGGCTACCCGAAACGCAGCCCAGAGCTTGAGCGGGAGCGGCAGAGGTTCGGAAATCTGCACCAGCGCGTCATCCTGAAATGCCTGAAACAGCATCGCCAGCACGCTGACCTTGAAGAATCCGCGGATGATGCGCTCTACTTGCAGGCCGATGGTTCGCGGTCCCAGTACGATGGGTTCGGCGGCAAACTGATCGCGTGCGAATTCGTCGTAGCGCTGAATGGGACCGGAGAGGAGCGTGGTGAAGTTGAGCGTGTAAAGCAGGTAAGCGCCGAGTCCTATCCGCTGCTTCTCGGCGCGATCGCCGGTTTCAATCAAGAGGTGGAGTACGCGAAAGAAGATGTAGGAGAGCCCAAGCGTGAAGTATGGGTAATGCAGAAATGCGCCTTCCGGCAGGAAAGTGTATTTCTTCAGCCAGATGTAAACAAGGATCACTCCGAGAATGCTCCAGACCATGAGCCGGGACCATCCGCGCTGAAGCAGGACAAGGGCGCCGTAGCCCAATGCAAGAAAGCCGAGCAAAGGAAGAAAAGAGATGGGACTGTGGGACAAGAGGCCAAGAAAGACGATGCTGACAACGAAGAGCACAATCGATCGCCAGACCCGCGAACGGCTGAGATTGGAGACAATGGCTGCGGCCAGGCCGAAGAGGACAAACTGGAAAGAGGCTGAATCCAAGATCATTTTCCTTTTTGCAATATAGCCTGAGGCTGCGCGACAGCTTTGAGTTCGGGAATTGCGCCGCCGGTTAGCGCCTTGGCCAGCAGATCGGCGATAATCCTGTGGCCACCGGCGTCGGGATGGCCATCTACCGGGTAGTAATTCTGTTCGGGATTTGGGATATTGCGAAAGCCCGGCAGAATGTCGATGTAGGTTCCGCCGTGACTCACGATAATGGAGCGTAATTCACTATCGAGCTTATAGGGGTCGTAGCCGGCGGGCCACTTGCCCATGGAAATCATGGCGGCCTGCGCGCGATCCGGAACGAGCACTGCTGCCCATGGCAGACCAGCGCTTTGAGCTCGCTCTTCAACGTCCCGGGCGACGATGTCCGATTCCCGCAAACGTTCCTTCCATTCTGTGTCCGGCTCAACCCTGAGAAACGTTGCTTCGGAGCTCTTCAGAAAGGACTTCAAATACAGGCTCTGGCTTTCGTACAAGAAGTGCTCAGTCACGGATGAAATGAAATGGGATTTCCATAAACGGAATATCTCATCCGAGATAGATCCACTGGCCATCATTTCGCGGATGTGGGCTCGCAACCGTTCCGGAAGTCTCTCCGGGTAGAGATGAGAAATCGCTTCGATGCCTGGAGCATCGGGCGGTTTCTGATCTACTGCCTGACGCAGACCTGAACTGATATCCAAGGGCGTTAGCACCCAAAGAATCAGGTCGGGCCTGGATGCCGGAAGCTGATTGAACGGCAAAGAAATGGATTGCGGAGACCCCTTCACAAGGCCCTCGTTATAGATCTCAATCTTGCGTCTAGTCAGGGTGGAAAGTTCCCCGGGGAGTCTTGCAGCGAAGGAGCGGTCTACGGACACTTCGTACCCCATGGCTGTTGATGAACCTGTCAACACGATTCTGTAGACTCCCACTGGTTTTGGCCCGCACTCCATCCCGGCGCGGTCCCCGCAACTGTTGAATCTGTACTCAATCAGGGGAGTTTCGGGATTCTTCTCGGTGCATACGGAGTTTGGAATCCCTCGATAGCCCATCAATGGATCGTCAAACATGCAGTAACGCCCGACGTTCCCGGTACTGTAATACGTCCTGCCCGCGATCCTCTCCGACAGAACTAATATGAGACAAAGTGTAAGCAGGCTGAGCATAGGCAGCAGAACCCAATCCCGCCAGGGGAGCCTGGGCTCTTTCAAGCGTTCCGGATGCAAGTTTTCAGTGCTGTCCGCAATCGCATTGGTCATGCGAGCGCCTTCTCCGCGGGCTCTGCGAAGCCAGGCGAGACTATCTTCATCGGCGCGCTTTCAGGTTCTGCTCCTTCAACAATCAATTCCCAGCGAGTTAATCCGGAGTCTTCTTCACTTAGTTTTGTGAACCCAAGCCTTGCATAGTGGTCTACGACCAGCTTGTTGCGGTCCGTGGGCCGGTAGGATCCGGATAACCTGCTGACGCCGGCCGCGCGCGCATGAGTCAGGATTTCGCGCAGTACCATATGCTCGACTTTGCGGCCGAGTACACGGCAGCTCATGAGCCAGGTATCGATCTCCCAAACTCCGGGCTCGGCGGGACGGCAGATAACCACGCTGATCATTCCGTTGTCGCCGAAGATATCCGCCAGGCGCACCTGGAGCGTGAAAACTCCCGGATCGTTTTCCGCCTGGATAACTTCAGGATCGGTGTAGCGGCGCGTGGTCAGGTTGTATTGATTGGACTTGTTGATGAGCTGGACGATGCGCGCTCTTCCGGTCGAGTCGAAGGGCTGGAAGGTGATGGTCATGTCGAGGGACGCGAGGTAGGCGTCGACGCCGCCGACCTGTTTTTGCAGGCTGGCGCGCTTGGCGTTGTCCTGGTAGAAGCCGGCGCGCTTCAGGTCTTCCGTTGCAAAAGCTACGGCCTCAAAGTAGCCGGCGGCGGTGAGCGTTCTTGCGTAGTAAGCGGGATCCTCGGGCAGCTCGGGCACGGCCACTTGCGGAAGCAGCTTGCGGACAAGGCCGCGCTCGACCGGGTTGTCGTCGAGGAAGACCATGGAGTCCAGGCCGAGGTTCAGCTCTTCGGCGATGGCTTGAATGTTGGTGGCTTTGTCGTTCCAGTTTGCCTGAAACACGGCAATGTGGTCCAGCTTCAGCAGCATCTCAGGATGCTTGAGGAATGGCTCGCGGGCCACCTCGTCTGTATTCTTCGAGGAGACGGCGAGCACAATTCCCCGCTGGCGCAGGTCGAGGGCAAGACGCTGCACCGCGAGATGGGCTTCGCCCCTGGCATCGCCCTGTGCTATCTTGATGCCTTCCAGGCCGTCGTCTCCTATAACTCCGCCCCAGACGGTGTTATCGAGATCGAGGATCAGGGCCTTTCGACTCTTGCCGCGAAGGGCTGCAACCGTCCTGCCTACGTGGTCGGCATAGAGCGGGATAAATTCGTCGGCGAAGGAGAATTTCCCCATATTCCATAACTGGGTGTTATGCCAGTCGGCCAGGCCAACGGTTTCCGCGATTCCTGCAATGTCGAGCAGCACATCGCCCGAGCCGAGAACAATCTCGGCAAGCTCGCGATTGATGCCGTCGATAAGGCTTCTCAGCGTTCCCGGCATGGCGCGGTCGAAGCTGCCAAAGAGCGTTTCAACTGGAGGAGCGAAGGTTTGAAAGATGCAAACGGCGTTGGAGTTGGCCTTGATTCCATTGCGGAGCGCCTGTAAGTAGCCGATAACTCCCTGGACGGTAGCGGAGGCGGCGCCGGGGTCGCCCAGAGAAAGCTTCAAGGGCAAGGCGCGATAGTCGAGCGCAAGCAGCAAGGCATCGGGCCAGGAGCTACTCACTTTGGAATCGGGAGTCAGAGCCTCCTGTGCCACCTGGTCGTACGATGGCTGCACGACTTCAAGCGCAATGCCGTGGCGCGCTGCCGTAGCCACCAGGGCCGGCACGATAAAGTCGATGGTCGAGTTACTGAGCAGGGCCAGGCGGAACGGCACAAGCGGGTCAAGAGTATTAATACCGGGCTGAGAATTTGAGCGAGCCTTGGCAATGGTTTTTGCGAGCTTCGTCAACTGGTTCATATCGAGCGACGACAACGCGAGCGCCTGCAACTCGCGCCCCACCGGGCCGGCTGCACTTCCCAAAGCCTTGAGTTTGCCGGAGAACTCGCCGCTCGCCCGCGGCAACCATCGCAATTCTGAATAAAGCAGATTCATTGCCAGAACTCCCGTCGCTCGAGCTCATGCAGCTTGTTATCGCACCCAGGCCGCAACGAGAAGGCGAGGGCGGGGCGCATATGACCTTTCAATATCATTTACAACACTCTAGGTTCGCGCCTTGATCACCGAGACAAGATCGCCCACATTTTCCAGCTTGCCTATCTCCGAGGTGGAGAACTTGACTTTGAATGCCTTTTCGATCGTCAGGATCAGCCGGATATGGGTCAGGCTATCCCAGCCGTCCACATCCCTGGCTGAAAGCGCAGCCGTAACCTGAATTGAATCGTCATCGAAGACATCTTCAAAAACCTGCGTCAGCCGTGAATAAATCTGTGCCTCATCCATCTTCTTGAAAAGTCCTAAGGAATCGCTGTGCTGAATGTAGCATAAAGCCCGGTCATAAAGCGCGCTGAATCACAACAGGAAGCCGGCTGGAACAGTTGGATCAAGCTGCGTGACAACCCAGGCGGCGGGTAGCTATTTCGTGGGCCATTCTTCAACAATAATCCCGAGATCGTTGAGTCTCTGGATGGTAGCTTCGACGTTGCGACGGACCTTGGGGCGGTCTTTTCGGGTTGCGAGGGGCGACTCGGCCACGGCGATTACGCGGCCATAGCGCCATGCGCCGGGAGGCAGCGCGATGAGGGCTTCGGCCAAGTCGGCGGGGCGCAACTGGATCTCCTGACGGCGGGCAGCCTCAGGCCGCAGCATGGTTCCCTGGCCCAGGGTGCTGGTGTTGGCGTCAACCAGGGTGATGCGCAGATTGAGCGAATCGGCGTCGACGGAGAGGAAGGGATTGGCCCATGCGCCGGGCTCGTGGACGTCTACGTAAAGGCTTTTTGTCGGCAGTGGGATGCGGGCAAGATCGGCACGCTGGCGGTCGATTTCAGACGCAGCAGCCTGGGCTTTGTGCTCGGCGTTGACCGCAGTCTGAGCCACGTTGGCCACGGCTTGCTCTTCCTTGTGGCAGGCGGCGAGGGCGACCCCCAGAAGCAGAGACATGGCCGCAAATCCCCGGAATTTTGAGAGCCGGATCACACACCAAGGATAACAGGATTGGGCTGCAGAAACGGTTCTGGCAAGGCTCGCCTGAAATGGTACAGCCTGCCTGAATCGGAACGGCATGACGAAGACAGGCGGAAGAACGCGGTTTCGTCATTGTGCACCGCTCAGCGTGCGTTGTAGTCTGCCCACACAAGAGGGGAAATTGAAGATGAGCACCAAGGTTGTGGCGATTGTCGGCAGCTATTGCAAAGGCGGGATGACCGATGCCGCCATCGAAGCCATTTTGTCTGGAGCACGGGAAAAAGGCGCGGAGACGCACGCAGTTTACCTTACGGATCAGAATCTGGAGTTCTGCACCAGTTGCCGGGAGTGTGCCCTGGCGCCTGGCCCGGAGCGCGGCAGATGCCCGCTGAAGGACGATCTTGAGCCGATTTTGTCTGAAATTGAGGAGGCGGACGCAGTGGTTTTAAGCAGCTCAGTGAGTTACGGCAACGTAACGGCCATTTTCCGGCTGTTCATGGAGCGGCTGACGGTTTACTTCTATTGGCCATGGGGACAGCGCGAACCCAGGCTTCGTGCCAAAGCATGCAGCCGGAAGGCGGTACTGGTGGCTACGTCGGGAATGCCGGGGTTTTTGATTCCCCTCCTCAGCGACGCTGCGAGCACGCTGCGCCTGACGGCAAAAGCGCTGGGATCGAAACCGTTGGACACCCTTTGGGTGGGGGGGTGCGCCTGGCGCCCGCAACACAAGTTGACGGCCGGGGAAACCGAGCGTGCGCGGCAGATTGGCTGGAAGCTGGCATAGGCGACAGGCATCTTGCAGTTTTCGAGTCTTGCGGTTCCCAGGGCAGGCGGCGGGAGGTTTTTGTGGATCGAGGCGGTTGGTTGTACCTTTAATCGCATGGCTGCCGCCCCTATTCTTTTCACCCTCCGTTGCATGCAGGTTTCGAATCGCCGCAAAACTCGCGGAACCATCCTGCTTATCCTGCTGGCCGCGTTTGTTGCGGCGGGCTTTTCTCCTCGCGCATCGGCGCGCACGGCGAAGGGCTACGTGGCGGCGACGCTGGTGGAGACCGAGACTTATCTTCCCTGCGTGAGCGGCTGCTTCCCGGCGGTTGAGCCGGCAAGAGCGTTTTGCTTCCACCTGGGCGATAGAGCGGTGGTTGGGGAGGGACAGAGTTACTTTCACGAGGGCAAGGTCAACGGGATGGAGGACTTGGCAGGAAGCCAGGTGACGATCCGGTTGAGCCGGCGCTCGATCTGGGTGAGGCCGCCGGATGGCCCGACGGTGAAGATTGCGCGGGGTTCCGAGTTCGAGGGATTCAAGGACAATGGATGCGTTGCCGAGGTGCATAGGCCGATTCTTGCTCAGGCTCACGGGTACAAGCGGCCAGCGAAGATTCCTGCCGGCGCTGTTGCAATTGCTGGATCGGGGAAGGGCGACTACCGTCCGCTGTTTCTTTGGTTTGAGTGCGCGATGGAGCCGGATGCCAGCTCGATTGCCTGCCGCAGGTGGTATAAAGATGGCGAGTCGGCCGGAGCGGACTGGTTCTGTGCGCGGACGGTGGATGGAGCGCCGGTGGGAGCGGACTTTGCGTTCGACCCATCGCTGAGTCATTCCGAGAGAGTGGTTCTGAAGTCGGGAGCGGTGCTGCAGCACGATAATCGAGGACGGACGAATGGGGTGCTCGACCGGCCTGCGGAGGCTTGCCGGTAGGGGACCTTTCTAATCAAACCAGCTGTCAAACTGGAGGAGCGCCAACTCGGGGACATGGGGTCGACAATATGTTCGCTGAACATGAAGTCGTACGTCTGAAGCGCAGTGTTTCCGGGATCGAGAAAGGCTCGGAGGGCGTGATTGTTTTCGTATTTCCACAGGAATCAAAGCTTTATATGGTGGAATTTGCGGGTTCGACTGTCTACGAATCGTCTGTGGTCGATGTACTTGAAGGTGACTTGGAAGACAAGGTATTCTCGACAGAATGAGCCGGCGAGCGGGCTCCTCACTTAGGGAGCAGGCTGCGGGCAATGGCGTCTAACATGCCGTTGAGGAAGTTAATGGACTCGGGGGCGGAATAGCGGCGGCCGATCTCCAGCGCCTCATTGATGACGATGGGGAACGGCGTCCCTTTGAAGCCAAGCATCTCGCCCACGGCCATGCGGAGCAGGTTGCGATCGACGGCGGGCATGCGCTCCAGCCGCCAGTGCTTGGAGTTCAGCACGAGGAGTTCGTCGATTTGCTCGTGATGGGCAACGGCTACGCGGAACAGGTCCTCGGCAAAGCCGCGGACTTCGGGCTCGACTTCGTCGCCGGCCTTCCAGAAGGTGGCGCGCACCTGGTCAGGGGTCTGCTTGCCGATGTCAGCCTGAAAGAGCATCTGCATCGCTAGTTCACGCGACTTTCGGCGCGTTCCGGCGGTCAAGCAGGGCCGCCTTCCACCAGACTGACTTCGAGCAGCTTGCGGCGCAGGCTCACCATTTCGATGGCAGCCGTGGCGGCTTCGAATCCCTTGTTTCCGGCCTTGATTCCGGCCCGGTTGAGGGCCTGTTCGAGGGTCTCGCAGGTGAGCACGCCAAAGCTGTGCGGGATGCCAGTCTCCTGCTGCGCTTGGCCGATGCCGCGGGCGACCTCGTTGTAGATTGCCTCGAAGTGGGCGGTCTCGCCGCGCAGCAGGCAGCCGAGCGTGACAATGGCGTCCAGGTTGCCGCGAATGCCAAGGGTGCGGGCGGCGGCCGGAATTTCCCACGCACCGGGAACGCGGACGATTTCAATGTGGGAGCGCATGGCGCCGCTGCGCAGCAGTGCGTCCAGCGCGCCTTCCAGCAGCCGCTCGGTGATAACGGCATTCCAGCGGGCCACTACGATGGCGAAACGCATTCCGGCTGCGGATAAGTCGCCTTCGACGGCCAGGGGCTTGCCGCGGATGGGGTCGGTCCAGGCCCAGAAGCTGAATGAGAAACCCGGTTCGGGCTCGACGGTAAAGATGCTCGACTTCCAGTGGGTTTCAGAGATGGGCCCGAGGCGGGCAACCGCAGGCTCACCCCCTTGCTCGCGGAGCCAGATTTCGGCCGTTTGATGCACCGCATCGAGAGCGATAACTTCCACCAGAATGTCGGCGGTGGGTGGAAACCTGCCATCGACAAATTCAAGGTTGCCGAGCGGGGCCAGAAAGGAAGCTCCGCGGCTCGACTCTTCATTCCACCCTTTGCCCGCGGCGAAACCAAGCGCGGCAAAGAAGCTTGCCAGGCGGCCATAGGCCTCTGCGCTTCCAGCGGGACGAAGAAAAGAGATCCCCTTGATCATGGTTTGATTCTAACTTGCGCAGATGGGGAGGCTGGATGGGTAGTCTCCCAGGTCTCAAACACGAGACCTGGGGCACCCACTCTTATAGATCCAGTTACAAAAGAACCTAATTGGGATATTAGGTGGTAGAGCGCGGCTTGACCAGGATGACCGTTGCCGGTACTGGGTTGGTGGTGGGCGCGGCCAGAGTGCAGCCGGCATCGTCTCCACCGGCCGAAACGGGCGTGCAGGCAGGCAGGTTAGGTGCTAGCTGCTGGATATCGGCCTTGGCTGGATTGGTGGTAACTTCAGGCACGCTGATGTAATGGATCATGTTGTCGCCGGCTGTGGAGACAAAGAAGTAGGAGCTGTCTGGACTGAATGCGCCGGCAATGGGAGCGGTGATGGAGGAAACCCCGCTTCCGCCTAGGGTTACGGAACCCACCGTGCCGGCCGCCCCGCCCGTACCGGGCACATAGAAAGGCAGCGCGGTAGTGTTGGCGCTGGAAGCCGGATTGTAAGTAACGAAGGCCAGGTTGGAACCGGGCGATACCACCACTTGATTGACCGCGCTGGCGTTGGCCGGGATGGTGACAGAGTTCACCGTGTTATCGAGCACCATGGGTGAGAGGGTGTCGCCGGCAGCCAGAGGATTGTTTTCGTCTGCCGGGGGCAGGCAGCTGAGCTGCGGAAGCGTGACCCCGATGTCGGAAAGATCGATGTTGCTGCCGGCTATGGTGGCGCCCAGAATGTGCTTGCCATCGGTGGTTGCGGTTAACACATCGGATTGCACATCGACGGAATTGTCTGGCGCCGGCCCTTGCGGATAGAAGATCATGCCGGCGTAGTCGCCAACCAGGCCGGAGGGGCACCAGGTGTGAGCTACGGTGGGATTGCCTCTGAGGTAAGCTCCAACGCTGGGGATGGTGATTGCCGGCGTCTGGATGGTGCTTGCAACGGCGGCATTCGGCGCCAGGGAATCCCACGGAAGCGAGCCAGGCGGCGTTGCCGGCTGCGAGCCCTCCGGCAAGGGGCTCGGCGGTAGCGGATAGGTCGTCCAGCCGCTGTTCACGTTATAGACATAAAGCGTGTCTGTGTGGCCGGTGATGCCCTGGCTCGGATTGTTTAACGCGGCGTTGTCGGTAACGTAGAGGGTCTTGGAGTCGGGTGTCCATGCGGCGGCATTGCCGAGCCCGCCAAAAGTCGCGGAAATCCCGCCAGACATGGTGTAGATATAGAAGACCTGCCGCTGCTGGTCGTTGATGAGCAGCTGGCTGTTGCTCGGCGAAACGGCCAGCACCACGCCGGGAGCGGACGTGTCCTGCTTGCTGAGTGTATTTGTAAATGTTGTGTATACCATCAACTCGTGGGATGAGCCAAAGTAGAGATTGACGCCGTTGCGGTCCATGACCAGCGAATTCGGCACATAGGGCAGGCGAACGTTGGAGCCTGTATTGCCGGTGAGCAACTGAATGGGAACAAAATACTGCGACAGGCCAGGCGCGGCGAACCAGACATAGTCGCTGGCAGTACCGGGGACAGTGATGGTGACCGGATTGGAAGTAACAGACAGGCCGGTGCCATACAATCCAACTTCGTTGATGGGGCTGGGATTGCAGGTGATGGGCTGGCAGACGGCATAGACAGAGCCAGTCCCTGCAAAGTTGGCCTGGATGCTGCCACCGGTTCCGGTGGTGATATCGATGGGGTCGGTGGACTGGTAGTCCAGCGTAAGGCCGGTGATGGGGTTTCCCTGCGTGTCGATGATGGAGGTGGTCAGGTTCTGCGTAAAGCCTTGAGTGACCGTGCCGGTTGTGGCTCCGTTTTCCAGGGAAAGACTGATGGATTTTGGCGGGCACGTGGAGAAGTAGCCGGCGGAAGAGCCGGAGCCGGATACCGAAGCGGAGATGGGCGTAGTACCGGGCAACTGGGCGGTTATCTGCTCCGTCTCAGCGTTGATTGTTGCGATGGTCGAGGTGCCAACCGCGAAGTTAAGGGTTCCAAGGTTGACTGTGCAGTCGGGAATGGAACTCAAGCTGACGCCCGGAGGCAGTGGGCAGGCAAGGGATGGAGAGGGAGCGGTGGTGACCGAAGGCGGAGCGCACAGCAACTGCTGCTGGTTGTTGGTTCCCACAAAGCATGCCTGAGCATCGAGCTGCGCAATTTGGCCCTGGGAGAAACACTGCTGGCCGACCCCGGAGACGGGGACCGTGACAAGAGTAAGAGAGGTTGCCTGCGCATGGACGCGGACTTCAACAGGATTGGATGTCACTCCCGAGGCTTCGGCCGTGATGTACGCGATACCGTAAGGCAGCCCACCGGTGGAGGGCAACGGATCGGGCTTGTTGCATACGGTGTAATTGGCTATGCCGCCGCCGGTATTCCGGTTCCAGGTGCCGGCGCAAATCAGGCCGGTAGGGGAGATATCAACCAACTGATTGTTGGTGGTGCCATAGGTGAACCCGCCGGCGTTCGCCGGGCCGCCCTTGCAGGTGTATGCCGTGGGCGCATTGGCCTGCTGGGTCTGTCCGAAGGCGAGGGAAATGCCCGCAGTCTGCGGCTGCATGATGATGGAGGCCACATCGCCGACCTTCAATCCGTAGCCCACGCCGTTGCAGTATTGCGCAGCCGGGTTGCGCGTACATCCCGTGATCGAAATCCCGGCCGGAATCGCCAGGCACAACAAACAAACAAGCGTCAAAAACCGCCGCATGAATCCTCCCCGCCCCGCCTCTTCGAACCGCGGAACGGTCTCTATCGAATCCGTCAGGAAGAATGGGTTCCGAGCGGTCCGTCAACATGCCGATGGCTGGCTGGCCGCCGGCAGAATCCGCTCTAACGACCGGCTCCCGGCAAAAGGCCAAGTCCAGGCAGCCGGTTGACGAAACAGCTCTCAATATCTCCAATCCAAAGTGTATCAGGACAGATTGGCCCGGCATTCCACCGACGGAAGCTAATCAACGTTGCTGTTCCAATAGACTCGGTTGGGAGCGGATGGAGAGCGAATTGAAAGCGGTGATGGAAGGAACGGCGAACGCGCTACGAGCCCGGAGGCATGTAGCGGGCGAACCACTCTACCGCGCGGACAAGTACGTCGCGGCGGTGGGCGGGATCGACGAAGCCGTGACCTTCGTTGGGGTAGACGACCAGTTGCGTGGGCACATGGCGATCGCGCAGGGCGTGCCAGAACTCGTATGACTGGGGCGCGGGACACTCTCCGTCGCGGTCTCCAACCACCACCAGGGTCGGCGTTTGCACCTGCTTGATGAATTCGATGGCCGAGCTCTTGGCGTAGACCGCGGGGTTGTCGTAGACCGAAGCGCCGAAGTATGGAATCATCCACTGATCGATGGAGTTTTCGCCGTAATAGCTTTGCCAGTTTGAGATGCCGGCTCCGGCTACGGCTGCCTTGAAGCGCTGGGTCTGGGTAACGGCAAACATGGACATGAACCCGCCGTAGCTCCATCCGGTGAGGCCGACGCGGGCCTGATCGATGGGATATTGCGCTTCCACCGCGTCCACGCCGGCGAGAATGTCGCGCAGATCGCCGTAGCCGAAGTCTTCGCGGTTGGCCTGGGTAAACTTCTCGCCCTGTCCGTAACTGCCGCGAGGGTTGGGCTGCAACACAAAGTACCCCAGCGCCGAGAAGGCCTCAGCGTTGAGACCGCCCCGCCCGGACCATGTTGCCAGAACCGCCGCGGCTGGCCCCCCGTGCACCTCGACAATGAGCGGATACTTTTTCGCGGGATCGTAGTCTTTGGGCAACATGAGCCAGCCCTGAACATGGAAGTTTTCGCTGGTCCAGGCCAGCGAGACCGACCTGCCCCAGGAGGGCTCGACGCCGTCGTTAAAATGCGAGAGTTGGGTGATGGGGGAAGGTTTGCCGCTGGTTTTTGCGGCATAAATCTCAAGCGGACGGTCGAATGTGCTGGCGCGAAAGACGAAGAGCGAATGGTTGGCTGTCGTGGAAAGACTAAGCTCAAAACGTCCATCGCCAACGCCGCCGGGGTAGGTAAAAACCGGGTCGGCGACGGTGGGGTCCTCGCTGGCATTTACAGGAAGGCGGACGAGCCGGCAGTCGCCTCCTGCCAACTCGCTTGCGTAGATGTTTTCGTTGCCGTCCCAATCGATCCAGGCCGGAGTTGATGGCCGGTCTTGCGTAATGTTCCGCGGCTGGCTTCCATTTGCTGCAATGACCCAGACATCGCCGCCGGTGGCGCCCTGGTCGCTCATCAGGCCGCCGATGAAGGCGATGGATTTGGCGTCGGGCGACCAGCGGGGCACGGCGATTTGCAGGCCGTGCAGGGGGCCTGAAACCTCGGCTGGGGAAAGAATGGCCGTGGGTTTGCCGGAAAGCGGCTGGGTGTAGAGTTTGGCGACCCACCAGTTGTTCTCTCCGGGCGGATCGGCGGCGACGTATGCGAGGGATTTGGAATCCGGCGACCAGTCGAACTCATAGACATGGAGATTGGCGGGCGTGACCTGCACGGGGGCGGACGGCTTTTTTGCATCCACTGGCGCCACTGCGACGCGCTGAATTTCGACGCCGTCCTCGCCGATGACGCCAGCGGGAGACTTCATGGCTGCCAGGGCGCCGGCGCGGCGGGTTGCGCCCTCGACATACAGGAAGGCTATGCTGGCTCCGTCTGGTGAAAACACCGGGCCGCTGACGTAGCCCTTCAGGTCAGTTAGGCGGCGGGCGGGCTTGTTATCG
>CAYWMR010000054.1:7178-17416 GCA_964458965.1 uncultured Occallatibacter sp. | reverse complement strand
TTGTTCTCGTCTTCAAGATTCTGCATACGTTCCACTGCGTCCTTCTCCGCGCGAGGAAACAGCGGCGCGGGCTCCCCGAACTTCGTCCCGGCCGTCAACCCGCCCCAGGCAAGTTCCGTCAAAAATCCATTGCGGGCAGCGTCTGCAATTTCGCCCTGCCCCAGTTGCCGCCACACCTTGCCAGCCGCCTCCGGCAAAATCGGATACACCAGCGCCGTGATAATGCGAATCCCTTCCGCTGCCGCACTGAGCACCTCCGCCTGTAGCTTCCGGTGCTGATCGTCCGTGCGATCTGGAGGCTTCTTCCAAGGTGCTTTTTCTGTGAGGTAGCCGTCCGTCTCCGCGACGAATGTCCATAACAATTGCAAGGCGCCTGAAAAGTTCATTGCATCAAATGCCGATGGAAAGCCTTTGATTGCCTGTAATGCTATCGCTGGTGGATCCGAGGAAGGCGCCTCCGGCAAAACCCCGCCAAAATACTTATGCACCATGTTCACCACGCGGCTAACCAGGTTGCCATAGCCGTTGGCCAGGTCCCCGTTATACCGCTGCACCAGCGCCTCAAAGCTGAAGCTCCCATCCTGTCCAAACGGAATCTCCCGCAGCAGGAAGTACCGCAGAGCATCGGCTCCCAGAACCTGTTGCACGGTCTCGGCGCGCACAATGTTCCCGCGCGACTTCGACATCTTCCCTTGGTCGAACAGCAGCCACCCATTCGCCTTCACCGAGCGCGGCGGAGCAATCCCCGCGGCCATCAGAAACGCCGGCCAATACACGCAGTGGAACCGTGTGATCTCCTTGCCCACCAAATGCATGTCAGCCGGCCAGAATTTCGCGAACCGTGCCTGATCCGCCACATCGTCCGACCCGTACCCAAGCGCCGAAATGTAGTTCACCAGCGCGTCAAACCACACATAGATCACGTGCTTCTCGTCGCCGGGAACCGGAATGCCCCACTTCACCGCGGTTCGGCTTACGGATACGTCGCTAAGCCCGCCGCGCACAAAGCTCACCACCTCGCGCCGAGTCGATTCAGGCCCCATAAACCCCGGATTCGCCTCATAAAACTCCAGCAGCTTCCTCTCGAATGCCGAAAGCTTGAAGAAGTAATTCTCCTCGCTCACCGTCTCCGTCACCGTGCCGTGAATCGAACAGACCGTTCCGGGAGGCCCTTCGATCCACTCCTCGCAACTCACGCAATACTGCCCCGTATACGAGCCCTTATAGATGAAGCCCCTATCCCGCAGCGTGGCGAACAGCTTCTGCACACCCCGCGCATGCCGATCTTCCGTTGTCCGGATGAAGTCGTCGTAACTGATCCCCAGCCGGTCCCAAAGCCCGCGAAATTCAGCGGCGATATTGTCGGCAAACTCCTGCGGCGTACAGCCCGCCTTCTCGGCACTGCGCTCAATCTTCTGTCCGTGCTCATCCGTGCCCGTCAGGAACCACGTATCGATGCCCAGCGCCCGCTTCCGCCGCGCAATCGCATCGCACACAATGGTCGAGTAGGCATGTCCCAGGTGCGGCCGCGCATTCACGTAGTAAATCGGCGTGGTCAGATAAAAGCGCGTTGGGATGGGAACAGTTGTGGTCATAGGCGGGATACTTCGCTCAGCTATTTCCTGTTGTCAGGCAGGAATCCAAAGGCAATCTCCTCTCCATCTTACGGCATCTGGAAGACAAAGCCGGGTGCCCCAGGTCTCGATTCTGAGACCTGGGAATCGATGAACCCAGCCCGTCCAGGTCTGGCGGAATCAATCCGACCGGGATATCGCCGAAGCTGCGGTAGGCGGCGAACCCGCGTCTGCCCCACCGCAGGTGGTAAAATCACCTTGAAAATCAAGGATTTCTGAGGCATCCCGACGTGATTCTGGAATTGCAGAAAAGGCTCGCCGCCAGCCTTCGCACCGTCTTAAAGGCGAAGTACGATCTAGAGCTCGCAGTCATTCCCATCGAGACTCCGCCCGACCTGCAATTCGGCGAACTAGCCACGCCCATTGCCTTCGAACTGGCCCGCAAGCTGCGCAAGGCCCCCAAAATCATCGCGCAGGAGATCGTCTCCGCCATCGGCCATCTAGACGGCTTTGCCGGCTTCGAGGTCGCAGGCGCAGGCTACATCAACGCCCGCCTCGATCGTGCCGCCGGTGTCCGCAACACAGTGAGCCCTGAAACCCTCCGCCCCACTGCAGGCGGCCATAGCCTCGTCGAGCACACCAGCATCAACCCCAACAAAGCCGCGCACATCGGCCACCTGCGCAACGCCATCCTTGGCGACACCTTCGTCCGCCTCCTCCGCGCCGCCGGACAAAAAGTCGACGTACAGAACTACATCGACAACACCGGCGTCCAGGTTGCCGACGTAGTCGTGGGCTTTCTCCATTTCGAAGGTAACTCCGCAGCCGAAGTCCGCCAGTTGCTCGAAGACCTCAAGAGCAAAGGCGAGCGTATCGACTACTACTGCTGGGACCTCTACGCGAAGACCTCGCAATGGTACGAGCAAGGAACCGCCGAGGAAAACGCCGCCCGCAAGCAGCTCCGCTATGCCACGCTGCACCAAATCGAGCAAGGCAACAACGAAACCGCCGAGATCGCCGAGCTTATCTCCACCGCCGTCCTCCGCCGCCATCTCGAAACCATGCTGCGCCTCGACATCGAATACGATTTCCTGCCCCGCGAAAGCGAAATCCTGCACCTCAAATTCTGGGACGCAGCCTTCGAGCAGTTAAAGCAAACCGGCGTCCTCTACTTCGAGACCGAAGGCAAAAACAAAGGCTGCTGGGTCATGACCCGCCCCGGCTACGTGGAGGACCAAAACGAAGACGGCCCGAAGGGCGCCAACGAAGACGCCAAAGTCATAGTCCGCTCCAACGGCACGGTAACCTACGTCGGCAAAGACATCGCCTATCACCTATGGAAATTCGGCCTGCTAGGCAAAGACTTCGGCTACAAGCCGTTCTTCACTTACCCCGATCATGAGTGCTGGATCTCCGCCGTTCATGGCGACAATCCCCATCCGCAATTCGGCGGAGCGCAAGCCATCTACAACGTAATCGACGCGCGCCAGTCCGACCCGCAAGCCAACGTAATTCAGGCCCTCCGCGGCATGGGATACACCGAGCAGGCCGACCGCTACACGCACTTCAGTTATGAAATGGTCGCTCTCACCCCGCGCTGCGCCGTCGAACTCGGCTACGATGTTTCCGCCGAAGACCTGGCCCGCCCCTACATCGAAGTCAGCGGTCGCAAAGGCTTCGGCGTCAAGGCCGACGACCTCATCGACAAGCTCATCGCCGCAACCCGCGCCGAAGTCGACTCCCGAGGCACAGGCCGCGACGAAACCGAGCGCCAGCTCATCGCCAAACAGATCGCCATCGGCGCCCTGCGCTACTTCATGCTCAAGTTCACGCGCAACTCCGTCATCGCTTTCGACTTCAAAGATGCGTTGAGCTTCGAGGGCGAAACCGGCCCCTACATTCAATACGCCGTCGTCCGCGCCCGCAACATCTTCCGCAAAGCAGCAACCACACCCCAAGCCGTACTTGCCGAATTCCCGGCCATCGACCCCTCTCCCTTGCTCAGCGGACCCGACGCCCTGGACATCTGGTCCCTCTGGCTCCGCGCCGCGCGTCGCACACTCGTCCTCGAGCAATGCATAACTGCATCCGAGCCCGCCTACTTAGCCAAACACGCCTTCCAGTTAGCCCAGGAATTCAATAACTTCTACCACAAGCATCACATCCTCACAGAAGAAAGCCCGGCCCGCAAAGCCTTTCTGCTGGCCACCGCCGCCATAGCTCTCCGCGAGCTGATCGTCGTCCTAAGTTGGCTCGGCATTGAGAGCCCAGAGGCAATGTAACCCCACCTCAACCCGCGCCCCGCTCGCCTTTCCCCTCCCGCCCCGTACAATAAGGAAGGCAGTCAAACCACCGCACCCATGGCGCAAACCGAGCAAAGCAAGCCCTCAAAATCCGAAGGCCAAAAGCAAGCCCCGCCCAAACGCGACGAAGACCCGGTCGGCAAGGTCTACGACTCGCGCCTCATCCGGCGGCTTGCTCATTACCTGCGCCCCTATTGGTGGCAGGCCGTCGTCTCCGCGCTGGCCGTCTCCTTCAAATCGGCAAGCGATGTATCCGGCCCCTACCTCACCATGGTCGGCATCGACACCTATCTTTCCGGCAAAACCGGCCCCATAACCAACTGGCTTGGCCGCCGCCTGCCCGCCGATCCCGTAAAGGGCATCACCGATCTCGCCGCCCTCTACCTCATCGTCCTCCTGTCTGCCTATTTCTTTGAGTTCATTCAGACCTACCTCATGCAGTGGACCGGACAGAAA
Organism: uncultured Occallatibacter sp.; assembly: GCA_964458965.1. GTDB lineage: Bacteria > Acidobacteriota > Terriglobia > Terriglobales > Acidobacteriaceae > Telmatobacter. The sequence continues at coordinate 13,083 of CAYWMR010000054.1, read as the reverse complement.
ATCATGTTCGACCTGCGCCGCGACATCTTCCGCCACATGCAGCGCATGCACATCGGCTTCTTCGACAATCACGCCGTTGGCCGCCTCGTCACCCGCCTCACCAGCGACGTCGACGCCATCAACGAAATGTTTACCGCCGGCGTTCTCTCCATCGTCGACGACTTCCTCAACCTCACCATCATGGCCATCGTCATGTTGAGCATCAACTGGTGGCTGGCGCTCATTGCATTCGCCGTCCTGCCATTGATTCTGGTAGTCACGCGCCTCTTCCGCGATCATGTCCGAGAAAGCTATCGCCGCGTTCGTGCCGCCATTGCCCGCATCAACAGCTTCATCCAGGAGCACGTCTCCGGCATGATGGTGGTGCAGTTGTTTAATCGTGAACAGCGCGCATACGACGACTTCGAGGTGGTCAACCGCCAGCACATGATCGCCTTCAAAGACACCATCTTCGCCTATGCGCTCTACTATCCCGCGGTCGATCTGCTCTCCGCAGTGGCCATTGCGCTGGTCGTCTGGCGTGGAGGATTCGGCGTGCTGGCAGGCGCGGTAACCATCGGCACGCTGAACATATTTATCCAATACTCCATGCGATTCTGGCGCCCCATTCAGGACCTCAGCGACAAGTACAACATCTTGCAATCGGCCATGGCCGCATGCGAGCGCATCTTCAAGCTGCTCGATACCCCTCCCGAAATCGTCGATCCCACGCATCCCAAACAAGGCGATGGATCCAACCGCATTGAATTCCGCCACGTCTGGTTCACCTACCAGAAATTAACCGAAGCCCAGCGCGCCGCCGTCTCCGCCGCCGGAGATCTCGATTCCAACTCTCAACCGTGTCAGGGCACGACTTTAGTCGTGCCACATATGCTCCAGGATGGACGCGGGGCTTTAGCCCCTGAGGTAAATCCTTCGGCTGCCCTGGCCGCAATTCCAGACATTGAGTGGATACTCAAAGACGTATCCTTCACCATCGAGCCCGGCCAAACCGTAGCCATCGTAGGCCACACTGGCGCAGGCAAAACCACACTCACCAGCCTCATGATGCGTTTCTACGATGTAACCGCAGGCCAGATTCTTCTCGACGGCGTAGACCTCCGCGAGCAGAACCTCCTAACCCTGCGCAAGCATTTCGCCGTCGTTCTGCAGGACCCATTTCTCTTCACCGGCACGCTCCGCGAAAACATTCGCCTCGGCAATCAGGACATCACCGATGCCCAACTCCATCAGGCCGCGCGCGACGTCAACATACTGGACTTCATCGAGAGCCTTCCCAACAAGCTCGACGAGCCGGTAGGCGAGCGCGGCAACTCCATGTCCACCGGCCAAAAGCAGCTCATCAACTTTGCCCGCGCGCTGGCCTACAACCCGCGCATCCTCATCCTCGACGAGGCCACCTCAAGCGTCGATACCGACACCGAACTGCGCATCCGTGCCGCACTCGAGCGAATGATAGAGGGTCGCACCAGCGTCCTGGTAGCGCATCGCCTCTCCACCGTTCAGCGTGCAGACACCATCCTGGTAATGCACAAGGGCCAGTTGCGCGAGATCGGCTCCCACCAGCAACTGCTAGCCAAGCGCGGCCTCTACTGGAAGCTCTATCAACTCCAGTACAAGGACCAGGAGCAAGCAACATCCCACAGCCATCAGACAACGGCCGTAAAAGTCCCCGAGCCCTCCATCGCCCCCGCGCTGTGACATGGTTAGGCCCAAAATCTGGCGGAACGTCGGCTGCCTTCAAGCCAGCGCCCGCAACCCCCGCCGCAGTGCCTCAGGAGCCTCACCCGGAATCATCCGCTCCACTTCCTCTTCCGTGCTCTTCCACACCGGCAGCGCCCGCGCCAGCAGGTTGCGCCCCTTCACCGTGAGTTTCAAAATACGGCTTCGCCCATCCGCTGGGTCCGGGACGATCTTTACCAATCCACCTCGCTCCAGCGGCTTCAACGCCGCGGTCAAGGTGGTCCGATCCATCGCCAGCAACCCCGCCACCGGCCCCATCGCAGGCGGCTCAGGCCGGTTCAGTGACATCAACAGCGAGAACTGCCCGTTGGTCAGCCCGTATGGCCGCAGAGCATCGTCGAAACGCCGAGCCAAAACGCGCGCCGCCCGTTGCACATGCAGACACAGACAGCAATCACGCACCATCAACGTCGCTTCGTACGGCAATGCTTTTCCACTTGACACAGCGCCATATTAGTTGATATCAACATAATCGTCAACACGTACTACTCCGCAACCCTTTCCCCGGTTAAAATGCAGGCAGAAAAAACTGCCTCATTGGAGGTCTAAAATGGCTTTCTGGCGCGATCTGAAAATCGCCGTCCGCTCCCTGGCGCGAGTTCCTGCCCTGTGGATCACAGTCGCCGTCACCCTGGCCCTGGGCATCGGAGCCAACGCCGCCATCTTCAGCGTGGTGCGCGCCGTGCTCCTGCGCCCCCTCGCCAATCAAGACGAAGACCGCCTGCTCTACATCCGCCAAAGCGCCCCCGGCATCAACCAGGCCAACGCCACATTTTCCGTTCCGGAAATCAAAGACATCGGCAGCAACCTCAAGTCCATCCAGGAGCTAGGCACATTCTCCGAGATAGACTTCACGATCGTCGGCCTCGGCACTCCGCGCGAAATCCCCGCCGGCGTGGTCGATGGCAACTACTTTGAAGTCATGGGCCTCCACCCCGTCCTCGGTCGCCTGCTCACCTCCGCCGACGACGGCCAGAATGCCCCCGGAGCCATCGTGCTCACCTATCACTTCTGGCGAACCTCCCTGCACTCCGATCCCAGCGTCCTTGGAAAAACCGTCCGCCTCGAGAGCTGCTGCGGCGCCCGTTCCGCCACCGTCGTCGGCGTTCTCGAGCCATCGGTCCCCTATCCCGTGTCCACCGAAATCATCGCCAACATCGTTACCAGCCCGCATCATCTTTCCGCCACCATGGTCACCGGCCGCGAGCATCGCATGACCGAAGTATTCGCGCGCCTCGCTCCCGGCGCAACCGTCGACGCCGCGCGAGCCGAGCTCTCCACCGTCTACGGCTCCATGCTCGCCGCGCATCCTGAGGTCTACAAGACCGGGGACCATTGGACGATCGGCGTAACCCGCATGCATGACCAGATCAACGCCCGCGCCAACACCATCCTCTGGATCCTGTTCGCCGCATCTGGATTGCTCTTCATCATCGCCAGCTCCAACGTCGCCAACCTTGTCCTCGCGCGCACCGTCCGCCGCGAGCCCGAGCTGGCCATCCGCCTCGCCCTGGGAGCAAGCACCGCCGTCCTTCGCCGTTCGCTCCTGGCCGAAAGCCTCGTCCTCTGCTCCAGCGGTGCCATCGCCGCCCTGCTTCTGGCCATTCCCATGGTCGCCGTCCTCAGCCGTTATGCCGCGCGCTTCTCCGTCCGCGCCGCCGACATGACCCTCGACTTCAGCCTGGTCTGGTTCGGCATTGCCCTCGCCCTCGTTGCGGCTTTCTTCCTTGCATACATTCCCCGCCTCCCCTCGGCCAATTCCCCGCAAGGCGGCCTAACCGGCCGCGGAACCCGCGTTGCCGGAGCTGGCAGCCGCCGTCTGCGCGTCTTTGCCGTCACCCAAATCGCCGCTTCCTTCCTGCTCCTCGCCGGCGCGTGCGTACTCATGAAGACCCTCTTCGTCCTCGAGCAAACCCGCCCGCCTTTCGATTCCGCAAACGTCCTCGCCGTCAATCTCCCCGTCATGAACTATGGCAAGACGCCCCTCCAGGTCGGCGAGTTTTATCGCGAAGTCCAACGCCGCGTCGCCGCCCTCCCCGGCGTCGAACACGTCTCCGAGGCCTTCGGCGTTCCCTGGCGCGACGAGCAGGGCCTCAACCTCAGCCTTCAATTCGCCGCGCAAGGCGTAAAGCGCCCCGACGGCCAGGACTTCCGCGCCAAGTTCCGCTCCATCTCCCCCGGCTTCTTCGCCACCTTCGGAGTCCCCGTCTCCCAGGGCCGCGACTTCGACGACGGCGACAAGGATGGCGCCGAGCGCGTCGTCATCATCAGCCAGAGCCTCGCCAACCTCCTCTATCCCGGCCAGAACGCGCTCAACCGCCATTTGCAGTGGACCGACGGCGTGATCAAATTCATCGGCATCAGTGGAGAGCCGCGCCGCATCGTCGCCGTCGTCCCCGACTTCGACGACGAAAACATCATCCCGTCCCCCACCATGACCATCTACCAGCCCGTCGACCAGGAAGGATGGAGTAACCGCCTCTTTGTGCGCGCTCATCAGGATGCCTACGCACTCGTTCCCTCCATCGCCAAGACCGTCCACGATATGTCCTCCGACCAGCCTGTAGAGAAGGCCAGCACCCTGGGCGACATTCGCGCCGAGGTCCTCACCCCCGACAAGCTCAACGCCATTGTGTTCGGCGGTTTCGCAGCCGTGGCGCTCATGATCTCAGTCGTAGGGGTTGCCGGCGTGCTTGCCTTCAGCGTCAGCAGCCGCACCCGCGAGTTCGGAATCCGCATGGCTCTGGGCGCATTGCCCAGCAACATTCTGCGCATTGTCCTGGTCGAAGGCGCAGCCATGGCCGCCATAGGCGTTGGCGCAGGCGTATTGGTAGGCTTTGCGCTCTCCCGCGTAATCGCAAAATATGTAGCAGAAATCCACCAACCCGGCGCGTTGGCGTTTGTAGCATCGGCAGCAGTAATTCTGGGCGCGGCAGTATTAGCGTCGGCAGTCCCAGCAGCCCGCGCCGCAAGAGTAAACGCAGTAGAAGCCCTCCGCTCCGAGTAGCCAGCACCTCGACCGCCTGATTCTCAGATTCAACCTGTAGCGGTGGGTACCCCGGTCCTTCGCATTTGGGGACCGGCCAGCTGCGACTTGGCAAGGGCTGCAGGTCGAACCTCCCGTAGGGAGGGCATGAGAATAGCCCAGGGTGAAACCCTGGGATTAGGCACGAAGCGAATTGCACCGCCCTGTAGGGGCGGCATGGTATTGCGGTCCTGTTAAGCATGCAGCCCAGGCCTCCCGTAGGGAGGGCATGAGAATAGCCCAGGGTGAAACCCTGGGATTAGGACGAGGCGAACTGCACCGCCCTGTAGGGGCGGTATGGTATTGCGGTCCTGTTAAGCATGCAGCCCAGGCCTCCCGTAGGGAGGGCATGAGAATAGCCCAGGGTGAAACCCTGGGATTAGGACGAGGCGAACTGCACCGCCCTGTAGGGGCGGCATGGTATTGCGGTCCTGTTAAGCATGCAGCCCAGGCCTCCCGTAGGGAGGGCATGAGAATAGCCCAGGGTGAAACCCTGGGATTAGGACGAGGCGAACTGCACCGCCCTGTAGGGGCGGTATGATACTCGCTTGGAGGGTCCTCTCGATGGCGCATACCTTTTGCTCCGCACTGTTTCACTGTGTTTTCTCGACAAAGGAACGCCATAACGAATTCACGCTGGAGTTGCAGGGGCGTCTTTGGGCGTATATGGGTGGGATTGCGCGGGAAAATGGGATCACGGCGCTCGCGGTGGGCGGAACCGGCGACCATGCGCACCTCCTTCTCTCTTTGCCCTCGACGGTGACGGTTGCCAATGCGATGCAGAAGATCAAGGGCGGGTCATCGTTGTGGTTGCACCAGAATTGCGGGTTGAAGACGTTTGAGTGGCAAAAAGGGTATGGGGCATTCAGCGTGGGGTGTTCGCAGGTGAATGCCACCGTGGCCTATATCGCCGGTCAGCAGGAGCATCATCGGAAACGGGATTTCCAGGCAGAGTTCTTGTCTATTTTGAAGCGGCACGGGATTGATTACGACCCGCGTTATGTTTGGGGTTGAATCACCCCGTCCCTGCGCCCCGCAAGGTCTCCGTACTTCGCCCCAGCGGGGCGGATTGAATAGGCGCAACGAATCCTCCGTCATTCAGGCGAGCGGCCCGTCATGCCGTCCCTGCGCAAGGCA
>CAYWMR010000054.1:0-7078 GCA_964458965.1 uncultured Occallatibacter sp. | reverse complement strand
ATAATAGCCCCGGATGGAGTTCGCCAGCGAACGCAATCCGGGGTGGAGCGCCAAACCAGTTCCCTCCGCCCCAGCGGGGCGGATTGAGCAGCCGCGACGAATCCTCCGTCATTCAGGCGAGCGGCCCGTCATGCCGTCCCTACAGGACGGCGTGGCATTTTTAGGCATGGTTTCCACGGGCTTCACCCGTGGCTATTTTCATCCGGCCCCTCCGGGGCGGAGTGCCCGTGCTCTCAGGAGACAGATGCGAGCATCGGTAGTTTGTATGGCTCATGGAGCCGGCAATTACGGCCACACAGAATGCCCGCGACGGAGCCACCGTCAATCGACCTCCTGCCTTCCAGACAATTCGCCGAAAACGCCCTCGCCCGCGCCCACCCCGCTCGCCCATCCTATTCCCTATTCCCTACTCCCTACCCCATCATCTCTTCCCCTCATGCCAATCTGCCAGCTCTAGCAGCGCGGTCACCGTCGTCACCAGCCCATAAGGATCAGCTTTTGCCAGACGCCTCTGCTTGGCCGTCTTGTGTTTTTTCCTTTCTTTTTCCAGCGCTTCGGCCAAATCCTCAAGCGTCCCATTCACCGGAACCACCGCGTACACCAGTTCGCATCCCATCGCCGCCGCCGCCGCCCGCAGTCTCCTCAGCGTAATCGAGTCCCGAACCTCCGCCATCTCCAGCCGGTAGACCTCCGATTGAACCACCTTCAGCCGCTTCGCCACCTCACCCACACGCATTCCCAGCGCCTGACGAACTCCCCGCAGCCATCCCCACCTCGACCGCCGAATCCTCTTGCCCTGGAACACCCGAAGATTCTCATCCAGGTCCCGCCGCGCCCTCTGCCGTACCTCATTTCGCATCCGTTTTCCCCTTTTCCGCCCAATCGCCGCTCCGTTTGCCGGTCCAAAGCTCTGCCTGCCCGTTCAAATGTCCGCCTATAACACCACATTTCAGCCCTTTTGCAGCTATGTGTACAGAAAACGTCGTCTCTTGCGTCGTAGACGCCCTTATTGCACTCTTAAACACGCTTAAAAGCGCTTAAATGTCGCTGTTTCGGCCCCTTTCTTCAATCCTGCGCGTGTTTCCTCTATTAATATGCAAAGCAATTCGCAAATCCCTCCACACACTCCTGGAGCGATTCCAGAGCAACTCCACATAAACCTAGAAATCCCTAATCCCTAATCCCTAATCCCTAATCCCTCAACTATGATTCAATAGAAGCAATGGCAACCCCCAGGAGATCGACGGTGCGCGGGCGCGCAATTCAAGCAAGCCGCAAGGCCCGCGAGTATGCCATGGTCGTTCGCGCCCTGGCCCACACCTCGCACCCGGTGCTGGCGCAGATTATCCCCGCGCGCTTCTGCAACCTCAGCTGCGGTTACTGCAACGAGTTCGACAAAGTCTCTGAGCCCGTGCCTCTCGACGAAATGTACCGGCGCATCGACCACCTGGGCCGCCTCGGCACGGCCATGATCGGCATCTCCGGCGGCGAGCCGCTGACCCATCCGCACCTCGACGACATCATCCGACGCATGAGGAAGACCGGCGCCATCGCCGGCATGATCACCAACGGCTACCTCTTGAATGTTGCCCGGATTGAACAGCTTAACCAGGCTGGCTTGGACCACATGCAGATCAGTATCGATAACCTGGTCCCCGACGACGTGTCGAAAAAGAGCCTCAAAGTCCTCGACAAGAAGCTGCAAATGCTTGCCGACCACGCCGAGTTTCACGTGAACATCAACTCCGTAGTCGGCGGCGGCTTCAAGAATCCCAACGACGCGTTGGTCATCGGCAAGCGCGCCCTCGAGCTGGGCTTCGAATCCACCATCGGGATCATCCACGACGGCAGCGGCCAACTCAAGCCCCTCAACCAGGACGAAACCCGCGTCTACTTCGAAATGAGCCACCGCAGGAAGACCAACTACGCCCAGTTCGACAAGTTTCAGGAAGCTATAGTGCAGGGCCTGCCCAACGACTGGCGCTGCCGAGCCGGCTCCCGCTATCTATATATCTGCGAGGACGGCCTGGTCCACTACTGCAGCCAGCAGCGCGGCTACCCCGGCGTGCCGATTGCCGACTATACGACCGCGGATGTGAAGCGGGAGTTCCTCACGGCGAAAAGCTGCGCACCCAACTGCACCGTAGGTTGCGTGCATAGAATCAGCTATATAGACCACTGGCGGGCTCCCCAGACCAATACTGTTTCGCCGGGCCCGGTATCGCAGGGCGGAAATGCGGCGGATGTGCTGGTGAATATACAAACTGGGGATTAAATGGCGCATCGGCTGGCTAAATTCTTTCAAAACAACAATGGCTTCGTCGTGTTAGAGTGGGGAATCCACGGAGGTTAGGGCGGAATGGCGACTGGGGTCGAGATCCCGGGCAGCGGCGAGACGATTGACCTGCAGCAGCAGGTGGCGCGCCTGCAGGCCCTTCTCGAGGCCTCCAGACAGGTCCATTCCACTATCCACGAGGAAGCGGTGCTGGAGCAGGTGCTGCGCATTGTGGTGCGAGAGCTTGAGATGGCCGGGGCTGCGTTTCCGGGGACCGGGCTAGCTTATGGTGACCCGGTGATTCCCGACGATAGCGGGGCGGCCGGCGCTGGTGGCCTGCAAGGCTCCCAAATAGCCGGCTCCCAAATGGCTGGCTCTCCGTTGTCCTACTATCCATTGCTCGACCGCGCCGGTACGCGCATGACCGAGCTTGTGGTGGCTGCGCCGGATGGACGGGAACTGACCATCTATGAGGCCGACTTTATTGAGGGCTTGGCATTGCAGGCGTCCGTCGCCCTGGAAAACGCACGAAATCACAAGCGCAATGTGGAGTTTGCGCGTGTGCAGCAGGATCTCGACGCCGCCCGCCTGATCCAGCGGTCGCTTCTGCCGCAGAAGCTGCCGGAGATTGCCGGCTACTCGGTGAGTTTCAAGTCGGTTACCTGTTATGAGGTTGGCGGGGATTATCTGGATATCGTCGAGCAGCCTGACGGCAGCCTCCTGATTGCCGTGGCCGATGTGGCGGGAAAAGGACTGGCTTCCGCGATCATGGCTACCAGCTTTCGATCGGCATTCCGCGCCATGGCCGCCAGTGGCATGCCGCTTGACGAGCTTGCCACCCTGATGAACCAGCATCACTGGCAAGAGGGTGACGAGGCGCGCCGCCGCTATGTCACGGCAATTTTCCTCCGCTTATATCCAGAGCTTGGCGAGGTCGAGGTAGTCAACGCCGGCCACAACCCCGGCTTCCTTGTGGAGCCTGGCGCCGAGCCGCACGAGTTTCAGGCCACAGGAACGCCTCTGGGCCTTTTGCCGGGGATGCGCTACACCAGCGAACGGCACGGGTTTGCGCCAGGAACACGGCTGCTTTTCTATACCGATGGGCTGACGGAAGTTTTCAGGGGGGATGAGGAATTTGGTCCCGAAAGGCTATTAGATCAATTTTCCAAGTGCCCTGAGCAGAAGGCCAATGGTATTCTCGATGCATTGTGGACAAGCCTCGTGGAGTTTTCTGAAGGGGGCCCGCAGTCGGACGACATGACCGCACTGGCTCTTTGCCGGTGGAGGAGTAACCAAGAGATGCCGGCATGAGCGAGATAAAGACCACCACTGTGGAGGTGCGGCTACCATCTCGGATGGGATTTGAGAAGGTAGCCATGAGTACGGCTTCGGCAGTGGCTAAGCTGATGGGTTTTCCCGAAGAACGGGTCGAAGACCTTAAGACTGCGGTGGCGGAGGCGTGCATCAACGCAATCGAGCACGGGAACCGGCTGAACGAAAAACTCTCGGTCGGAGTGGTGCTGAGCGCTAGTGTGGATTCACTGGAAGTGAAGGTGATCGACGACGGCAAGGGGATGAGCAAGAAGCAGGCCAAGCCGGACATCGACCGCAAGATGCATGGCGAAGAAGATCCGCGCGGGATGGGAATGTTCCTGATCCAGGCGCTGGTGGACGAGGCGGAGTGGGTAGCCGGCTCGGAAGGCAGGGCGAGTTATGTCCGGCTGGTGATACGGTTGGATAAAGATGCATGAGCGGGCTGGAGCGGCGGCCCAAACCGAATAAAGAGAACGGAGATAATCGATCGTGCAGAGTGAAACCAAATCGCGAGTTGACCAGCTAACTTCCCCGGCGGGGCATGCGGTGACCGTACTGCGCTTTGAGGGCGACATTGCCAGCACCTCTAAGGAGGCGGTCTTGGGGGCATACCAGGCATTGCCGAAAGGCACAATCAAGCAGGTACTATTGGACTTCACCAAAGTGGATTACATCAATTCCAGCGGAATCGCGCTGGTGATCCAATTGCTGATGGAAGCTGCGAATGCCGGCCAGAAGGTGTATGCCTTTGGGCTGTCGGCGCACTTCACCAAGGTGTTCACCATGGTGGGGATAACCAAGTACGCGGGGCTGTTTCCGGGGCAGACGGAGGCTCTGGCGGCGCTGTAGGGGGCCTCCGAGGAACTTTGGGGTGCGGCCGGCGCTATGAGCACAGCACAGACAGCCCCTGCGGGCCCGTTGTGGGCTGGACAAGGCATTAATGCATTTCAATTTCGATTTCTCGACCGCGCAGGTTCTGTGGACGCTTACGTTTGCGGCACTGCTGGTGCTTCTGGTGGTATTGCTGGGGCGCGACCGGGTGCGGCTTTTTCCGTGGTTCACGGCAAGCATTGCGCTTGTCACCCTGCGCATGTTGATCGGCAGACTGCTCCATGGGCGGATTGCGCCAATCCAGATCAGCACGATTTTCATCACTCTGGGCATATTGGGATTCCTGATTGGACTGCTGGTTTTAGTGGAGGTTGCGAGGCGTGCCTTTAGCGGTGTACAGCGCTCATTGTGGATTGTGAACACGTTGGGAATGGTGGCCGTCGCTTGCGGCGTGCTTGCGGCCTGGGGACCATGGCCGGCATGGAAAACGCTCACAGCGGATTCGCACCTGGCAACGCTTCGGCTCATGGATCTGGTGGGACAAAAGGGCAATCTGCTGGTGGAGTTTTTGGCAGTCGAGTTGGGCCTCGTAGTGGCGATATTTGGACGCCGCTTCAAGGCCCCGTGGCGCAGCCATCCGCAACAGATCGCAATTGGCCTGTCGACAGCGGCGATTTCCGAAATCATTGTGCTGGGAGCCTGGCAATTGATTGCCACCAGGACTACCCCTCACAGTCAGGCAGACGTCAATCGCCTGGTGGATCTAGGAAGCAGGCTGGCGAATGGTAGGCAGGTTGTCTACCTGGCGGTGCTGGTCTGGTGGATTGTCTGGTTCTGGATGGATGAGCCGGGAGCGGGCGGAGTTGGAGAAGTCTTGATCGTGGACGCCATTCCTGCGGAAGCGGACGACGATATCGCCGAGCACGCCGAGGGTGGGGAGCAACCTGCCGCGGAATAGCCCCTTGCCGGCTTAAATGTGGCAGCTTGCCTGGCCGCGTTTCTCCAAATAGCGCTGGTGGTATTCCTCAGCCCGCCAGAAGGTTTGGGCCGGCTCGACTTTGGTCACAATGCGCTTTGGTTTGAAGCGCCCTTCCGCGGTGAGCTGCTCTATTTTTGCGCGCGCCTGCGCTTCCTGCTCGGGCGAGTGAAAGAAAATGGCGGAACGATACTGCGTGCCCCAATCCGGGCCCTGGCGGTTCAGGGTGGTGGGGTCGTGAAGCGAAAAAAAAGCGTCGATGAGCTGCTCAAACGAAACCACCGAGGGATCGAAGTCGACCTCAACCACCTCGGCGTGGCCGGTGGAATTGGTGCAGACATCCCTGTAGCTGGGCTGGTCCAATTGCCCGCCTTCATATCCAACTGCTGTTGCCGTGACCCCGTGTATGGCGGCAAAGGCCGCCTCCACACCCCAGAAACAGCCGGCTCCGAATGTTGCCTTTTCCTGACTCATGCAACTTGAGATGCGCGAGGGCTGCTTTGGGAAGCAGTTCTTTACGGAAATGGGGCGGCAGAGTTTTTCGCACGCGTTTTTAAAGGGACTCTTTGCGGCGTGCGCGATTAGACTGAGTACACAATCTGCGGCATTCAGCGAGATTCTTCAGTTTTCGCCGAATCCCGTGCGTCCTTGACGCAGCCTGTGGTCAAAGTCCGGCTACCGCGACCCAGTACTCCAGACCAAAAGGCAAAAAGCACTCGGGTGAATGGTTTCGTTTTGCCCCAACCGGAGAGGCGCTGTAAACTGCGGGCAAGACAAGGCAAACAGAATGAACTTCGATTTTGGAATTTCGGCAGTTTTAGTGCTCTGGTGGATGACTCTGGCAGAACTGACGGTTCTGCTGCTGATCCTGTTTTGGCGCGTCCGTCAACGCACCTTTCCCTTGTTTATGGCGAACCTTTTCCTGGTTGGCATCCGAACGGAGCTGAGCAGGTTAGCGCACGACAAGCCGTCGGTCACAATGAATGTTGTCTCCATCGTAATGGACAATTTGGCGGTGCTGGCCCTTCTGCTGGTGCTTGTAGAACTGGCACGCCGTGTCTTCAGAGGTGTGAAGCGCAAGACCTGGATCATCTGGACACTTGCTTCTGTGGCAGTGGCCGCCGCTGCAATCGCCATTTGGGGACCATGGCCCGATGCGGAGTCTCTGAGCACGGATTCAGCCGCTGCGGTGCTGCGCCTGCTGGAACTGGTGGCGCAGAAGAGCGCACTTCTGGTGAACGTGCTCACAATCGAGCTGTGTCCGCTCGTGTTTTATTTTGGTCGCCGCTTCGATGCGGGTTGGCATTCTTACGAACAAAGGCTGGCCATCGGACTCTCCATGTCGGCTCTGGGACAGTTGGTTGTGCAGGGATTGTGGCAGTCAATGGCCACAACAGCGGCACCGACGGATTTGACGGCTTACCTGCACATCCTGAATATCGGTCGAAAGCTGGTCGACGCCAACATGCTTGTGTATGTGACTGTGCTGATGTGGTGGATGTTCACGCTTGGAAAGACACGTGGGCGCAAGGTCTGGGCCAATCCCGATCAGTCGGTCTGGGCCGACAAGGAGCCGCTGGAGGGCCCCCGGAAGCGCGAGCTCTTTTAGGGATTGCGTTGTGAAGTACTGAGACAGGATTGTGCATTCGGGCGCCCGAACCGACAGATGAATTGGCTGGATC